>NZ_JAWODO010000148.1:0-63516 GCF_046483245.1 Desulfosalsimonas sp. | reverse complement strand
TTCAAAATCAAGACTTGTGCAATTTCGAAGAATGCAAACGTAAAAAAATCTGAAAGAGAGTATAATGGAAAGACTTGATGCGATTTTCTCTCCTAAATCCGTTGCCGTGCTCGGCGCCTCGTCGACTCCCGGCAAGGTGGGCCATGACATTTTTGCCAATATCTTAAGGGGCGAATACACAGGGACCCTGTACCCGGTCAACCCCAAGGCCCGCTCAATCCTTTGCGTGCGGTGCTACGAATCCATCACGGAAATCCCTGACCCGGTGGACATGGCCATGATCATCCTGCCGCCGAAGCTGGCACTTCAGGCCGTGCGCGACTGTGTGGAAAAAGGCGTCAAGGGCATTGTCATTGTCTCGGCCGGGTTCAAGGAGGTGGGGGGCGAAGGCGCGCAGATCGAAACCGAGATCGCCGATGTCTGCCGCCGGGCAGATATTCCCTTGGTGGGTCCCAACTGCCTGGGGGTCATCAACCCTCACCCGGATGTGCGGTTAAACGCCAGCTTTTCCACCCATCTGCCCGAATATGGCAACATCTCGTTTATCTCCCAGAGCGGGGCGCTTTGCACAGCCGTGCTCGACTTTGCCATGTCCCGGGGATACGGATTTTCCAAGTTTATCTCCATCGGCAACAAGGCGGACGTGGATGAATTCGACCTGCTGCAGTACTATCATAAGGACCCGGAAACCCGGGTGATGATGGTCTACATGGAAGAGCTGCGCATGCGGGAAAACTTCGTGGACAAACTCAAGCACATCACCTCGGATCACCGCCCCACGCCGATTCTGGTGATCAAGTCCGGCAAGACCGCCTCAGGGGCAAAAGCCGCTTCTTCGCACACGGGCTCACTGGCCGGATCAGAGGCTGTTTACAACGCCATTTTTGATGAAGCCGGCATCATGCGGGTGGACACCGTGGATGAACTGTTTGACTACGCCGGCGTGTTTTCCGCGAACCGGCTACCCGCGGGAAACCGCACCGCCATTATCACCAACGCCGGCGGACCCGGCATCATTGCCACTGACATGACCGAGGTCTCCGGCCTGAAACTGGCGCAATTCTCTGATGAAACCGATGCGGCCCTGCGCCAGCACCTGCCGCCCACGGCCAACTTCAGCAACCCCGTGGACGTCATCGGCGACGCGCCGAGCAAACGCTACGAGCACGCCTTGGATGCGGTGATCAAAGACGATGGCGTGGACTGCGTGCTCATGATTTTAACCCCCCAGTCCATGACCGATGCCATCGGAACGGCCAGGGCCATTGTCAAGACCTATAAAAACACGGACAAACCCATTATCTGCTGCTTTATGGGGGTGGTGGACGTATCCGCCGGCGTGCAATACCTGCAGGAGCACCACGTACCGGTCTACGCGTTTCCGGAAAACGCGGCCCGGGCCATGGGAATGCTCTATGAAGCCACCCGCTGGCTGACACGAACCATCCTGCCCCAGTATGACCTGACATTTGACCGGGACCGGGCCAGAAAGATCGTGGACGAATGCCTGAAAAGCGGCAAGACCGTACTGGGCGAGCATGACGGCGCTCGCCTGCTGCAGTGTTACGGATTTCCCACTCTGCCCGCTGAAGTTGTCGGCTCAGCCCGGGAAGCCGGCCAGGAAGCCGAAAAAATGGGTTATCCGGTGGTCATGAAAGTGGTGTCCCCCCAGATTCTGCACAAAATGGACGCAAAGGCCGTGGTGTTAAACATTGAAACCAGCCAGGAAGCCCAGCAGGCATATACCGATATCGTCAACAATGCCAAAGACTACAACCCGGATGCACAAATCCAGGGCGTAATGGTCACAAAAATGGCGCCCAAAGGCGAAGAAGTCATCCTCGGGGTCAACCGGCACCCGGGATTCGGTCATCTGCTGATGTTCGGATTCGGCGGCATCTACGTGGAGCTGTTTAAAAACGTTTCCTTCCGGATGGCGCCCATCGGCCGAAATAACGCCCGCAGGATGATCCGAAGCGTCAGGGGATATCAGATCCTCACCGGCTACCGGGGCAAACCCCGGGCCGACATTGAAACCATTGAAAAGCTGCTGGTGGGCCTGTCCAGCCTGGTCACGGACTGCCCCCAGGTAAAGGAGCTGGACATCAACCCCCTGCTCGTGCACGAAGAGAGCAAGGGCGCCACAGTGGCCGATATCATCATCACCCTGGAAGAAGAGTGATCAATTGATGGCACCGCAAAAAGTCCAATATCTGCGTTACGCGCGATTTCTCAGAATTTCACGTACGGATAAGTACGCTGCATTCTTCGAAATCGCGCAAGCCTTGATCTTGAACTTTTTACAGCGCCATCTGAAAATCGACTTTTTACGAGCGCGTCATCAATTGGTCACTCGCATCTTTCGCACCGCACCGGGCCGGCCGAAAGGCTCTGGGCCGGGCGGGAGTGGTCCCGGTATGCGGTAACGCCCTTGACCTGCATGGCAGCGGCCTGGTCAAAAAGCCGGCGGATGTCTGAGATGGTGGCATCGGCCGGAAAATTAACGGTTTTGGAAACCGCGTTGTCCGTATGTTTCTGAAAGGCCTCCTGGATTTTGAGATGCCACTCAGGGGTCACATCCCAGGCGGTCTGAAAGATCTCCTTTGGCGGGGTCTGCCCCTTGTCCAGGCAGGCCTGATACAGGGGATGAACCTGTTCGATAACCTCGTCGACCACCTTGCGCCGCAGCTCAAATGCAAATACCGGCTCGATCCCGGAACTCACCCCGGCGATCAGGCTGATGGTGCCGGTGGGCGCGATGGTTGTCACAGCCGCGTTCCTGCGCCGCTTAACGCCTTTTTCCGGAAACACGCTGTGTCCGAATCCAGGGAAACTGCCCCGGGTTTCTGCCAGTTGGGCCGAAGCCGAGGCAGCGGTCTGCTGAATGCAGCCCATGATCTTTTCGGCCAGATCCAGGGCCTTTTGGCTCTGGTAGGGCACCCCCATTGCAATCAGCGCATCTGCAAACCCCATGAGCCCAAGGCCGATCTTACGGTTGGTGCGGCTCCACTCCTCGATGCGCCGCAGGGGGTAGCGGTTGACCTCGATCACATTGTCCAGAAAATGCACAGCCAGGGCCACGATCCGCTCCAGGCCGTCATAATCGATTCCCTGATCCGAAACAAACCGGGTCAGATTCACCGAGCCCAGGGTGCAGGATTCAAAGGACAGAAGGGGCTGTTCGCCGCAGGGATTGGTGGCTTCGATGCGGCCCAGCCCGGGGGTGGGGTTTTCCCGGTTGATCCGGTCAATAAACAAAATTCCCGGATCTCCGCATTCCCATGCGCTTTCAGCGATCATATCCATGATTTTCCGGGCGGGTTTTTCCCCCACCACCGCCCCGGTGCGCGAATGAATCAGGGGATAATGCCCCCCCTTTTCCAGGCTGTTTAAAAACCGCTCGTCCACGGCCACGGACAGGTTGAAATTCTGCAGGCCCTGCTGCCGGGTCTTGGCCCGGATAAACTCCTCGATATCCGGATGGGATACATGGAGCACGCCCATGTTGGCCCCGGGTCTGACCTGGTTGCGGTCAATGATGTAAGTGGCTGAATCAAACAGTTCAATAAAGGAAACCGGTCCGCCGGAAGCTCCGAATGCGGGAAAAATGGTATCGCCCCGGGGACGGATCCGGGAAAAGGAAAATCCGGTGCCGCCCCCGCTCTGGTGGATCAGGGCCGTGTCCTTAAGGGTCTGGAAAATGGATTCCAGGTTGTCGTCCACCGGCAGCACAAAACAGGCCGCCAACTGCCCCATGGGGCGGCCGGCATTGATCAGGCAGGGTGTGTTGGGCAGAAAGGCCAGAGATGTCATGGCCGCCTCAAATGCACCGGCTATTTTGCGCACGGATGCGCCCGGGTCAAACATCCGGTCAGCCTCTGCCACCGCCCGGGCCACCCGGTGAAACAGCTGCTCCGGGGTTTCAATGATATTGCCCCGGTTGTCCCGGGCCAGGTATCGTTTCTCCATCACGGCCCGGGCCACCGGGGTCAGTTCCAGATCCGGCATATCCTGATTCCTGACATTATTTTCCTGTAAGCATCAATTCAGCGTCCACCTGCTTTCCGGACAAAGGCAGGGAATATGGCAGCAGAATCCCATTAAAGTATTGTCAATGACAGTTGCTTAGCATATTATAATAAATTCATACAATACCGCAAGCACTGCATCCTTTTTTCAGCCGGTGCCCATGACAGACGCCTGATACGATTTCATTGAAACAGAAACCATGACAAGAATCAAAAAAACAGGCCGGGTCACTGACCTGCCAGCGGAGCTGCAATGATCCGGCGGCTGTTGAAAATACTGGCAATTGCCGCGGCCGCAGCAGCCGTTCTGGCGGTTGCAGCCGTCATTGGCGCTCAGGTGTTTCTCAACACAGACACCGCCGGCAGCATGATTCAAAAGCGGATCAACGCCGCCATACCGGGCCGGATTGACTGGGAAAGCCAGAACATTTCATTGTTTAAGGGCAGCGTCCGGGTCCGGGGAATCCAAATTCTGGACCCGGACGCCCGGCCGGTGATCACGGCTGAAGAAGTGTTTGTGGACATCGGCCTGATAAAGCTTTTTTCCGGCCGGATACTGGTGGAAACAGCCACCATCCGCAGCCCCGGGGTATTTGCAGAAACCGGGCCTGACGGAAAACTCAACATTGTGCATGCATTTGTCACACCCGGGGAGAAAGCCGCACCGGAAAGCGTGCCCGAAGAAAAAACCTTTGCCCGGCAATTCAATGTCGGCATCAGGGAACTGGCTGCAGAAGACGGAACCTTTCGCCTGCAAACCCGGGAGTCAGGTCGGCCGCCGGATGTTTTTCTCGAAAATTTCTCCATTTCCGCCCGGGATGTGGACATTGCAGGACAATCCGGGAGCCTGCGGCTTTCCATCCGAAACGGACGGGTCAACACCGCGGGCATTCAGGCGCCAATTGACCATTTTGTCCTGGAAGCCGCCCTTGCAGAAGGTCTGCTTGACCCCCTTGAACTCCGGCTGCAGTCGGCAAAATTGCAGATTTCGGTTTCCGGAAGCGTGGCCGGGCTTTTTTCCGAGCCCGCCCCTAACCTGCGAATCCAGGCCCTGGCCGATCTTTCCGAAATCCGGCAGATGCTCAGCCTTGATCCGGAATTTTCCGGCCGGATCAGGATTTCTGCGGAAACAAACGGGACAATCAACAATCCGGATGTTTTGCTTGAGCTGGATTCAGACGGCTGCCGCCTGCCCGGCGCGGAGCTGGAAAAAATTGCCGTCAGGGCGGAGATGCGCGACCGGCAGGTGGATATCAGCCGTCTTGAAGCCGGTATTTACAAAGGCCTTGTGAGTGCTTCCGGCACCTTAAACCTCAAAGAGGCTTTTCCCCGGGGATTGACAACTCCATCCTTTGAACCCGAGGCCATGACCACAGACCTGGCCATCACGGTTTCTGATCTTTTGCTTTCGGCAATACCGGGCATGGATTCTTTTCAGGGCAATGTTTCCGGCCGGATCGACCTTAAGAGCACGGCAATATTGCCAAAAAACCTGATTGCAGACATGGACGCACAGCTCAGGGCCGGAGGGATTTCCTTTAACAGCGACAGTACTGGCCTTGACATGAACGTCTCGGCTCGGGCCCGCATGGAAAAAAGCGTTGTTCATCTCCTGCGCATGAAGGCAGAGTCTGCGGATTTTTCCCTGCAAGCGTCCGGCGCCTATGACATTTTCCAAAACAGTCTGGATTTCCGGACGCGGGCCGGCATTTCCGAACCGGGCCGGCTTGCAGCACAATTCGGCGTGGCTGGCGTAACAGGGAAAAACGTCACGCTGGCGGCAGACATCTCCGGGCATGTGGCCCGGCCCGCTGTTGACGCCGAAATCACCGCCCTTGCCCCGGGTTTCATGGATACCGCCATTGACCGCCTGGAGGCAAAAGTGGAATTTTCCGAAGGCCGCCTGGATCTGCCCCGGGTGCTGGTGGAAAGCCTTTCTTCAAGGGCCGAGCTTTCCGGCCGGATCCAGCTCCTGGATCCGGAGACATTTCTGCCCGAGCCGGATCCGGCATTGGATCTTTCCGTCCGCACAAACGAAGCACAGATCAGCGACTTTGTCCCGCAGGTCTCCGGGCTGGCGCAGGTATCGGCGGATATCAGGGGAAGCCTGAAAAATCCCGAAGGCCAAATCACTGCAGCGGCCCGGAATCTCAAAACCCCTGTGCAGGACATTGATGCAATTGATCTCCAATCGGTCATCAAAGACCGGCGGATAAATTTAGCCCCGCTTGAAATCTTTATCACACAGGAGCAGTCCCTGCAGGCCCGGGGCTGGATCTCCATGGACCGGGAATATGAACTGGAAATCCGGTCCGACGCCATAGATCTTGCCTCCCTGAAACGGCTCTCGAACTCAGGCATCCAGGGCAAAGCCGAAATTTCCGCACAGGGTGTGGGCACCCTGGATGCACCCGGCATCGACGCCCTGATCAGCCTATCGGATCTGTCTGCAGAAGGCCGGCAGATTCCGGACATGAACATCAGCGCCGGGCTGGAAGGCACAAAAGCAAGGGTGAACATTTCCGAACCCTTTTCCTTAAACGGGACCTACACGCTTTCCACCCGGGATTTTTCGGCTCAAGCACAATTTTCCGGCACACAGCTGGCACCCTTTTTCAAGCTGGCCGGCATGGGCGGTTTTTCCGGGGCTGTCACCGGCAGTTTGCGGGCAGAGGGAAACGCCGCAAATATTGAAAATGCGCGCGCAGACCTGGACCTGCCCGCCCTTGATCTGTTTTTCCATGAAAAAGAAATCATTTCCGCCGTAGGTCTTACCGCCTCATTTGAAAACAGGGAAATAACCCTGCCGGAAAACCGCATCACCCTGTTTCAGGAAGGTTCCCTGACAATCCGGGGCACCGGCGGGCTGGAGCGGAACATGCGCATCTCCGCGCAAGGCGTTTTGCCGGCAAAGCTTGCCGCGCAACTCTACCCTGAAATCGAGGCGCCTGAGGGGCAGGCCCGGCTTTCGGCTGAAATCAGCGGCAGCATTGCCGATCCGGAAATTTTTGCGGAAATCAATCTGCAGGATGCAGGCTTTACGATTGCGCAAACAGCACAGCGTGTACATTCCCTGAACGGCCGCATCCGGCTGACACAAAAAGCCCTCACTGTCTCCGGGCTCTCAGGCCGGATCAACCAGGGCGAGTTTTCCGTAAACGGAACAGCCGATCTTGAAAACTACGCACCTGTCAGGACAAACATGGACATCCGGGCCCGGGCGCTGCCCGTGGAAGTGCCGGACACCCTTGACCTGCAGCTCAATGCGGATCTCAACTTTTCCGGCACCCCGAACCAGGCGGCCCTGACCGGCGATGTGGTGCTGCTCGAAGGCCTCTATTACAGGGACTTCAACCTCAACCTGCTTCATGCAGCAGGCGAACTGGGCAAGCGAAGACGCCAGAGCCCGGTCCCCAGCCGGATGCCGGAAATTGAGATGCCTTTTTTCAAAAACCTGTCCTTTGACATCTCCCTCGAACACAGAAATTCCTTTATGGTGGACAACAACGTGGCCCTGCTCACCGTGCGCCCCCAGCTTTCCCTGGGCGGGAGTCTGAAAAATCCTGTTCTCACGGGCCGGGCCGAGGTTACACAGGGCACAGTGTCTTACCGCAACACCGAGTTTGACGTGCAAAAGGGCGTCATCGACTTTGTGGACCCCTACCGGATCGAACCGGAGGTCGACATCCGGGCCGAGTCCGAAATAAGACAGTGGACCATTGTCCTGGAAATCACGGGAACACCTGAAAATCTCGACTTTGCGCTTTCCTCCACTCCGCCCGAGGAAGACGAGGATATCATTTCCCTGCTGGCCACCGGCAGAACCACCCGGGAAATCGGCAGCGGCTCCGGGGGTGCGACCGCGCCTGAGCAAATGCTGGCCCGCCTGATCACCGGCCCCCTGGAAAACCGCCTGAGGCGGGGCACCGGCCTTGATATAGTGGAGGTGGAATACAAACGAAACGCTACAGAAGCCGAGGAAAGCGAACAAATGCGGGTGACCCTGGGAAAGGAGCTTTCCCGGCGCCTGACTGTCAAATACGGAGTGGAGCGCAAAAGCGGCGAACTGGTGCAGCAGAGCACGGGTATCTACAAGCTTCTGGAAAACCTCTCGGTCAACGCCTTCCAGGACACTGAAGGCGATTTCGGCGGAGAAATGCGCTATCGGCTGGAATTCCGGTAAAGGTGAAAAAATCGCAATGACACAATTTCTGCGCCGGTATTTTTCGGTTTTTTTTATATGCGGCATTTGCGGCCTGACGATCTGGATGACGGGAACATCGGCGCTTTGGGCTCAACAGACTGTCCTGCCGGAACCGGTGGTGGATGCAGTCAGAATTGAAATCACCGGAGATCCGGAAGATGCGCAAAGACTCTCCGGCATTGCCCGGCGCATCATATCGATCAAGGCGGGAAAGCCGTTTTCAGACCAGCGCCTGTCCCGGTCCCTAGAGTCGCTCAAACGCTCCGGGCTTTTTGCCGCCATCAACATCCCGGACCCGGACTGGACAGCCGATCCCATGGAAGTGGTCTTCCGGCTGACCCCGCGTGAACGGATCCAGAACATCCGGATCAAGGGGGGCTTTCCCCTGCTGGAGCGCGAAATCCGAAACGCCATGACCATTGTCGAAGGAGACCCCTGTGTTCCGGAAAATCTACCGGACCAGCAATCCCGGGTGGAATCCTTGTTTGCCAGGGAGGGCTATATCCGGCCCAAAGCTTCTATTTCGGTGAAAAAGGATCCGGACAGCAATCATTGCATACTTGATCTGACAATTGACAAGGGGCCGTTTTACCATGTGGAAGCGGTCCGCTTCGAGGGAAACCAAGCCTTTTCATCCGCCCGGCTCAAGATGCGGCTTTCCACCTGGCAGTCTTCCCTGCTGCTGGGCGGGCCGTCGCGGTTTGTGGAGCAAAAGCTCCGGGAGGATATCAAAGCCCTTGAACACTTTTACCGCGGCAAAGGTTTTGCTGAAGCCGAAATTGACGCCAAAGTGGAAAAAAAACAGAAAAACGGCAATGTGCGGGTGCGGTTTACAATCCATGAGGGCCCGTTGTACGAGGTTTCGTTTAAGGGAAATCAAGCCTTCTGGAACATGACCCTGAAAAAGGAGGTGGTGCTTTTCACAGAGGGCAACAAAAACGGCATGGGCCTGCGAAAAAGCGTCCGGAACATAAAAAACCGCTACAGGTCCCGCGGGTATCCGGAGGTCCAAATCCGGACCGAAGAAAAGCAAACCCGGCAGAACCGGCCGCCAGTCAAACCCGTTGTCTTTGAAATCACCGAAGGACCTTTTCACATGGTGGATTCTGTTTCCGTTTCCGGCAACAACCACTTTTCCGACAAACGCATAAAGGCGCAGATGCTGACTGCACTGCCGGGACTGCTTTATTCCGGCGCCTACTCAGAAGATGTGCTCAGGGAGGATCTGCTGGCGATCAATGCCCTGTACGTGGAGGCCGGCTACAGAAACGCAGAAATCAATTACAGCGTGGACACCCGCAAGGCACCGGACAAACAGGACACCAACCTTGTCCCGGTGCAGATCCATATTGATGAAGGCCCCAGGACCATGGTCAGCCAAGTCAGCGTGGAAGACAGAGGCATTATTGACAACGACCGGGCCGTGGACATGCTGGAGATGAAGCCCGGGACCCCGTTTCGCCGGTATCTGGTCAAGGAGGATCAAACCGCTCTGGCAGAAGCGGTTTCCGAGCAGGGGTATCCCCATGTGGCAGTTGAGCCCCGGGTTTCCATAAGCCAGGACAAAACCGGGGCAGACATTGCCTACATTATTGACCCGGGCCCGGCAACAAAAATGGGTGAGACCTTTTTTACAGGCAATTTTCACACCCGGCGCCGGATCCTGGACCGGGAAATGGATATCAAGCAAGGCGATCCCTTTTCCCTGTCAGATCTTCTGGCCTCCCAGCGCAATATCCGCAGCTTAAACGCCGTGGACACCGCCCGTTTTAAAACCTTCGGCCTGGAGGAAAAGGCGGAGAAGATCCATATGATTGCCGAAATCCAGGAGGTAAAGCCTTATTTTGCAGAACTGGCCCTGGGATATGACACGCGCCGGCAGCTCTATGTCAATGCTGCGGCCGGAAACCGGAACCTGCTGGGTTTAAACAAAACCTTGCGCGCGGAACTGGAATTTTCCCAGATCGGCTACCGGGCGGACCTGGACCTGATCGAGCCGCGATTTTTCGGCACCCGGATTTCAGCGGGGGCCAGCCTGTTCGCGGAGGAAACAGAGGAACTCAACAAGGATTTCGGAACCCGGATGTACGGCACGTCCCTGGGGTTTTCGAGGATACTGACACCGGATTTAAACGCAGGGCTCAACTTTCGCTACGAATCCCGGGAGCAGTACAGAACCGATGACCAGCCCATACCTGAAGACGAAGCCGAAGAATACAGGTCCCGCTCCATTATCACAGCTTCGCCCAACCTGACATACAACACCACTGACTCGTTTCTTCGCCCCACCCGTGGGGTGCGGGTCTCAGCATCCGTGGACGCATCCCGGGGCCTTGACAACGACCTGGACCACTTTTTCAAGTACCGGCTTGACACGCGCTGGTATTACTCCCCGACAAAGCGGCTGACCCTGGCGTTTCACGGCCGCATCGGCCATATTGACCCCTACGGGGACAATGACCGGGTCCCGGAGGATCAATTGTTTTTCCTGGGCGGGACCGCTGACGTGCGGGGATTTTCCGAAAACAAGCTGCGCATTGACGAAAACAGCGACCCGGTGGGCGGCCGCACCGCAATCCTGGGCAGCACAGAGGCTCGCTTTGATCTGGGGTTAAACCTGGAAGCCGCGGTTTTCCTGGATACCGGTGCCGTGCGAAACCCCCTTTCAGATGCCGGAAATGATGATTTCCGGACCTCTGCCGGCCTGGGTCTGCGCTATATCACCCCCATCGGCCCGGTGGGCGCCATGTACGGCTGGAAGCTCGACCGCCGGGAAGGCGAAAGCCCGGGCGCGTTTCATTTTGCCATTGGATATACATTTTAGCACAGGAGAAGGCCTTATGCAGTCAGAGCCGGAATTTGGCGGCGGCAACCTTCAAAAATTTAATTTCAACGGATACAGCCTGGTTTTTGCGCTGGGCGCGGCCGCCTTTCTTGTGATGCTGGCAGCCGGCATCAGCGGCCCTGCCCGGACCGCGGCAAAGGCGGTACCCGTGGCCACCCTGCTGGTGCTGGTCCTCCGGGATATGGGCGGCTTTGTCCGGTTCTGCCTTGCCGGGGCCCTGCTGGGATCAGTGGCCGGCGACATCCTGCTGGACCTGCCTTATGATGCCTTGTTTGTCTTCGGCCTGGCCGCGTTTCTGGCCGGACACCTGTTTTACACCCTGCTGTTTTTCCGGTATGCCCGGCTGCCCGGCGGGTTTGAAACCGCCGTGACCGCGGCAATGGTGATCTTTGCCGCGGCCATGATATGGCTGTTTTCCGGCATTGAGCAGGCGCTTTTCAAGCCCGTGGTGCTCTACATTGTGGTGATTGTGGCCATGAGTATCGGCGCGCTACTGGTGCCGGCCGCAGACCGGCTCCTTTTTTACGGGGCTTTAATATTTATCGCCTCGGACGTGGTCCTTGCAGTCAACAAGTTTCTCATCACCATCCCGGCCGGCCGGAGCATCAACATCACCCTGTATTTCACCGCCCAGTACATCATCATCGCCGCAGCCCGGGCCATATGGAAACCCTCCCGGCGCGTCAATTAAAAAAACATTCTAAAGATATTCAAAGAATATTTTTCCGGCATTGATTGACAATCCATCTGCCACGCACTAATATTTTCTTAAATCATTGAAAAAGGGATAAACACAATGAAACAAACAAAAAAAAAAAATAAAGACGTCCAGATATCCATCAAAATGGATCCGGAATTGCGCAATCAGTTCATGGAATTGGCGGAAAGCATGGATCGGCCGGCAGCCCAGATTATCCGGGAATTGATGCGCTCTTTTATCGCCTGCCGAAAAATGCCCAACGCAGAAACCATTGCAGCCATTGAAGCCGTTGAAAACGGAGATGTCAAAACTTATGACAACACCACGGATCTTTACCATCAGCTTGGTATTTGATGGCTCCGCGCAAAATCCATACATCAACCCGGTTTGAAAAGGATACGGCCCTGGCGGTACGCAGGGGCAAAGATACCAGAAAGCTCAGAGCCGCAATTGAGAGGCTTGTTGAAAAACAGCCGCTTCCCGGGCAATTTAAAGATCATCGCCTCAAAGGAAACTGGAAAGGGTATCGGGATCTGCACCTGGAACCGGACTGGATATTAATTTACAGGGTCGATGAAGAAAACCTCTGGCTGGTGCGCACCGGCACCCATGCGGACCTGTTTGGGACCTGACATCCATGTCTGATGTTTTGCAGGAAGGAAGCCCTGCGGCCGGCGTCGGCTTTTTCGCTCCTGACCGTTTTTGCGGATTGATCAAATGCCTTTGCTTAAAATTGACAGACCCGCTCTGCCTTGCTCAAACAGTTTGAATTTTTCACGCAAAAACGCTCAATGTCGCTTCAAAAGCCGACCCCGCCCTTGGACTTCCTTGGAGGCGTTCTTCCCGGTCCAAACCCCGGGATCCAGCATTAACGGCAACTTTTTTTGATGTTACTTCCAAGACTTGAATGTGTTGCTCCGGACTCCCTTGGTGTGAAACTTTGCACACAGTCGGCCATGATGCCGGCCCGGAGGTGGTTTGCAAGTCGCATTGAGCGCGCAAGCGGTCAGCAGGGAGCAAACCGCCACCGGGTCGGCATCATGCGAAAATTATAGAACCAAGCACTGATGGCGCCATCTGAAATCAGACTTTTTACAGGCTTATCAAAAACATAACAGACCTATTCCGGCAAAGAGATCAGGTCCATGAGTTCGTCCCGGGAAAAGGTCTTGAGCAGGCCCGGATCATCTTCTGCAATCACGTCGGCCATGAGGTTTTTCTTGCGGTCAATGATGGCTGAAATCTTTTCTTCCAGGGTTCCTTCGGTAACCAGTTTAAACACCTGCACCCCCCGGTTCTGACCGATTCTGTGGACCCGGTCTGTGGCCTGATCCTCCTTGGCGGCATTCCACCACCGGTCGTAATGAATCACCACGGATCCGCCGGTGAGATCAATCCCGCTGCCGCCGGCCCTGAGACTGCCCACAAACACCCGGCATTCCGGATCATTATTGAACCGATCGATCTGACGGCCCCGGGCCCGGGTTTGACCGGTGATGCCGGCCGATTCCACGCCAATGGATTGAAGGTGAGCGATGATCATGCGGATCATGGGCAGAAACTGGCTGAAGACCACCACCTTCTGCCCGTTTTGAAGGCAGGCATCCAGCAGTTCCACAAAAAGCTCCCATTTTCCGGAATCCATGGCTGCCTGATCCGTTTTGAAGTTTTTGGGGACTGACCCCCGGTCCACCGAAGCCGGATGATTGCAGATCTGCTTTAACAGAGAGAGCAGGGCGAAAATATGAATATAGGGAATATCGGCATCTCCGCGCGCCAGCTGTTGTTGCAGCTTTTTGCCCCGGCCGGCCACCGCATCCCGGTAAAGCCGCACCTGGGTATCTGTGAGCCGGCAGTATCGGATGTCCTCTATTTTTTCCGGAAGTTCGTGGAGCACCGCATCCTTTGTCCGGCGAAGGGTAAAAGGCCGGATCAGCCGCTGCAGCTCTTTGCGCCGGTGCCTGCCTGCGTTTTCATAGCGACGGGCAAACTCCTGGTCTGTTCCCAGGCATCCGGGCAGCACCAGATCCATGAGGGCCTTTAAATCCGTTAGCCGGTTTTCCACCGGGGTGCCCGTGACCGCAATTTTCAGATCCGCCCGGATCGCGTGTGCCGCGGCATGGGATTTGGTGTCCGGGTTTTTGATCAAATGGGCTTCGTCAAATGCCGCCGCAGCAAACCCGATACCCTGCAAAACCGCCGCATCCCGCAACAGTATGCCGTAGGAGGTAATCATCACCATGCCCGGAACCGAAAGGTCGGCCATCTCCCGGCCGGCACCATAGTAAACCGATGCCTGCAGGCCCGGTGCATGCTCCCGGATTTTGCGCTCCCAATGAGAGATCACCGTGGTGGGGCACACCACCAGACAGGGCGCCGGCTTTTGCCGGTTTTCCGCAAGCCATGCCATGAGCGCCATGACCTGGTGGGTTTTGCCCAGACCCATTTCATCGCACAAAAGCCCGCCCATGCGGTTTTCCGCAAGAAAACTTAGCCACTGAAGCCCGTTTTCCTGGTAACCGCGCAGACCGGTGGCCATTCCGGCCGGCCGGGTGACGGGGGTTGCCGGCTGCATGTCCAGGATTGCCGAAAGGCTTTTGGAAGGTGCATCCCCCTGAGGTCGGACCCGGAGATTTCCGCCGGATGCGGCCTGGATCCGCAAAAGATCCATCCGTGACAATTGCAGGGTTTTTCTGCCGTCTGCAAGCTGGGCGGAAACCGGGCTTCCCGGCAGTTTTACAACCGGCCCCAGGTCCAGATCCCGGATTTCCACCCATCCGTCATCCACGGGAAGATATTTCTTCCCCGCCCTGCGGGCCGCGTAAATATCGGCCAGGCGGACGGTCACGTTTTCCCCGAACCCATAGGACACAGCCAGCCAGCACCAGTCCCGGTCCACGGCCTCGGCCGCAATCTCCATGCGGTCCCATTGCCGGTGCAGCCTGAGCCGTTTTGCGCTGGGATCAATGATATTGGGAGGTGAAAAAATATCTCCCATTTTATCGATGATTTCCGGGACCCGTTCGGGTTTGATCCTTTTTGTGTACTGCCGGCCAAAGACCGGGCCGAACCTGTCGGTTGCCTTCCATGTGGCCAGCACATTTTTGTCCGGGATATAAACCGCATCCCCGTACCAGTATTTTTTCAGGCGGCTGCGTTCAATGGCCTCAGTGGCGCCGTCCGGCAAATGCAGCAACAGACAGAGGGTCAGGCGCAGATAATTGTTCTCATCCGCCGAAACCTTGACAATGGATTCCAGGGATTCGGGCCACACCACCTGGCCGGTGCCGGGAAAAATATTCTGGAGCTGCTTTTGCACGCGCATCACCCCTTTTCGGGGAACAACAATGCGAAGCGCCCGGCTGCGGTCTGTACAGGCGATGATATACCGGCCGGTTTCCTGTTCCAGTTCAGTGGCCAAACCCGGCCCTGCATCTGCAGACACGTTTCGAAAATGATAAAGCAGGCGAAACCAGAAACTCTGCTCAAGGGCCTGACGGCGGTTGATCACCTCCTGGAGGGCCATGAGCCGCTCGGTTTCCGTAAGGGTCAACCGGGCCAGCATATCCATGACCCGGCCCCGGTGAAAGGGATTGTCCTTTTGGGGGCAAAGATTGGTGCGTTCCAGGAGCAGCTGCTTTTCCAGGGCCGCCTTTTCGGAGTCTTCCGGGTCGGGTGAAAATGCGGCCAAAAGCTCTGTGTCCGGACCCCATACCCGGATTTCACCGGTATCAGAAGATGTGTCCGGACTGATTTTCAGGGACCCGGAACTGACCGGGCAGGCCTGGTGAAGGGCTGCGGCGGTCTCATACCACGGGGTTTTCCGGAAAAAGGTATCCAGCCAGGACCGGGAGGCCGGATCCGGGACCTTTCGCAGGGCTTCTGACAACTGTTTGATATGCGGACATCTTGATTTTCGTTTTTTGCCAGCGGCGGCTTTGCAACTGCAGGTCAACGTATGATATCCGGTTTTGGGATCCATGAGAAAAACCGCCACCCCCGGATCCGGATCATTTTTTTCCGGCACCAGGGCAAGGGCGTTTCTGTGGTGTTCCAGCCGGTGTGCGGGCAGATATGCAAACAAGTCTTCAGCGGTCATGTCAATGTTCTCCCTGCTGTTTTTCCAAAATAGCCGGCTGTCTGAATTTGCGCAGGGTCAGCACCACGTTGGCGGTGAAAATCAGCAGGGCACCCAGCCAGCCGGCCGACGAAAGGGCCGGATCCGCGGCCACCACCGGTCCGAGCACGGCAGCCAGCAGAATCCGGGTGGATGACAGAATCCCGCCCTCCACGGCCGTGACATACTTAAACCCCAGGGTCAACAGGTACTGGCCGCCCACGCCGAGCACCGAGCAGAGGGCCAGGTAATACAACTGTTTGGCGTCGGGCACGGAAATCTCCCGGAAAAACATGGCATAGATGATAATCGCGCCCAGGCCAAACATATAAAACAAAATGGTATCTGAATCATGGTGCAGCCGGCTGATGTTGAGATAAATAATGGCAAAAGACGCGCTGACACCCGAAGCCAGCCCCCACAGGCTCTCCAACCGCAACTCCAGTTTTCCCGGAGACAAAATCAGCCAGATGCCGGCAAAGGCCACCACCACCATGGCCGCTGCCACGTGATCCCGCTGGTGTTTGAGCAGTATCCAGGAAAACAGGGCCAGAAACACCGGATAGGTCATGTTTAAAATATTGCCTTCTGCCAGGGAGGTCACGGAAACAGCCTGGTAGAAGCAGTACACCGCCAGGCAGTTAAACACCGTGCGCCCCACAAGCAAATGCAGCCGGACAACCCGGGGGCCCTTTCGCCGGACAGCCAGCAGGCCGCAGATCACAAAAAAGCCCAGCAGAAACCGGGCAAACACGAAATACGAGGCCGCGATCACCACGTCCTGCTGCGCCCAACGAATCACAGCCGTGGCCAGGTAAAATAAAAAAGCCGACGCCAGAACGCTCAAACTACCCGTCAACTGCAGAGACCGGGAGGCCTGACGCCTGTCGTAAGGCGCATCAGCAGAAGCCTGCCGGGACTTGTTTTCGGCAATATTTCTGGAAGAATCCGGTTTCATGGTCTTTTCAAACAAGCACCCTGTGTTGAAATTTTCCTTTAAAGCCATTATCATTGACACATGAAGACGAAAAAATAAAGATTTGATAGAATCGTGAAAAGCTTTTACAAAACGACCCTGTAACCGGACCGGCGGAGAAAAAAATACGCTTATGAAACTCGCGGTACTCAGCGACACCCACGACCATATCCAAAACGCCGGAAAGGCGTTGGAAATTATCGGCAAACAGCAGACCGACGCCATTATTCACTGCGGAGACATCATTGCCCCGTTTATGCTAAAGCAATTTCAGCAGGCGCAGATACCCCTTCACTGCGTGTTTGGCAACAATGACGGGGACAAATACCTGCTCACAAAAACCGCGGTAGCCTCAGACGGCCTGATCACCCTTTACGGGATACTCGGGGAAATCGATTTTCAGGGATTTTCTATCGGCTTCACCCATGAACCCCTGATGGCCGAGGGCCTGGCTGCCACGGGCAAATACGACCTGGTCTGCTTCGGCCACACCCACATGCCCCGGCAGGAACAGAGCGGAAAAACCATTCTGCTCAACCCGGGTGATGTGATGGGAAAAGAGGGCAATCCCGGATTCTGCATGGTGGATACCCGCCGGCATTCCATAACCCGACTGACCATCTCCTGAAGGGCGCCGCCATGAAGATGGATTGCCTGCGGGCTGCCTGTGTGGCCGCCCTTTTTTGCATAATCTGCACTGGTACTGCGTTTGGTGCGGCTTTCCGCTATGAGATACAAATGATGGCAGATGTTCAAACACCGGTCATGAACCGGGTGGGCTATGAACAGGTCCATGTTGTCAGGTCCGGGGAAACCCTGCTCGATATTGCCCGGAACTATGAGCTCGGATACAATGAATTGGAACTTATGTATCCGGACATGGACCCCTGGCTGCCTCCCCGGGGACAGGAAATTGTCATTCCCAGAACCTGGGTGCTGCCGCCCACGCGATACCAGCAAGTGGTGGTCAATATCCCGGAAATGCGGCTATACCGTTTTTTTCCGGAGCACAATCTGGTCAAGACCTACCCTGTGGGTATCGGCAGGCAGGGGGCGGCCACCCCGACGGGAGACACCCGGGTTGTTTCCCGTGTGAAAAATCCGGAATGGACCGTGCCCGAGGGCTCCAGACAAAAAGTGGGCCGGGCCGTGGTGCCCCCTGGGCCGGACAACCCCCTTGGAGACTACTGGATCGGCCTGGACGACGATCAGATCGGGATCCACGGCACCAATTTTGCCTGGGGCATCGGCAGAAGGGTCAGCCACGGATGCATCCGGATGTATCCGGAGCATGTTGAGATCTTTTTCAATGAAGTGGCTGTGGGCGACCGGGTGGAAATCATCTACGCCCCGGTTAAGGTAGGGATACAGGGAAATAAAATTTTTCTGGAGGTACACCCGGATATTCATGATATAATCCCGGATATGCATGCTCATGCCGAGGCCCTGTTAAGACAAAGGGGCTTGTTTTCAGGCATTGACCAGCAGCGGATGCAACGAGTGGTGACAGCCCGGCGCGGCGTACCCGAAGCCGTGGGCAGTGTCACCGATCTGAACCAACCATAAAAAAAGGAGGTAGCAACATGGCAAAAAACAACCGGAAAAAGACTGTCTGGACCCTGATGGCCGCATTTATTGCAGTGGTCGCCCTCATGGTGTCGGGCTGTGCCACAACGGCCCAGTTCAATGAACTCCAGGAGCAGGTCAACGCCAACACGGAAAAGATTGACCAGGCCGCAGCAGACGCCGAGGAAGCCAAGGCAGAGGCCGGCAAATCCTTATCGGAGGCCGAAAAGCTCGCAAACGAAGCCAAAATGGCTGCTGACGAGGCCGAGCAGGCCGCCCAGAAGAGCGAAGCCCTTTTCAACCAGCAAATGAAGAAGTAGTTATTTTCACAACACCCCCGGCAGACACACCCCTGCAGGTGAGCTGCCGGGGGCTGTTTCTCGCATCATTTTTGGGCAGCCAGTTTTTCCCGCAAATACGCGGCGGTCAAGGAATCAGCCGAGGCGGCCACCGTCTCGGGAGTGCCCCGGGCCACCACTTTTCCGCCCGTTTCCCCGCCGCCGGGGCCCATGTCAATGACACAATCGGCCGCGGCAATCAAATCCATGTCATGTTCGATCACCACCACTGTATCGCCCCGGTCCGCCATCTGCTGAAGCGCGGAAACAAGCTTTGCCACGTCTGCCATGTGCAGGCCGGTGGTGGGCTCGTCAAGCACGTAAAACCCGCCGCCGGCAGACCTTGTGGTGAGCTCTGCCGCCAGTTTCATGCGCTGGGCCTCGCCGCCGGACAAAGTGGGACTGGGCTGGCCCAGTTTCACATAGCCCAGGCCGATATCGGATAAAAACTGCAACGAACCCACAAGCTTCGGAAACGCGCTGAAAAAATCCAGGGCCTCGTCAACGGTCATGTCCAGCACCCCGGCAATGGACCGATTCTTGAATCGCACCGCCAGGGTTTCGGGGTTGTACCGCCGTCCGCCGCAAACATCGCACGGGATATGCACCACCGGCAGAAGCGGCATTTCCACCCGGTGCCGGCCCTGACCGCCGCAGGCCTCGCAGCGCCCCCCGGAGACGTTAAAGGAAAACCGGGCCGCTGTGTATCCCCGTGCGCGGGCCTCGGGGATCATGGCGAAAACCCGCCGGATTTCATCCATGACCCCCACGTAAGTGGCCGGAACCGATCTGGGGGTCCGGCCGATGGGCGATTCATCCACTTCTTTGGCGCTTTTGATCCATTCCATACCGGAAAGCCCGGCCAGGGTCTTTGGCAGGGGCCGGCCGGACAGGACCGCCCGGACAGCCCGGAAGGTGACATCCCTTACCAGGGTGGACTTGCCCGACCCGCTCACCCCGGTGACGCACACCAGCCGGCCCAGGGGAAAATCCACGGACACATTGGACAGGTTGTGGCAGCTCGCCCCGGATATGGTCAGGCAGGGGCAGTTTTCAAGGCTTCTTCGCCACAGATCTGCGGCAGCACTGCTGCCAAGCCATTGCCCGGTGACAGAGGCGCGATTTTTTTCCAGGGATTGGGGGGTTCCCGCAGCCACTATCCGACCCCCGTCCACCCCGGCGCCCGGGCCCAGGTCAATGACATGGTCTGCCGCACGGATCACCGGCTCCTCGTGCTCCACCACGACCACGGTGTTGCCGCGGTCCCTAAGCTCGCACAGGGCCGAAACCAGAGCCTGGGCGTTTTTGGGATGAAGCCCCACAGTGGGTTCATCAAGCACGTAGCAGACGCCGCGCAGGTTGGAGGAAATCTCGGCTGCAATCCGAACCCGCTGGGCTTCGCCCGTGGAAAGCGTGTTGGAGGGCCGGTCCAGGGTCAGGTAGCCCACGCCCAGATGCTCCAATAACTCCAGCCGGGCATTGATCTCCGGCAGAACCCGCTGGCTGACCTCTGCTGAAACCGCGTCAAGCCCATGGAGCCATTTCCGGACTCCGGATATGGTCATGGCGGCCACTTCGCCGATATTTCTATTGTTGATTTTCACGGCCAGGGCCTCGGGCCGCAGCCGGGTGCCGCTGCAGGCCGGGCACACGGGCGCGTCTGTGTCGGAATCATCGGTTTTGACCCGGCCCGTGCCCTGGCACACCTGGCAGGCCCCGAACTGCTGGCTCCAGGTAAACAGCCGGGGATCGGCCTGGGGCAGTCCGGCCCCGCACTCGGGACAGGCCCGGCGGGTAGAAAAAAAATAATCCCGGCTGCCGGATTTCTGGCCCGGCTCGGTGACGATAACCGCCCCGGCCCCGGCCTCCAGACCGGTTTTCACCCCGGCGCGGATCTGTTCCGGCTGCTCCGGGTCCACCATCACCTCGGCTGTCACTGCCTCCACGTCATGGATGGCATACCGGTCCAGCTTCGGCGGGGCGGCGGATTCATAAAATTTTCCGTCAATGCGCACAAATGCAAAACCGTCTGCTGCAGCCCGGGCAATCACGTCTGCATGATAACCCTTTCGCTTGCGCACCAGGGGGGCCAGAATTCTGATTTTTTTGCCATGAAACCGCTGCAGGATCTGGCGGGTGATTTCCGCGGCATCCGCTGTCTGGCCGGCCACCCCGCAGCCGGGACAAAATGGCGATCCCAGGGCGGAAAACAGCAGGCGCAGGTAATGATACACCTCAGAGGCGGTGCCGGCCGTGGACATGGCCCCGGCCCGGGAAATTTTCTGCTCCAGGGCCACGGTGGGCGGCAGCGAATCCACCCGGTCCACGTCCGGCCGGGAAAGGGGCTGCATGTACTGGCGGGCGTAGACCGGCAGACAATCCAGAAACCGCTCCCTTCCCTCGGAATACAAAACATCAAAGGCAAGGGTGGATTTGCCCGAACCGCTTACCCCGGTGACGCAAACCAGCCGGTTTTTGGGAATTTCCACGGAAATATCGGCCAGGTTATGCTCCCGGGCGCCGCGGATGGAAATGCTTTTGCCCGAAACCGCTTTGCCCCGCCGGCCGGCGGATTCCGGAAATTGTGAGACATCCGGGGCAATGTTTTGCATGGCCCGGGCCGTGAGGGTGTCAAGGCCGGTGATATGCTCCGGCGGGCCCTGGCCCGTGATGCATCCTCCCTCATCTCCGCCCGCAGGTCCCATGTCAATGATCCAGTCCGAAGACCGGGCCAGGTCCATGTCATGCTCGATGACCACCACTGAATGGCCCTGATCGGCAAGCTGCTGCAGACAGCCCACCAGATCAGCCACGTTGTCCGGGTGCAGGCCGGTTGTGGGCTCATCAAGGAGAAACAGCAAGTTTTCCGCGTGCCGGGCCCGGGCCAGATGCCTGGCCAGCTTCAGGCGCTGGGCCTCGCCGCCGGAAAGGGTGGGGGCGGACTGGGACAATGACAGGTATCCCAGGCCGATGTCGATCATGGGCGCAAGTGCGTCCACCACGGCCGGCCGGTCCGAAAACAGATCAGCCACGTCCTTGGCCGGCAAAGACAGCACGTCAGCAATGTGATGGCCCCGGAAATGCACGTCAAGCACATAAGGCCTGAATCGCCGGCCGTCGCATCCCGGGCATCTCACATACACGTCTGGCAGAAACTGCAGTTCCACCCGCTCGTATCCCGCGCCCTGGCAGTGGGGGCAGGCCCCGGCCGGGGTGTTAAAGGAAAACGCCGACTTTGTCAGCCCCATCTGTTTGGCCGCCCGGGTGCCGGCAAAGGCGGTGCGGATGGGATCCAGTACACCCATGTAGGTGGCCGCATTCATTCGCGTGTTTCTGGAAAGCGGGGACTGATCCACCAGCACGGCATCGGAAACATGATGATGGCCGGAAATGCCGCTGCATGCGCCCGGCTCCATGATCTCCAGCCCCTTTTGCCGCCGGAGATTGCGATACACCACATGATCCACCAGGGTGGATTTTCCCGAACCGCTCACCCCGGTGACACACACCAGAAGGCCCAGGGGAATTTCAAGATCGATGTTTTTGAGGTTGTGCTCCCGGGCACCGGTGATTTTCAGCTTTTTTGCCCCGGGTTTCCGGGGATGCGCCGGCCGGGGAATCTGCAGATCCCCTCGGAAATATGCGGCGGTTTTGGAGTTTTTGCGCTTGAGCAGACCGGCCGGGGTTCCCTGGTGCACCACATGGCCGCCCTGGATGCCCGGGCCGGGGCCCAGGTCAATGATCCGGTCCGCGCCCCTGATAAACGCCGCATCATGCTCCACCACCACAACCGCGTTTCCGGCTGCGGCCAGCTTTGACAGCACCCCGGCCAGGCGCTGCTTGTCACCGGGATGAAGCCCCACCGAGGGCTCGTCCAGCACGTACAGGGTGCTGGTCAATGACGCCCCCAGGGCCGTGGCCAACGTCACCCGCTGGGTCTCTCCTCCGGACAGGGTTCTGGACTGGCGGCCCAGGAACAGATAACCCAGGCCCACGTCGCAGAGAAACCCCAGGCGGTCCCGGATTTCGGCAAGCAGCATTTCCGTTGCCCGGTCAGTGCCTGCCAGATCCGAATCACGAAAAAAATCCCGGGCATCCTGGATAGCCATCTGCTGGATTTGGGCAAAATTTTTGTCCTTTATCTGAAACAACAGGGAGCCGGGCTTTAACCGGGCACCCCGACAGTCCGGGCAGGTGAGATACCGGCGGAACCGGGACAGAAAGATCCGGGCGTGCTTTTTGTACCTGCGGCTTTTGAGCCAGTCAAAAAAATCGGCAATCCCGTACCATGACCCGTCCCCCTGCCAGATCCGCTCCCGCAGATCCGGATCCAGGTCCTGCCAGGGCGTGTCTGCGGGCAGCCGTTTTTTGTGCATCCAGGCCATGAGATCCTTCTGGCAGGCAGAATAAGTCTGGGTCTGGAAGGGCCGGATCGCTCCGCCGGCAATGCTTTGCCCGGGATCCGGAATCACCAGGTCCGGGTCGATGTCGATGATCCGGCCAAACCCGTTGCAGGTCTCGCAGGCGCCTACTGGATTGTTAAAGGAAAACAGGGCGGCTGCGGGTTCGGCATAGTCGATATCGCAGACCGGACAATGGAGGCTGTTGCTGAAATGCAGGGTCTCGCGGCTGTCTGCCATTTGCACCTGGATCCGCCCATGGCCGAACTGCAAAGCCGCCTCAATGGAATCAATGATCCGGGCTCGGGCATCAGGACGGATTTTCACCCGGTCGAGCACCACGGTCACCGGCTCTATCCCGCCATAATCCAGGCCGGCCTCCTCAATGCGAAGGGCGTATCCCTGCTCCAGCACACGGGAGAAACCCGCCTGCTCCAGCGTCTCACGCACATCACCCGGGCCTGCATCCCCCACGGGCCGGGCAAAACAGATCAGTGCGGCCCGCTCCCAGGCCCGGGCCAGCAGGGTATCAAAAATGTGCTCCGGACTTTCCCGCTGCACCGGCCGGCCGCAGCCCCGGCAGTAAAGATCGGCTGCCCGGGCAAACAAAGAGCGCAGGTAATCGTCAATGGAGGTCATGGTCCCCACGGTGGAACGCGATGTCTGCACCGGTGAGGTACGGGCAATGGATATGGCCGGCAGCACGCCGTCGATGCGGTCTGCCTCGGGCCGGTCCAGCCGCTCGAGAAACTGGCGGGCATAGGGGGAAAAAGTTTCCACGTACCTGCGGTAGCCTTCGGCATAAAGCACGTCAAAGGCCAGAGACGACTTTCCCGCCCCGGCCACGCCGGTGACAACCGTCACCGCGCCCACGGGCACGGTCACATTGATATTTTTAAGATTGTTCTGCCGTGCGTTGACCACACGGATTTCATCCCGGCCCATATATCGAATCAAACTCCTGTCATGCGATTTGTTTTTCACCTGAACTCAGCGTTTCAGCTCATTTTTTCACAAGCCACAGCAGATCAATTTATATCTTATTTTTCACAATACAACCCGAACTTCTCTGCGGCTGAATCCAACATTTTGATTTTAAACAATTTTTTGCCTCATCCAGCTATCACCAAAACCCTGTCCCACCCCGGGTGCGCCTGCAGGCCCCGTGACAATAGCACCCCATCTATCCCCGGGCATTTCCCTGGATGGCCGGGCCTGTCCCTGCTATTTGACAGCCGGCGGATTGATTTTTATATTTTTGTTAATGTGACATATTCAGCTGTTTTTTCCGGGAGAGCCTGTTGCCATGGGCTGAATAAAAACGACATCTTCTTCTAAATAGTGCCCGAACGAAAACCAGGATTTTTCGTCAAGGTCAAGGACGGCGAAAATTTTAACCGCAGGAATACTCGACGTATTTTGAGGATTAAAATTTGAGCCGGACGCAGAGATTGGCGAAAAAGACGGTTTTCGTTCAGGCACTAAATAACATCAAAAAAGTTGTTGTTCGTGCTTGATCTATAATTTTCGCATGATGCCGACCCGGTGGTGGTTTTCTCCCTGCTGACCGCCTGCGCGCTCAATGCGACTCGAAAACCACCCCCGGGCCGGCATCATGGCCGACTGTGTGCAAAATTTCACCAAGGGGGTCGAAAGCAACACATCCAAGTCTTAAAAAGCGTTGTTTTCATACCCGGTCCCGTGGGCTGGCCCGGCAGGAACCATTCTAAGTAACTTCAGAATAAGTTACTGTTATAGCTCGGTCCCGGGCTGCGGCCGGGAGAGCACTTCCAAGGAAGTCCAAGGGCGGGGTCGGCTTTTGAAGCGACATTGAGCGTTTTTGCATAAAGATTTCAAACTGTTCGAGCAAGGCAGGGCGGGTTTGTAAATTTTAAGCAAAGGCATTTGATAAATCCGCAAAAACGGTCAGGAGCGAAAAAGCCGACCCCGGCCGCAGGGCTTTCTTCCTGTAAAAGCAGCGGACGCGGTAAAAAGCTTTTTACGGTTTTGTCTAACCCAATCAACTTTTCCAAAGGAGAAGCCAATGGACACCGGAAAAAATTATGAAGTCAAAGACATTTCCCTGGCGGGGCAGGGCGCCCGCAACATGGAACTGGCCGAACTCAATATGGGCGCCCTTCTTGAAGTGCGCAAACGTTTTTCCAAAGAAAAGCCCCTGTCAGGCATCCGGGTGGGCTTGGCCCTGCACGTGACCAAGGAAACCGGCGTGCTGGTACGTACCCTGATCGCAGGGGGCGCAGACGTGGCCATCACCGGGTGCAACCCCCTTTCCACCCAGGACGACGTGGCCGCGGCCCTGGCCGAGGAAGGCGTCCGCGTCCGGGCCTACAAGGGAGAAACCACCGAGGATTACTATCGCTACATCAACAATGTCATTGATTTCAAGCCCCATATCACCATTGACGACGGCTGCGACCTGGTATCAGAAATCCATAAAAACCACGCGCACCTGGTCCCGGAAATCATCTGCGGCTGCGAGGAAACCACCACGGGCATCATCCGCCTCAAGGCCATGGAACAAGCCGGTATTTTAAAATACCCCATGATTGCCGTCAACGACAACAAGACCAAGCACATGGTGGACAATTATTACGGCACGGGCCAATCCAGCATTGACGGGATCCTGCGGGCAACCAACCTGCTGTATGCCGGAAAGACCTTTGTGGCCTGCGGCTACGGCAGCTGCGGCAAGGGAGTGGCCGAACGCGCCAAAGGCCTGGGCGCAAACGTGATTGTCACCGAGGTGGACAACTTCCGGGCCCTGCAGGCGCACTATGACGGCTACCGGGTCATGAAGATGGCAGATGCCGCCAAAATCGGCGATGTTTTCTGCACGGTGACCGGAAACAAGCATGTCATCAACATCGAGCACATGAAGCAGATGAAAAACGGCGCAATCCTAGCCAATTCCGGCCATTTTGACAATGAACTCCAGCTGGACCCCCTGCGCAAAGCCGCTTCTTCCGTCCGCCAGGTGCGCCCCTTTATGGATGAATTCGTGATAGACGGCAAAAAGCTTTTCGTGCTGGGAGAAGGCCGGCTGGTGAATCTGGCGGCAGCCGAGGGCCATCCCAGCGAGGTCATGTCCACCTCCTTCTGCGGCCAGGCCCTGGCCTGCGAATACGGGGTCAGGAACAAAAACAAACTTGAAGCCCGAATCCTGAAACTTCCCGAAGAACTCGACGACCAGATCGCAGGCCTGCAGCTCAAGGCCATGGGCGTGGAAATCGACGAATTTACCCAGGAGCAGAAAGATTACCTTGACAGCTGGGAAGAAGGCACCTAATACCGAAAAAAACCTTGAACCTGGCACCTTTGAAATGATATGAGTATATAATTTCTGATTTTAACAGCAAAATCGCCGGCCGGGGACAGGCCGTAACCGGTCTCCGGCCATTTGACCGTATCCACACTCATACAGCATTGCCAGGTATGTCCGGAAAAAACGACCAAGCCCTTCCCAATGACCGGCAGGCCCTGCTGCGGCGCCTGCCCTCGGTGGAATCCATGCTGGAAGCCGCAGCCGGAGATCCTCAGCTGACCGATACCCCCAGATCGGTTGTAAAATCTGCAGTGCGCCGGGTCCTGGATGCCATTCGCAAAGATCTTGTTTCCCGGGCCCCTCCGGCCGATGACCCCGGTATTTCCGAACAGGCCATTTTCCGGCAGATCCGGGACGAAATCCAGTCGGCCATGGCCGAAAACCTCACCCATGTTATCAATGCCACGGGCGTGGTGGTGCACACCAACCTGGGCCGTTCCGTTTTGTCGCAAAAAGCCATGGCGCACATGGCCGCCGCGGCCGGCCGGTATTCCAACCTGGAATTCAACCTGGCCGAAGGACGGCGGGGCTCCCGCTACGAAATCGTGGAGGATCTCATCTGCGAACTCACCGGGGCAGAGGCCGCCATGGTGGTCAACAACAACGCCGGGGCCGTGCTTTTATGCCTGGACACCGTGGCAAGGGGCCGGGAGGTGGTGGTATCCAGGGGAGAGCTGGTGGAAATCGGCGGCGCCTTCCGGATTCCGGATGTCATGGCCAAAAGCGGGGCCATCCTCCGGGAGGTGGGCACCACCAACCGCACCCACCCACGGGACTATGAATCGGCCATCAACGAAAACACCGGCCTTCTGCTCAAGGTGCACACCAGCAACTACGGCATTGTGGGCTTTACCGCAAGCGTTAACCTAAAGGACATGGCTGAGATGGGCAAACAGGCCGGGGTGCCCGTGATGGAGGACCTGGGCTCCGGCACCCTGGTGGATTTTTCCAGATACGGGCTCAGCCGTGAACCCACGGTCCAGCAATCTGTGGCTGCCGGGGCCGACATTGTGACCTTTAGCGGAGACAAACTCCTGGGCGGCCCCCAGGCCGGAATTATCGTAGGTTCCCGGCCGGTCATGGAAAAAATCAAAAAAAACCCCCTGACCCGGGCCCTGCGCATTGACAAGCTCACCCTGGCCGCCCTGGAAAGTACCCTGCGCGCCTACCGGGATGAAGCCTCGGCCATGCAGACCATTCCCACGTTGTACATGCTCACCTGTCCCCTGGCCGACATCCGGGAAAAGGCCGAGCGCCTTGCCGGGCTTCTGAGGCAGATCAACGATGACCGGCTCACTTGCCGGATCATTGATTCGGCATCCAGGGCCGGGGGCGGCTCGCTCCCCCTGCTGGAGTTGCCCACCCGGTGCGTTGCCATTTCCATCCAGGGCATGTCCGCGGCCCGGATGGATCAACGCCTGCGCCAACAGCGGCCCGCTGTCACCGGCCGGATCGGGTCGGATACTTTTATTGTGGACCTGCGAACCGTATTGTCCGATGAAGTTGAAATGATTTCACAGGCCGTGAACCTTTTGCTGTCAGGGAGTCCTTCATGACCGACACCAATGCCTTTGCACACCGCAGCCAGACTTCGAGCAGCGCATTTCTGCTGTCCCAGAGCGGGGTGCGCGAACCGTGGCCCGCCCACGGACCGGCAACAGACCAGGCCGCTGCCCGGACCCTTGAAACCCTGACCAGCCTGCCGGATGCCGCCATATCGCCAGGCCGGCTCATGGAAGCAGCCGCCGGCCGGCTGACGGACACGGATTTATTTTCCGTGCTGGTTTTGCGCATGGACGATTTTGCCGCACACCCGGAGCCGGAAACCCTGGCCCTGGACACAGCCGCGGCCGTGCGGCAGATCTGCCGTCAGCACAGGGGATTCTGGGGGGTGTTTGACGAGGACAAGCTGGCCTGTTTTTTTCCGGGCGTGGATGAAGCCGGCGCCCTTGAACTGGCCCGCGGCCTGCAGGACCAAATCGCCGGCCAGCAGAACCGGAGCCTGACCATCGGCATTGCCGCCTATCCCGCCCTGGATTTTGAACGGCGGGAAATTCTGATCAACGCCCAAAAAGCCCTGGAGCATGCGGAATTTTTCGGGCCGGGCAGCACCACGGCGTTTGACGCGGTCAGCCTCAACATCTCCGGGGACAAGTATTACCAGGCCGGTGATATTGACGGGGCGGTTTTTGAATTCAAACGCGCCCTTGCCCTGGACCCGGACAACGTGAACGTCTACAACAGCCTGGGGGTGTGCTACGGAGTCAGACAGGATCTGGACGCGGCCCTGGAATGCTTTGTCCGGGCAGCCGAGCTGGATCCCGGAGAGGTAATGGCATTGTATAATGCCGGCTACGCGCATATGTGCCGGAACGATCATGAAAAAGCCCTGGAATATTTCTCCACCGCGGAACAGATCGACCCGGAGGTCTTTGAGGTGGCGTTTCAGATCGGCCGGGTGCATCTGGAAGCCAATGAACTGGAAAAGGCACTGCAATACCTGGAAAAGGCGGTGGATTTAAACGAAAAATCCGGGATTGCCTACCGGTACCTGGCCGACTGTTACCTGCGTCTTGGGCGGGACACGGATGCTACAGCCGCTTATAAAACCGCCTTAAAGCTCCGGCCCGATGACGCCGAGGCCCTGTCGGCCCTGGGCTGGCTTTATGACAAACAGGGCAAAAACGCTGATATCGCACTGATGTTCTGCCGCCGGGCGGCTGAAATGGCCCAGGATAACGGGCTGTTCCGGTATCGGCTGGGGCGGATCTATTTTCAGCAAAACGAGCTGGAAAAGGCCCTGGCCGAATTTGAAGCCGCAAGGGCCTGCGGATATGACGCATCTGAAGACATGGCCCGGATTGGACAGATGACCGAAGGCTCGGACACGGACCGGCAGGCCCGGGCATAGTGCAGCCCCGGCCTTGATTGGTTGGTACGCATGGTTAACTTGTTTACATCCGGCCCTGCATGGGATATGAAAGCGGACAAAATTTGCCACAGGAGGCATGTCATGCCCATTTATGAATATTATTGTCAGAAATGCGACAACACATTTGAAACCCTGATTTTCGGAAAAGAAACCCCGGCCTGCCCGGACTGCGGCACCGAAGAAGTCCAAAGGCGGCTTTCGGCCTGCGGGTTTGTGAGCAAGGGCGAAGGCGGCCAGACCGTGAGCGCGTCAGCGGGCTCGGCCTGCGGGGGATGTGCATCCACGAGCTGCGGCAGCTGCGGCATATGACTTCCGGAACCATACGAATCGGCACCCGCGGCAGCCAGCTTGCCCTCTGGCAGGCCAACTGGGTCAAGGATCAGATCCAGGCCCATCTTCCCGATATTTCCGTGGAACTTGCGGTCATCAAGACCAGCGGGGACAAGATCCTGGATGTGCCCCTGGCCAAAGTGGGCGGCAAGGGCCTGTTTGTCAAGGAAATCGAGGAAGCCCTGCTGGCAGAAGACATCCACATGGCCGTGCACAGCATGAAGGACATGCCCGGGGAAATCCCCGAAGGCCTCTGCATTGCCGCCATTCCGGTCCGGGAAAATCCCTGTGACGCCTTGATCGCCAGAAACGTCACAAAAATCGAAGATCTTCCCCAGGGAGCCTCCATCGGCACCAGCAGCCTGCGCCGGGGCTCGCAAATGCTTTATCTCCGGCCGGACCTGGATATCCGGCCGCTGCGGGGCAACATTGACACCCGGATCAAAAAGCTGGAAACCGAAAACCTGGATGCCGTGATACTGGCTGCCGCGGGCATGATGCGCCTGGGCTTCGGCGACCAAATCACCGCAAAAATCGATCCCCAAACCCTGATGCCTGCAGTGGGCCAGGGGGCTTTGTGCATCGAAGCCCGCAAAAACGATGCTGAAACAGCCGATCTGCTGTCAGCCATTCATCATGCGGATACGGCGTGCACCGTGCTGGCAGAGCGCGCTTTTTTAAAGCGCCTCCAGGGCGGATGCCAGGTGCCCATTGCCGCATATGCGCAAAAAATGGGCCGGGAACTGACAATCAACGCCATGGTGGCTGAAATCGACGGTTCGGTGATGTACCGCGAGCAGATGCAGGGTTCGGCCGATGATCCGGAAAAACTGGGATTCGCCGTGGCCGGGCGCTTAATTGAGCGCGGCGCCGGCGATATTGTCCAACGGCTCATAGAGGAGGCCCGGCAGACATGAGCGGAAAGGTTTATCTGATCGGCGCAGGCCCGGGTGATCCGGGCCTGATCACCCAGAAAGGAATCAACTGCATTGCCGCGGCAGACGTGGTGGTATATGATTACTTGGCGTCTGCTGAACTGCTCAAATACGCCCGGGCTGACGCAGAGCTGATCTACGTGGGCAAAAAGGGCGGGGATCACACCCTCAGCCAGGACGGCATCAACGCCCTGCTGGTAAAAAAGGCTGGGGCCGGCAACGTGGTGGCCCGGCTCAAGGGCGGGGACCCGTTTATTTTCGGCCGGGGCGGCGAGGAAATAGAGGAACTGGTGGCCGCCGGACTGGCATTCGAGGTGGTGCCCGGGGTGACATCCGCAGTAGCCGCACCCGCCTATGCAGGCATCCCCCTGACCCACAGGCAGTTTGCCTCGTGCGTGACCTTTATCACCGGCCACGAAGACCCGGACAAGACCGAATCCATGCTCAACTGGCAGGCCCTGGCAGACACCGGGGGCACCCTGGTATTTTTCATGGGGGTCAAGAACCTGCCCAATATCGTGGAAAAACTCCGGCAGTCCGACAAAGACCCCAAAACCCCGGCAGCACTGGTGAGATGGGGCACCACTGCCGGCCAGCAGACGGTTTCCGGAACCCTTGAGACCATCTGCGGCAATGTGGCCGCAGCCGGGCTGAAGGCACCGTGCATCATCGTGATCGGCGAGGTGGTCAGCCTGCGCGAAAAAATGCAGTGGTTTGAAAACAGGCCCTTGTTTGGCCGGCGGATCGTTGTGACCCGGGCCAGAAAACAGGCAAGCGACCTTGTGGAAAGGCTTTCGCAAATGGGAGCGGCCTGTCTGGAAATGCCGGTGATTGAAATCGAGCCGGCAAAGGATTTGTCTGCCCTGGATGCGGCCGTTGAAAACATCAGCGGATACGACTGGCTGGTATTTACCAGTGTCAACGGAGTGGATGCATTTTTCAATCGCCTGCACGCCCTGGGATACGACACCCGGGCCCTGGGCCGTATCCGGACTGCGGCCATCGGTCCGGCCACGGCAAAGCGCATGAATGACAACGGGTTAAACGCGGATATCATACCCGAAAGCTACCGGGCCGAGTCCGTGGTCAGCGCCTTTGCCGGCCAGGATGTTTCCGGCAAAAAAATTCTGCTGCCCCGGGCCGAAGGGGCGCGTCCGGTGCTGCCCGAAGAACTTTCAAAAATGGGGGCCAGCGTGGATGAAATCCTTTCCTACCGCGCCGTACAGGGACAGGCCGAAGCCGGTGAACTGGCCGAGGCCCTGAAATCCGGCCAGGTGGATATGGTCACCTTTACCAGTTCCTCCACGGTGAAAAACTTCATGGCCCTTTTGCCCGAATCCGGGGCAAAGCAGCTGCTTTCCGGTGCCACCCTGGCCGCAATCGGCCCGATTACAGCCCAAACCGCTTCTGATATGGGCCTTGAAATGGACGTGGTTGCAGACGAGTACACCATTGACGGTCTCTGCAAAGCCATTGCCGCCTATTACCAAAAAAAAACGGCGGTCTGAAAAAAGACCGCCGCTGTATCCCGCAATTTCATGAATGCCGGCGGTAAAAGCCGGCATTTGCCGTTTTATTCGATTGCATCAAACCGGCAGGCGTCATAGCAGGCCATGCACTGGATGCATTTTTCTTTGTCAATTGAGGCCGGCTGTTTTTTCTCCCACTGCACCGCACCGGTGGGGCAGGCCTTGAAACAAAGCCCGCATTTTTTGCACTTGTCCGGATCCACGGTAAATTTCAGCAGCGCCACGCATCGCTTGGCCGGGCACCGTTTTTCATAGACATGGGCGTAGTATTCGTCCCGGAAATAATTCAGGGTGGAGAGCACCGGGTTGGGCGCGGTCTGGCCCAGGCCGCACAATGAAGAGCTTTTGATCACTTCCGAGAGTTCCTCCAGGGTTTCGATATCCCCGGGCTCGCCCCGGCCCTCGGAAATCTTTTCCAGGATCTCCAGGATCCGGCGGGTGCCTTCCCGGCAGGGGGTGCACTTGCCGCAGGACTCCTCCTGGATGAAATCCATGAAAAACCTTGCCATGTCCACCATGCAGGTTTTTTCATCCATGACGATCACGCCGCCGGAGCCCATGATGGCCCCGACTTTGGCTATTTCCTCGTAATCCACCGGCGTGTCGAGATATTTTTCCGGAATGCATCCGCCCGAGGGGCCGCCGAGCTGCACTGCCTTGAACTTGCGCTTGTTGGGTATGCCGCCTCCGATATCATAAATCATTTTGCGCAAGGATATGCCCATGGGCACTTCCACCAGGCCGATATTGTTGATATCGCCGGAAATGGCAAACACCTTGGTTCCCTTGCTGCTCTCGGTACCCACACTGGCATACCACTGACCGCCGTTTAGGATGATCTGCCCGACATTGGCCAGGGTTTCCACATTGTTTAAAACCGTGGGCTTGTCCCAGAGCCCCTTGTTGGCCGGAAACGGGGGCCGGGGACGCGGCATGCCGCGCCTGCCCTCGATGGAACGCATCAGGGCAGTTTCCTCGCCGCACACAAATGCGCCCGCGCCCTGGTAGATATCCACGTCAAAACCAAACCCGCTGCCCAGGATATCCTCGCCCAGCAGGCCGTAGTCCCGGGCTTTTTCAATGGCCATGCTCAGGCGCTGGATGGCCAGGGGATATTCCGTGCGGCAGTAAATATAGCCCTGGGTGGCGTTGATGGCTTTTGCGGCAATGACCATGCCCTCAAGCACTGCATGGGGATCTGCCTCCAGAATGCTGCGGTCCATAAACGCGCCCGGATCGCCCTCGTCGGCATTGCACAGAACAAACTTGACATCGCTTTGGGCCTGTGCCGCAAACCCCCACTTCACGCCCGTGGGAAAACCTGCGCCGCCCCGGCCGCGCAGGCCGGATGCCTTGATCTCCTCGATGATATCCTGGCTGCTCATCTCGGTCAGGGCTTTTGCCATGCCGAAATAGCCGTCCCTGGCGATGTATTCGTCAATGCTTTCCGGGTCGATCAGGCCCTTGTTGCGCATGGCCCAGATCATCTGGTGGGCGAAAAAAGGAATTTCGTCCATGTGGGCCATGGTCTTTTTGGATACAGGATCCCGGTACATCAGCCGCTGCACCGGGCGGCCCTTTAAAAAATGGGACTCCACGAGCTCGGCAGCGTCGTCGGCCTTGAGCTGCTGATAAAAAATCCCCTCCGGCTGTACCAGCATAACCGGCCCAAGGGCGCAAAACCCGTTGCAGCCGGTCTCAATCACCCGGACTTCCTTTTCAAGCCCCTGATTTTTCAATTCCGCATCCAGCGCTTCATGAAAACTTTTGCTGCCGCTGGCATGGCAGCCGGTGCCGCCGCAAAGCATCAAATGAAGTCTCGCCTGATCCATGATTATCTCCCGAAAATATTCCAGTCCATGTCAGTATACAAAAATCGGATGAAAAACGCATCCACTCCCTGATGCGCAGCCCGACGACTATTCATATTTTTCCAGAATCCCGGATATCTGATCTGCGGAAATCCCGCCATAGGTATCCTGGTCCACCACCACAACCGGCGCCAGCCCGCATGCCCCAAGACAGCGTACCGCTTCCAGAGAAAACCGCCGATCTTCGGTGGTGCCGCCCACCTCCAGGTCAAACTCCTTGCTGATCCGGCCCATGACCTCCTTGATACCCTTGACATAGCAGGCCGTTCCCAGGCAGGCCCGGATCCTGTGCCGGCCCTTGGGGGTCAGGGAAAACAGGGAATAAAACGTGGCCACCCCGTATACATCACTGGAGGGAATATTGAGCCCGGCGCTGATGTAATCGATAACCTCCACAGGCAGATAGCCCACCACGTCCTGGCTCATGCGCAAAACCGGGATCACCGCGCCCGGGGCGTTTTTCTGGGATTCAATGATATCATCGATTTCCCGGATCATTTCAGGTGTGACATCCGGGTGCTGCAGCTTGTCTGTTGCCGCCATTTTTTCCTCCACAGCCGATTGAATTCAATGCGGTTTACAAATAAAGTAATTACTCTTCCATAACCCGAATCAAATGTCAATGCACGAAAGCGCAACAGGCGCCCCTTTTGGACCGGCGCCCACGGCCTGCCGTTTTTTTATCCTTGCGCCAATTTTGAATGATACCTATATTATTAAGTTAAGTATATGAAACAATCGAATCCTCCGCCGCTATCCATTCCCTGATTTCTGTTTTCAGCCTGTCATTTCACCATGAAAGGGAGGTTATTGTCATGGAAACTGATAAGAATCCGATCAACCGTCTTGCCGGGGCACTTTCCGTAAAGCTTTCAGAACCGGATTGCCAGGTGATGGCCGTGTTAATTGATGCCGCCCTGGAATCGGAAAATGTTTACACCGAGCAGATCCCCCTGTCTGACGAGGAAAAACACGATTACCTGCTCATGGCTTTTGAGGAGCGAATCCTGATTCCGGTCCGGGGCCGGCAGACCGGGGCCTGGGAGGACCGGATGCTGCGATTTGCAGTGGGTGAAATGTTTTTCATGCCCCATGTGGCGCGTATTTTATTTGAGAACGCCCGGCAAACCGGCGCCCTGGATTCGGAATCCGCGGTGCGCAAGGTGCTTTCCCACCATCCGGCCCGATTCATTGACCATTCCCTGATTTTTCTCAAGCAGATCCGGCCCCACACCAAATCCTGCATGGCCGAAGGCGGCCTCATGACGGCTGTGGCCCAGGGCGCGGGAATTGAAACAGACGTCCATGATATTGTTGACAATTGCGTAACGGCCGGTATCATGAATCCATGTACCCGGGGCTCAACCCTGCAGGGACTGGCTTGGTATGAATTTCATCCCTGTCTGTACTGGGATGGAAAATTTCTATAATTATAAATAGATAGAAAGGAGAACAAGAAGATGGGCAAAGGAGACCAAAGATCCAAAAAGGGAAAAATCTGGCGTGGCACCTTCGGCAAATCCCGCTCCAGAAAAAACAACTCCCAGCGGGAACACGACAAGAAATAGCCCTCGGTGCACCGGCCGGGATTTATCCCGGCCGGTGCACCGAGGGAAAACGGCCGGCATCCGTGTGGGGCAGAAACTTGGCTGCGGAAAATCGGTTCATGAAGTCCTGGTTGACATTTAACTCCAGGTAGGTCATCCGTTCTTTGATCGATTCAATGGCTGCCACGGCATTACGGGACTGGAGCAGACGCACGGCGCCTTCCAGTGAACTGTTGCCCAGGGAACAATAAGTGGACTCGGGCAGGTCCGGGATCATGCCGATGGAAATGGCCGAACGGGGACGGATAAAGGAACCAAAAGTGCCGGCCACATAAAAGGCCTCAATGTCTTGAAAGGAAATGCCCACGTAGCCGATAATGGTTTCCAGGATGGTATACATGGCCGCCTTTGACCGGATCAGACTGTCAATGTCGGCCTGACTGATGGTCAAATCTCCGCCGGTGGCAGACTGGTCTGCAAACGCCACCACCAGGTGCCGCATATCGTCTTGTTCCTTAAGACGGCTGCCGCAGGCCTCCGGCACCAGGCGGCCCCGGATATCGAGCATCCCGGAAACAAACAGCTGGGCGGCCAGATCGATCATGCCCGAGCCGCAGATTCCCCTGGGCGGCTTTTCATCAATGGTATGAATTTCAATCTCCCGGGTTTCCGGGTCAATGCGGACGCTGTCAATGACCCCCGGACCTGCGGTCATGCCGATTTCAGACACGCCCCCTTCCAGGGCCGGGCCGGCCGCACCGGCACACACCACCAGCCATTGGCGATTACCCAGAAGCACTTCGGCGTTTGTGCCCACATCCACGAGCATGGCCACCTGTTCGTTTTCGTGAAATCCTGCATAATAGGCGCCGGATACCAGGTCGCCGCCGAAATAGGACCCCACGTTGGGAAAAACAAACACTGCTGCTGCGTCATTGAGTTTTAAGCCCAGTTCGGCTGCCCGCATCACGCCAGGAGCATTGACCGCCGGAATATAGGGCTCCCGGATGATCCCGCCGGCCGGCAGGCCCATAAACAGGTGGGCCATGCTGGTGTTGCCGGACACAGCGGTTAAAAAAATCTGCCCTGGATCAATGCCGGCGCTTTGGCAAAGATCAGCGGTCGCGGCATTGATGCCGTCTATGATCAGGCTGTGCAGCCGGCCGAGCCCCTCGGGCTTATCCGCGTGATGAATCCGGGTGAGGATATCCGGGCCGATTTCGACCTGGGGGTTGTCAAAGGCGGTCTGGCCGAGATTTTCACCGGTCTGCAGGTCCACTATCCGGAGCACCACCCGGGTGGTGCCCAGATCCACGGCCAAGCCGGCGGCGGAAGACTGCTCATGCGGGTTGAGCACATCAATGAGCTGCCATCTGCCGGCTGCGCCAAAAACCACGCATTTGCAGGCATACTGCCATGACCGGAGTTTTTCAGGCAGTTTCCGGCTCAGTTCCAGATTGATGGCCACCCGCCCGGCCCCGATTTTTGCGGCCAGGGCCTTTTCCAGGCGGTCGGCATCCGCGGTGTTATCTTCAAGGGACGGCGGCGGCATGTCCACGTCCACCACCCATCCATTTATTTCGGTTGTCATATAAAAACGATTGAATCCTTGCCGGTTTGAGATTTTATTTTTTCAGCGACTCCACTGCGGAAACCAGTTCATTCATCACTTCACCGGCTTTACCCTGGACAAGGACCTGGCTGGTGGTTCCGGTCAAAGGCGTGGGTTCGGGATTGATTTCAATGATCGCCGCGCCCCGCTGCCGGGCGATGACCGGCATGTAGGCCGCCGGCTGAACCGTGGCTGAAGTGCCCACCACGAGCATTACGTCGCACTGGGCCGAGGCCTGCTGGGAGCGGTCCAGGGCCTCGGGGGGAATGAGTTCCCCGAAAAACACGCAGTCCGGCCGGAAAATCCCGCCGCAGTCACATCTGGGGGGAAGATCAGCGGCGTTTACCTGGCCAATCTCCTTGCGGATGCCGCATTCCAGGCAGCTGAGCCAGGCGAAATTGCCGTGAAACTCGATCACATCCGTGCTGCCGGCCTTTTGGTGCAGTCCGTCAATATTCTGGGTGATCACGGTGCCCATCAGGCCCAGCTTCTCGAGCCGGGCCAGGCCGAAATGCCCGGCATTGGGCGCGGCATTCATGAGCACATCCCGCATTTCGGCAATCAGGGTTTTCCATATTTTTTCCGGATCCTTTAAAAAAGCGTTGATATGGGCATATTCCATTGGATCGAATTTCTCCCAAAGGCTGCCCGGCCCGCGGAAAGGCGGAATTCCGCTTTCCACGGAAATCCCCGCACCTGTCAGTGCCACTGTACGCCTGGATGAAAGCAAATACTCGACGGCTTTGGCGATCTCTTCTCTCATATGCACCCCATTGCTGCCTATAATTCGAATATCATGTCCCGGCTGACACCGAAACAGCTCGTATCCAAACCATTGTCTGAAAGCATCCTGCAGCATCCGGCCACCAGTTCATCCATCTGGTCATCGGTCCGGTCCTGATTGAGATGAAACAGCCCCAAAGATTTAACCCGCGCCTCCATGGCCATGCGCAGGGTATGCATACACGAGGAATGCCCCCATTCAATGCTTCTGCTGTATTCCTCGGGGCTGAATTCCGCATCATGGATCAACAGATCCACGCCTTCACAAAAGCGTACATAATCGGCATGCCGGCATCCGCCGGGGTGCACGAAACCCAGTTCATTATCGGTGAGAAAAACAAACGTTTTGCCGTCTTCCTGGAATTTGTACCCGCACCCGCCGTTGGGATGGCTCAGGGAAATGGGCGTCACGGTCACAGAGCCGATTTCAAAGGCATCCGGGCATCCATCCCGGTAAATCACCTGTGCGGTCAGATCCGAATACCGGACCGGAAAAAGCGGTGGCCGCATGAGCTTGGTCACAATGGTTTCCACGTATTTTCCGGGAAACGGGCATCGGTGCATCATGATCCGGGAGGTTTTCTCGTAAAGCGGCTTGAAAAAGGGAAACCCCATCAGGTGATCCCAATGGGAATGGGTGAAAATAAAGTGGTATACCTGCCGGTTTTCCCGGATCAGCTGGTTGCCGAGTCTGCGGATGCCGGTTCCGGCATCCACGATAATCAGGTCATCGCTTCGGGTGCGGATTTCAATGCAGGTGGTGTCGCCTCCGTATTTTTGAAACTCGCGGCCTGAAACCGGAATGGATCCGCGGGATCCCCAGCATTTGATATACATGAACACCCCTTGAAAAAGGCTCAGCCGGTACAAGCTCCGAGAAACGTGTACCAGACACCGTCGTTGATCCACCGCTGAACAATGCGGCCCGGTCCGTAATGAATCATTTCTTCGACCTGCCGGGCCTGGCTTCGCAAAAGACCTGAAAGAATGAACCATTTTTTTTCATAAAATTCAGGACTTGCCAACAGGTGTCGCATTACGTCAAAATGAATATTGGCTATGACAAGATCCACCGGGCATGCAATCAGCTCCCGGGCGTCTGCGATGACTGCCAGTGCCCGGGCATCCAGGCTGTTGGCATGGATATTTTCCCGGGTGATGCGCACGGCCAGGCCGTTGTTGTCCACTGCCAGCACCCGGGGACAGCCCAGTCTGGCCGCGGCCAGAGCCAGCAGGCCCGTGCCGGTTCCCAGGTCCAGGGCCGACTCGGCACCTCCCTGCTGCCAGACGATTTCCAGGGCCTCCAGGCAGCTTTGGGTAGTGGGATGCGTCCCCGCGCCAAATACCACCCCGGGATCGAGCAGAATGGGAAGTCGGTTTTCATCCCGTCCTGAGGCCGCCCACGGCGGGGCCACGTAAAACCGGTCTGTCACAAACGGTTTGATTTCCCCGCCATGCCAGTCCGCATAGGACATGTGAAAGGTGTCCACGAGCGCGAGTTCCGGCTGCCGCCGCAGCAGCGCGTTTACCCGGCTTTCCGCTGGCTGGGTGAAAAAAAGAAAGGCCGCGTCAGACTCCTGCCAGTTGCCGATAAATTCCGGGCCGAATCCATGGGGCGCGTTTGCCACCCGGCCCCGGAGATAATAAATATGCAGATCGTTATACGGTATGTCCACTGGCCTTTGCAGTTTCGGTTTCCATGATTTTGTCAAACATTTCATATGCAGCCAGGACCACCGGATTGTCATCAGGCAGCTCGATCATGGGCCGGCCCTGAAAATCATAATCATAGACCGTATCGTCCTCGGGCAAAACGCCGCCAAGTTCGATACCCGCTTGGTTTAACATTTCCATGGCCTGATCCGGCGCCCCGGACTTGACCTGGTTGATGATCACGTAACTTCTGGCCACACCAATATTTAAGCTCTGGGCCAGCTCATGGATCCGAAGCGCGGCCTGCAGACCCCGCCGGGAGGCGTCGGTGACGATCAGCAGCACATCCACGTTGTGGGTTGTCATCCGGCTGATATGTTCCATGCCCGCCTCATTGTCGATCACAATATAGGGGTAGTTATCCTGGAGCCGGTCAAGGAAGTTGGTCAGCAGGGTGTTGGCCGCGCAATAGCAGCCCTGTCCCTCGGGCTGTCCCATGACCACCAGGTCGCAGTCACCGGATTCCATGACCGCCTGCTCCAGGCGCATGGACATGAAAACGTCCTTTGTCATGCCGCTGGGCACCTTGCCCTTTTTCATGTCTTCCCTGGCCTGTCCCAGTGTATCGGTGATCTCCAGACCGAGCACCTCGTTTAAATTGGCATTGGAATCGGCATCAACAGCCAGAACAGGTTTGCGATCGGTTTTTAACAAATATTTAATCAGCAGGCCGGCGGTTGTGGTCTTGCCGGTGCCGCCCTTGCCGGCCAGTGCAATGGAATAAGCCATATAAAAAGATCCTTTCTCCAGAATTTCGATTATTGAAAACAAATTAGGCCACATACCCAAAACAGTCAAGTATCTTTTGGCCACGGCACTCCCGGTCAAGCCCATTGGATTTGATTCTTCACCCGGAATATGCTACCCAAAAAGCGGCAGATGCGGAAAAATTCACAAAAATCAGAAAAATGGCATCATCATGAGCACAACTGTGTATTGCAAAGACATTGAAGTCAAACTCGGGGCGCACACGGGCATGGCGGATATCACCGGGCCGCTCGAAGCCATGGTCAAAGAATCGGGGATCCAAAACGGCCGGCTTTCGGCCACCATCATCGGCTCTACCGGCTCGTTGACCACAATTGAATACGAACCCGGGGTTATTGAGGATCTGCGCCGGGCCATTGACCGCATGGCCCCCAGGGAAATGGAATATGAGCATGAAAAGGCCTGGCACGACGGAAACGGCCACAGCCATGTCCAGGCGGCAATCATCGGGCCGTCGGTCTCCATGCCCGTGCGCAGCGGCAGAATGCAGTGCGGCACCTGGCAGCAGGTGGTGGCCATCAACCATGACAACCGGGACCGGACCCGAACCGTGGCCGTCACCCTCATGGGTGAAAAATAATCCATGAAACCGGCGATAAAAACCCACCTGACCCACCTGGCCGCGGCCCTGCGCTTTATCACCATCCTGCCGGCCGGAGCGGCAGATGCCTATCACCCCAGGGCCATGATCCCTTTTTTCCCGGCCGTGGGCCTGATCCTGGGCCTGATCCTGGCAGCGGCGGATGCGCTTTTTTTCCGCCTTTTTTCCCCGTCTGCGGCCGGGGCGGCAGACGTTATTGTCCTGGTGGTACTCACAGGTGCCCTGCACTTGGACGGGCTGGCAGACTCGGCTGACGGTTTTTTCTCCCACAGGGACCGGGAAGCCACGCTTTCGATCATGAAAGACAGCCGCATCGGGGTCATGGGCGCCGTAGTGCTGATCTGCGTGCTGCTGGCCAAGTACGGAGGGATTTGCGGGATGCCGGACAATGGCACGGCCGGCTTTGAACGGTTTTTGATCCTGATGCTCGTGCCCGCCTATGCCAGATCCGCCATGCTGCTGGGGGTACGATTTTTGCCCTATGCCCGCCCCGGCGGGGGCACGGCAGCAGACCTGTTCGGCCGGCCCCTTTCATCGGCCGATTTCTGGGGAATAGGGGTCTGCGTGGTCCTCAGCCTGCTGCTGGGCTGGCAGGGCCTGCTGCTGACCATCGTGTTTTTCGCCGTATGCGCATGGCTTATCCGGTTTTACCGCCGGCGCATTGGCGGGATCACCGGTGACATGCTCGGGGCCATGTGTGAAATCACCGAGGCGCTTTTGCTGCTCTGCGCGGCAATCCGGCTTTAACCCCGGGCCGGCCCGCGCTTGAAGCCGTTTTCCACCAGGGCCTGGATCATGGACACGGCCTGATCATCACTGATGTCATCGGTGTTGATGATCATATCGTAATGTGTGGGCTCATCCACATTGGTATAAAAATACCTGCGGGTAAAGGAGCGGCGTTGGGCCTCCACGTCATAAATCTGCCGGCGGGCCTCTTCTGATGACACATTTAAGTCCTCTGCCACCTTTTGGATCCGGTTTTCCAGAGAAGCAATGAAGCGAAGCCGGATGTTTTCCTCCCGGGGGATGATAAAGGTTGCCCCCCGGCCCACAATCACAGCCTTTCCGTGCCGGCCGATGGTGCCGATGATCTTCATGAGATGCTTCATGTACTGATCCGGCCACAGATGCCGCTGTTCCACAATTGTGGCGATTACGTCCTCGAGCATGTTCAAGCCCTTTTCGTCCAGGGTTTCCAGCACCTTGGCGCTCATATTGGAATCCCGTGCCATCTGCTGAATGATCTCCCGGTCAAATAGCTCATACTCAAAGGCCCTGGCCAGTTTTACGGCAATCTCGTTGCCCCGGCTGCCGGGCTGCCGGGAAACGGTGATCACGGAGCTTTTGAGGGGCTCCTCTTTTTTTGCAGCCCCCCTGGATGCCTGCCACTGCTGAATCTGCTCCTCGACTATCTTGTCCACAGAACGTCCCCGATGAATTTTCATTCAGCCTCCTTACCATTGGATTACAGTACATGGGCAAACACTTGCGAAAATGATTTTAACACTGCCTTGTTTTTATATAATTTTGAAACCCTGCCGTGTCAATCCGGCTACCTGGATATGCCGGAGTTTGCAGCTTCGGGATACAAAGGGGCGCGGCGCTTTTATGCATTGTCTGCGCAGATTGCGCCTGCCAAGCGGCAACCGGCATCCCGGGCCTGTTGAAGGTAGAGGGGATGTTTTTCAACATCACCTTCAAATTCCAGTTCCCGGTACAGCAGACTATCCCACAAGCGGGTGTCGAGAACGTCGAAAAAATACTTCACCGTCAGCAGAGTCCCGTCAAACAGGCGTTTTCCCTTTGTTGCACCCGCGGAGATCAACAAGCCCTCACGCCTGAGCAGCCGTTGGCCGGGCTCGGTCTTGTCAATCCAGTATTTTTTCACCCACAGGGACTGGCATCGGTCCATGAGCGCCTTGACATGGGCGCTGACCGTATAGAAAAAAATGGGCGTGGCCAGCATCAGCCCGTCTGCTGCCAGTATGGCGTCGCGCACGGCCTGAAAATCATCTTTGATCACGCATTCGCCCGTTTTTTTGCATCCGTAAATCTCCAGGCAGGGCGATATCTTCCGGTCCCGCAAAACGATTTCGTCCACCAGCGCCCCCCGGCTTTTGGCCCCGGCCACTGCTTCTGCCAGCAGGGTTGCTGTGTTTCCCGCACGCCGCGGGCTGCCGTAAATGGCAACAATTCGACCCATAAGCTTGCCCCTTGCTTTTAAATGTTCGGATGGGTTGCTCCGGCCCCCCCTTGAAACTTTGCACACAGTCGGCCATGATGCCGGCCCGGGGGTGGTTTGCGAGTCGCATTGAGCGCGCAAGCGGTCAGCAGGGAGCAAACCGCCACCGGGTCGGCATCATGCGAAAATTGCAGAACCAAGCACGATCAGCAACTTTTTTGATGTTACTTAGAAGCTTTTTGCATTTTTATCAAAGCTTATTCCATCCGTTCTTTCTTATCTAAAATGAAACTCGCCCGCCTTTCAATACAAAATCCCGCTTTCCCCGGAATTGCTGAAGTCATCTGACTGCTGAAAAGCCCTGGCTGCACCGGAAACCGCCGGGGCGGATGCAAAACAACGCTGAAAGATTGCGGGCTTGTCCAACCTGTTCTGGCATTGGCAAATGGTTTCTGTTAGATTTAATTACGCTCAAATGATCTCAGAGCGAAAAATCGACTTTTACGAAACCTTCAAGGATTGCAGCATGAAAAACCCATTAACGGCACAGCACCGGCAGATGAATGAGCAGTTTGAAGCCATTGTGGCGCAAATCAGCCAGGTGGTGCTCGGCAAAGAAGCCCAGGTGCGCCTGGCCCTGACCTGCCTTTTTGCCGAAGGACACCTTTTGATAGAAGACCTTCCGGGCATCGGCAAAACCACCCTGGCCAAGGTCCTGGCCAAATGCCTGGGCCTGGAGTTCCAGCGCCTGCAGTTTACAAGCGACATGCTGCCCGGCGACATCCTGGGGGTATCCATATTCGACCAGAAAACCGGGCTGTTTCATTTTCACCGGGGCCCGGTTTTCACCCAGGTGCTGCTGGCAGACGAAATCAACCGGACCACGCCGAAAACCCAGAGCGCACTGCTCGAAGCCATGGAAGAAGGCCAGGTCTCCTTTGAGGGAAAAACCCGGCGCCTGGAGCCGCCCTTTTTCGTCATTGCCACCCAGAATCCCCTGGAATACGCGGGCACGTTCCCCCTGCCCGAATCCCAGCTCGACCGATTCCTGATGCGGATTGAAATCGGATATCCCGACCGGGCCGCGGAAAAACAGATCCTCAAGGGCCAGGGCGCACAGGACATGCTGGAAACCATCGAAGCAAGTATGGACAAAGACGATGTGCGGGCCATCCAGAAAAAAATCCGAAACGTGCACACCTCTGACACCTTTGTGGACTACGTCCGGGAAATCCTGCATTTCACCCGCACCAGCGACCATTTTCATGTGGGTCTTTCACCCCGGGCCGGGCTGGCCATGATCCGGGCTGCATGCTCCTGGGCCTGGCTGCACGGCCGGGATTATGCCCTGCCCGAAGATCTCCAGCAGATCCTGCCCTGGGTGGCCGGCCACCGGCTGCGATCCGGACAGGACCGCACGGAAATCGGCAGAAACCGGTTAATGGATATTCTGGCTGAAATCCCGGTGCCGCTTTGAAATTGGCTTTTTTTGAAAAATTTTTAAACCCCACTTCCATCCGGCACCTGCCCTGGACCGTGACCCGGAAAAACACCTATATTCTGCCCACCCGACACGGGCTGATGTTTCTGCTGGTGTTGGCGGCCATGCTGGCCGGCTCCATTAATTATAACAACAACCTGGGTTTTTTGCTGGTGTTTCTGCTCGGGTCCATGGCAGTTGTGTCCATGGTCCACACCCACCGCAACCTGATGGGGTTAAAAATTTTATCCGTTTCCGCCCGCCCAGTTTTTGCGGGGGAAACAGCCGTGTTTATTTTTCTGATATCGCCGGAAGGATACCGGCGAAACGGCCTGGAATTTTTTTTTGAAAGGCCGCGCTCCGCCATTGAAAACCTCACCGGGGATGCTGAGGCCCGCATTTTGGTCAGGGCGGCCGCCCCAAAGCGGGGCCTGCTTGCCCCGGATCCCCTGACTGTGTCCACCTGCTTTCCCCTGGGTCTTTTTTACGCATGGACCCGGGTTGGGCTCAACTGTTTCTGCACAGTCTATCCCAAACCCATTGCCGCGCCGTTTGAATTCAATGAAATCACCGAAGGGGGAACAAACCAGGATACCGCACCGGTACTGTCCGGAACAGACGATTTTCTGGGCCTGAAAGTCTATCAGCCGGGTGATCCGGTCCGCCGGATTTCATGGAAGACCCTGTCCCGGGGCCAGGGCCTGTTTTCCAAGGAGTTTGCCGGCCGCGGCGGCAACCGCCCGGTGTTTGACTATGAGCAAATGACCGGCCGGGACACGGAAACACGATTGTCTCAGCTCTGCGACCTGGTGCGCAGGGCCGCGGCCGCTAACATGGAATACGGCCTGAATCTGCCCGGTTACTTTATCGCACCGGACCGCGGCAGGGAACACCGCCACAGGTGCCTAAAAACCCTTGCCCAGTTTGGGATCAATCAGGAGCCCGGGGACAAATGAATCCGGAAAAAAAATACCTCCCTGCATTGATAGCCGCAGTGGCCGCGGCCACACTGCCCCACACCCTGCAGATGGCCCCCTGGATAACCGCGTGGTGCGCTGTCATGTGGGGATATCTGCTGGCGAGCATGAGATACGGCTGGCCCCGGCCCGGGCGCAGGGTGCGGATTCTGCTTTCTGTGGCCGGCATTGCCGGTCTTGTGGCCACCTACGGCATCGGGTTCGGATCTGATGCGTTCGTAGGCCTGCTGGCGGTGATGGCAGCGTTGAAGCCATTTGAAATCAGCACCCACCGGGACCGGATGATCACCGTATTTATCGCTTACTTTATCATCATCAGCAGCCTGCTGCGATCCGAGACATTTGCCATTACCCTGTACATGTTTTTTTCTGTGCTGCTGACCACAGCCGCCCTGGTGCGCATCAATGATCCGCTTGGCACGTATAAAACAAGCGCCCGGCGCGCAGGGGTGGTCATGGCCCAGGCATTGCCCCTGATGATCCTCCTGTTTGTGCTTTTTCCCCGCCTGGAAGGCAGTCTGGTGGGGTTTTCACAAACCAATATGGGCCAAACCGGATTTTCCGATCAGCTCAGCCCGGGATCAGTGGCAAACCTGGTGCAAAACAACGAGGCGGCCTTTCGCGCGCAGTTTGACGGCCCTGTGCCCCCCCCGGAGCAGAGATACTGGCGAGGGGTTGTGTTTTCGCGGTTTGACGGCCGGGCCTGGCACAGTGCCGACCGAATCCCGGAACTGGATCAATCCATCCAGGGCGCCGATGCGGTGGAATACACCATTTCCCTTGAGCCCCACAACCAGCAATGGATATTTGCCCTGGATCTGCCCGCAAAGGCCCCTTCGCGCCGGACAACGCTGAAGCGGGATTTCACGGTTGTGTCCGGGCGCAGCATCACCCGCAAGCGCAGATACCAGATGCGCTCCTATACCCGGTATAACACCGCCGTGGTGGATTACGGGGTCCAAGACGCCCTGCAGCTGCCGCAAAAAACCAACCCGCGGGCCCGGGATCTGGCCGTAAACCTGGCGGAAAATTCCACGGGATTTCAGGAAATTGTGGCCAGCGCGCTTTCTTATCTCAGGGACAACGACTTTGTCTACACCCTGCAGCCCCCGCTTTTGGGAGATGCCCCGGTTGACGATTTCCTGTTTGAATCCCGCAAGGGCTATTGCGAGCATTATGCATCCGCCTTTGCTTTTGTGATGCGGGCCGCCGGGGTGCCGGCGCGCATTGTGGGCGGATATTTGGGCGGGAAGATCAATCCCTGGGCGCAATACCTGATCATCCGGCAGTCTGACGCCCATGTCTGGGTGGAGGTCTGGTATCCGGAGAAAGGATGGACCCGGGTTGATCCCACCCTTGAAGTGGCCCCGGAGCGCCTGGACCAGGGAGCTGCCGGCTCGCTTCAGCAAGGAGAACTGGGGGGAAATTTTGCCCGCAAATACTTAAGACCCATTACCTCGTTTATTGACCAGGTCCGGCTCGGCTGGGACGCCCTGAGCCTTCAATGGGAGGCTTGGTTTTCGGCTTATTCCAAACAGCAGCAGCAGACCCTGCTAAAAGCCCTGGGAATTGACACCCAGACCTGGAAAGGCCCCCTGCTGATGCTTCTGGCAGGCGCAGCCGGGGCAGCAGGCCTGTTTTTGCTCTACACCCGGTTCCACAAGCAGGTTGCAGGGATGAAAACAGCGCCCGAAGCCCGGTATTATGAAAAATTCTGCACAAAAATGGCCCGGGCCGGCATTGTCCGGCCGGCCCACATGGGCCCCCTGGAATTTGCCGGCTATGTTGCGGAAAAACGCTCGGATCTGGAAAAACCCGTGCATGAAATCACCCGCCTTTATATCGCCCTTCGTTACCGACAGACAGCAGGAGAAAACACCCGCAAACGGTTTATCGCCAAAGTCCGGGCCTTTGACCCGGCAAAAGACAGGCCTTCTGTTTGAAGTTTTGTCCGAATCCCGAAAATCCAAAACAACCGTTTGCGCGTGGGCTATGGGGTGGTGCCGCCCTGGCGTTCGCGCACTCGGGCCGGGCAGTTCTAAGGCTTGCTTCGCTGCGGCCGAAGTAATTCGGCCGCGGCCGCTCCGCTTCGCCAAGAACTGCTGGCCGGCCCAACGTGCAATGCGCCCGCCAGGGCGGCACCACCCCATAGCCCATGGAACCTCTTTGATGCTTGTAAATAGTGCCCGAACGAAAACCAGGATTTTTCGTCAAGGTCAAGGACGGCGAAAATTTTAACCGCAGGAATACTCGACGTATTTTGAGGATTAAAATTTGAGCCGGACGCAGAGATTGGCGGAAAAAACGGTTTTCGTTCAGGCACTAAATAACCAATCCAAAACAAGGATGAAAGCCATTGGTTTTCCACGTCCCTGCGCGACTCTTCGGCGACCGGCCATGCGGCAGGTCCGGGGCGGGTTGCGAGTCGCATTGAGCGCGCAAGCGGTCAGCAGGGAGCAACCCGCCCCGGGCCTGCCGCATGCGAAGACTGCAACGCAAGAAGATACCGGAATTTGACTTTGCCCGGGATCAGACATAGTTTTTGAGTGTGGAAATCAGCAATTACACACTGATGATGACAAAAACCAGAAAGGAGAGGCAACAATGGCAAAGGATATTTTTCCGCTGCCCTTTGAGATCCCGGACATGCACTACGGACATGAATCCCACCTTTGCGTGGCAAGTGCGGTAGGGTTTGTGAAAAACAATACAGAAGACTACAAGAAATATGTCCGCGACCCGCAGTTTGTCTGCAAAAATTGCGGCCGTGCGGCAAACAGCGCAGAATACCTCTGCGAGCCCGAAGAACTGTAATTTTCTGTTATCTCAACTGCGTTTCAGACAAAAAAACCGGCTGGTGCAAAAAATGCTGCACCAGCCGGTTTTTATTTCTCTTTTGGCGAAAAGCCGCAGCAGAAACTAGAGTTCCTGGATTTTTTCCGTGAGTTCGGGGATGAACTCCAGAATATCGGCTTCCACGCCCACGTCTGCCACCTGGAAAATCGGGGCCTTGGGGTTTTTGTTCACGGCAATGATAAAGGGATTGCCCTTGATGCCGCCCAGGTGCTGGAACGAGCCGCTGATGCCCATGGCCATGTAAACCTTGGGTTTTACGGTCTTGCCGGAAGTTCCCACCTGACGGGCTTTTTCCAGCCACTTGGCGTCCACGATGGGCCGGGAGCAGGAAACGTCTGCGCCCATGGCCTCGGCGAGTTCGAATACGATCTCGAGATTGTCTTCATCCTCGATGCCGCGGCCAACCGATACCAGCACGTCAGACTTGGTGATATCGACTTCACCGGCCTCTGCTTCCAGCACCTCGATGAACTTGCGTTTGGCCGAAACATCGCCGATTTCACCGGATTTGTCCACCACTTCACCGGCCTGGCCCTCGGCGGCCTGGAAAACCCCGGGCCGGACGTTGATCACAGCACCGGAGGAAATGTCGCAATCCACATGGGCGCTGACCTGGCCGGAAAATTCCTGGCGGATAAGTTTTAAGGTGCTTCCCTCAACGCCTTCGATATCCACCACGTCGGCAGCAAAGGCCGAATCCAGCTTGATGGAAAGCCCGGGCCCCATGTCCATGCCGAATGTGTCATGGGCCATTAAAACAATGGCGTCTGCGGGCAGGGTGTTGATCAGGGCTTTGCGCACCACTTCCGCGTTGGGATAGGAAAGCGCTTCATTGTCCATTTTCCATACGGTTTTGTAGGCCTGGGCCGCTTTGCTGCAGGCGTCGTCAATACCGCTGCCGGTGACAATAGCGGTCACATCGGCATTGGCATCGATTTTTTTGGCTGCTGCCAGCAGTTCCAGGGCCGTATCATCCAACGCACCGTCTGAATGCAGAATATAGGCAAAAATCTGGGCCATTACTTTATCCCTCCTTTGGACTTTAAGAGTTCAATGAGTTTGTCGATGATCTCTTCGGTGCTGCCTTCAAGCATTTCAGCGCCTTCGCCCATTTCAGGCACGAAGTAGTCGATGCGCTTGACCTTGGCTGCGCCCGCGCCCACGGAGCCGGCATCCAGTCCCAGATCAGAGGCTCCCATGGTGGGAATATCCACTGAAGCCACCTTGCGAATACCGCGGATGCCCACGTATCGGGGTTCATTGATACCCGTCTGGATTGAAAGCACGCAGGGAAGTTCGATCTCGTTGACTTCCTGGTTGCCGCCCTCGATCTCCCGGCCGACCTTGAGCTTGCCGTCGCCGGGCTCAATCATGTTGACCAGGGATGCATAGGGATAATCCAGCATGGCTGCCAGCATGCCGCCCACCTGGGCATAGCCTTCATCTGCCTGGGCGCCGGTGAGAATCAGATCGTAGTTGCCCTTTGCTACGGCCCCCTTCAGAATCGCGGCAATACCCCGGCCGTCTGAGCCCTCAAAGGCGTCATCGTCGAGCAGGATGCCTTTTTCAGCGCCCATGGCCATTTCCCGGCGCAGGACTTCCTCGGACTCCTCATCGCCCACGGTGATCACGGTCACGGAACCGCCGTGCTCGTCAACGAGCTGGATGGCTTCCTCCACTGCATAATTGTCCCATTCATTTACCGAGTAAACCAAATCGTCTCTTTCAATGTCGTTTCCATCGCTGTTGATCTCGATCTCGTTTTCCGCGGTATCAGGAACGCGTTTGACACACACCAAAATTTCCATATGTTCCTCCCTACCTTGTTCGTTAGACTCCGCTATTTATTTAATCCATAAACGGCTGCCATCCCGGGCCCGACCTCCCGAAGGCAGCCATGACACCTGAATTTCTCCTACTGCATGTGCATGGCAACCAGTTCGCACAGATCAATGGCTTCCAGCTGGCCTTCGAGTCCGGCCACCTTGATGCCGTCTTCAATGTTGGTCAGGCAGAAGGGGCATGCCGTAACAATCACGCTTGCGCCGGCATCCCGGGCCATTCTCACCCGGCGCACGCCCATGCGCTCATCTTCTTCCGGTTCATAAAACAGCATCAGGCCGCCGCCGCCGCAGCAGAAAGAGCGGTCCCGGCTTCTTTCCATTTCCACCCGCCGCAGGCCGGCAATGGCATCCAGCACCGCCCTGGGTTCATCATAGATATCATTGTGCCGCCCCAGATAACAGGGATCATGATAGACAAAGGTCTTGCCTGCCAGATCCTCGGACAGGCTGCCGAGCTTTATTTGACCGTTTCGGATACTGCGCAGCAGAAAATGGACAATATGCTCCACAGGCGGCAGGTCCTTGCTGTTATAATCGTTTTTCATGACATTGTAGGCATGCGGGTCTGCGGTGACAATCTGTCTGGCCCCGGCATTGACAATGGCGTCGATGTTCTGATTCTTCAATTCCTGAAACAGCATTTCCTCGCCAAAGCGGCGGACCTCGTTTCCGGCATCTTTTTCCGCCTTGCCCAGCACTCCGAAATTCACCCCGGCCTTGTGCAGGATCCGGGCTGTTGCCCGGGCCACGGCCTGCATGCGCTCATCAAAAGAAGTCACACTGTCGACAAAATACAGGGTATCTGCAGTAGCGCCTTTTTTCTCAAGGACATTGACCTCAAATTCTTCTGCCAGTTCCTTGGTCCACTCGGCACGCTTCTTTTCCATCTTGCCGTAGGGATTGCCTCGTTTTTCCAGGGACTGCAGAGGTTTTTGCAGGGACTGGGGAACATTGCCCTCATCAACCATGCCCCGGCGCAGGTCCACGATCTTGTTGATATACTCGATGCCGATGGGACATTCCTGCTCGCAGGCGCCGCAGGTGGTACACGACCAGATCTCATCCTCGGAATAAATCCTGCCCATGATATTGTCATCGGTCTTGATGAAATCGCCCCGCAGGGGATAATGCTCAAATGCATAATCCCGGCCCTTCAGGGATATGAAACGGGGCGAAAGCGGCCGGCCCACAGCATTTGCCGGGCAGTTGTCCGAACATCGGCCGCAGTCGGCGCATGTGTAGAAATCCAGGATGTCCTTCCAGGTGAAATCCTCGTAGCGCTTGACGCCAAAGGATTCCAGGGAATCGAGATCATCATCTTCAACCCCGTATTTCACAGGCCGGATATTGCCCCGCTCCAGGCGCATGAAATAAACATTGAAAATCGATGTGAGCACATGGAAATGCTTTCCCAGGGGCAAAAAGCACAGAAAGGTAAAAAACACGATGTCATGGATGTAATAGGAAATCACATGGGCGCCCTGAAGAGTTTCCTGGGAGGCGTTGAGCAGCATGTTTTTAAACAGCCATCCCAGCGTCACCGGAGCCAGGAAATCCGGATCAACGCCGGCCTGGACCTGGGCGGCCACCTCGGCGGCTTCAAACAGGCTCTCGGTAACCATCAGGGTGGCAATAAAGCCCAGAACCAGCAGCGCCTCCCAGGTATGATCCTCACCATAGGATTCAGGATAGGCATAGCGCTCGGGCTTGAAATACACCCGCCGGACAAATGCGGCCACCACTGCGATAAACACGGCCGTGGCCGCGTAATCCTTGAGCAGATAATAAATATCGCCCACCCAGGTATTGAGCCCGGGAAACACGAAATCCGCGGATATCCCCTTGATCACCAGTTCCGTGGATCGAACCGAGAGGATGAGAAATCCGAAAAAAATCACGATATGAATCACGCCCGCAGTCATGTACCGGGGGTGCTTCCACTGGGCCAGCCAGATTTTGAGCACATTGAGAATGCGGTCTTTGGGCCGGTCAAATCGAAAGTCGGGTTTTGCCTTGACAATGGGTGCCAGGCGCTTGGCAATAATATAGGCAAACAGGGCAACCGCAACAATGGGGATCAGCACGGAGAAAATCACCGTGGGGATCCCGAAAAATGTATAGGCTGCTGGTGAGATCAGCACATGTTCCATGATTTGCCGCTTGCTCCTTTCATCTTGTGATTTCGAGCATTTGCTTATTACAATAGCAGCAGCAGGTTATCTGCTCATAAGCCATTTGATATATTATAGATGAACGTTTATAAATAGTTAATTAATGGGTTGGAGTCAAGAAAAATTTCCCTGCATCAAAAGCAGGGGGGCTTGCAACCTTAAAGCCCCCCTGCTTTTGTGCCTGCATATGAAAACGAAATGGTTCAGGTATCACCGAATCCCGGAATCATCCGTTAAAGGAGGCTTCCTCCATTTCCACGGCAGCGCCGTCAGTGGCCAGAATGGCCTGAATTTTGCCCAGGGTTGTGGGCAGCACGGTGTTGCAGAAAAACTGGGCGCTCTTGATCTGGCCCTCGTAGAAGGCCACATCTTTTTTCTTGGCTTTTTCCAGGGCTTTTTCCGCAATGGAGGCCCGCCACAGCAGCATCCATGCCATGCACACATCCCCGCACACATCCATGAACGGATAGGCATAGGCAAATGCGTCCAGGATTTTCTCGGACATGGCGCTTTTGCCAAGGTGCATGGCCGCCTCGCCCAGCTTGTTCAATACCTGCTCCAGGGTCTCGGCATGAGGCTGGACCCTTTGCTGGCCCTTGGCGGTATTGATGGTGGCTGTGATTTCACCCATGAGATCCATGACCAGCTTGCCCTTTTTCATGCCGAGCTTGCGGCCCATCAGGTCCATGGCCTGGATTCCGTTAGTTCCCTCATAAATCATGGTGATCCGGCAATCGCGCACCAGCTGCTCCTGGGGGTATTCCTTGGTATAGCCGTAGCCGCCGTATACCTGCATGCCCAGATTGCACACGTCATAGGCGCGATCGGTGACATAACCCTTGGCAATGGGAATCAGAAGATCCACCAGGCCCTTGTATTTTTCCTTTTCCTCCTCGCTGTCGATCACGTCGGCCGTGTCCTCACACCAGCCCACGTAATAGAGAAGACTGCGCATGCCTTCAACATAGGTTTTCATGGTCATGAGCATGCGCCGAACATCCGGATGCTGAATAATGGGGACCGCAGGGGCATCCTTTTCCAGCATCTGGGTGAGATGCCGGCCCTGGATGCGTTCCTTGGCGTAATTGACCGAGTTGATATAAGAGGCCGTGGAGCAGGCAAAACCCTGCATGCCCACCAGGAGGCGCGCTTCATTCATCATCAGAAACATCGCGCGCATGCCCTTGTTTTCCTCGCCCAGCAGTTCGCCCACGCATTCGCCCTTGTCTCCCAGGCTCAGGGTACAGGTGGCGTTTCCGTGAATGCCCATTTTCTCTTCGATGCCCACGCAATTGACATCGTTGAACTGATCCAGGCTGCCGTCTTCCTTGACCCGGTACTTGGGCACCAGAAACAGGGAAATGCCCTTGGTTCCGGCAGGGGCCCCCTCAATGCGGGCAAGCACGGGATGGACAATGTTTTCAGCCAGGTCATGCTCCCCGCTGGAGATAAAAATCTTCTGGCCTTCAATCTTGTAAGTGCCGTCGCCCTGGGCAATGGCCTTGGTTTCCAGGCGGCCCACGTCTGATCCGGCCACCGGCTCGGTCAACAGCATGGTACCGGTCCATTTACCGGTATACATATTTTTGAGAAAAAGATTTTTCTGGCGGTCCGTGCCAAAGGTTTCCACCAAGCGGCCGGCGCCGTGGGTGAGACCGGCATACATCATAAAGGCATAGTTGGCGCCGTTGAAATACTCGGCCGCAGCCATGGAAACGCTTCTGGGCATGCCCTGGCCGCCCCAGTCGGGATCTTCGGTCATGGCCACCCACTCGCCTTCCTTGAGCAGTTCAAAGGGACGTTTGAAAATCTCAGGAGTGGTCACCTTGCCTTTTTCAAACACACATCCCTTTTCATCGCCCTCCTGGCGTGTGGGCAGGATTTCCTTTACAGCAAGATTACGGGCCTCGTTGATCACCAGATCAACGGTTTTTTTGTTGAACTCTGCATATTTTTCCTTCTTGCTCAGCTCCCCGACCTTCAATTGTTCATGCAGGACAAAATCTATGTCCCGGCGATCCGAAATTTGTTGTGCCATCTGTTTTCTCCCTTTTTTAACATATTAATTTGTATTTGCCGGCAAACCGGCAATGCGGTTTTCCCTACACATGATCTGCGGCATCGGCGGCCCCGGTATTATCGCATTTCGGACTTGTTCCGGGTGCCGATGCCGTCAAAATAAAAATCCACCAGCGGATCAGCCATTTTCACCATGTCCTTGTCCCCGCCGGTGACCACCCAGGTATTGATCACCTCGTTGACCGCCCCGAGAATAAAACGCTTTGCCAGGCCCAGGGGCAGCTGCTTGCGAATGGTGCCTTCCGCCTGGCCAAGGCGGATGATCTCGGTTAAAATATCCATGTACATCCGGGTGACCTCGGTGATGTATTCATCCTTGACATACCTGGCCAGCAGGGCTTCGCGCTGGAAGACCACGGCCATGTTCCGGTCACGCTGAAACTCGCTTAAATGCAGCCGGATGAGATTTCTCAGCTTTTCTTCGGCACTATCGGCTTGATCCACCACCTGGCGGAATCGGTCAAACACCTGGCGACTGCGGTAGCTGAAAAAATTCGACAGAATATCGGCCTTATTTTTGAAATACAGGTATATGGTCCCGTCGGCCACGCCGGCTTCCCTGGCCACCTGGGATATGGTGGCCTGATGAAAGCCTTGTTCGGCAAACACCTTGATTGCCGCATCCAGAATAAGATGGTATTTGGAGTTGATGGCCCCGGTTCTTGCTTGTTCCCTGTCCATGTCCGCCTTTGTTTTGACTCAAAAAATTGAATGAACCCTCATTCACTGAATGAAGATTCATTCATTACCAAAACAAAAACAAACCTGTCAAGGAAAATTCTTTTGCGGAAATTACGATTCCAGGTCAGACAGGCAAAAAATCAGGACGGTTATTCCTTGATGGCACCGGAAAAATTCTGATTTCAGATGGCGCTGTAAAAAGTTCAAGATCAAGGCTTGCGCAATTTCGAAGAATGCAGCGTACTTAGCCGTACGTGAAATTCTGAGAAATTGCGCGTAACGCAGATATTGGACTTTTACGGCGCCATCATTCCTTTACCCGTTCCACGTACTGGCCTGTGCGGGTATCGATGCGCAGTTTCTGGCCTTCTTCCACAAACGGGGGGACCTGCACGGTCAGTCCGGTTTCCAGTTCAGCCGGCTTATAACTGCCCGAAGCCGTATCCCCCTTGACCCAGGGATCAGAGCGCACCACCCGCAGCTCGATAAAATTGGGCAGCGAAAGCCCGATGGGCCGGCCCTGGAAAAACAAGACATTGCAAACCGTGTTTTCCTTTAAAAACTTTACCGAGTCGCCGAGCTGCTCAGCTGACATGGAATCCTGCTCAAAGGTGGAGGTGTTCATGAAGTGGTAATGATCTCCGTCCGTATACAGGTATTCCATTTCCTGTTCCTCGAGATCGGCCTTGTTGATTTTTTCCCCGGACCGGTAGGTTTTGTCAAACTGAACCCCGGTGATCATATTTTTAAGCTTGCACTTGTAAAGGGCCTGGCCCTTGCCGGGCTTGACAAATTCAAAATCCACGATCTCATAGGGGTCACCGTCGATTTCAATTTTCAGCCCTTTGCGCAGATCTCCGCTTTCATACATAACTGTTGTTCTCCTATTTGAAAAATCTTTTGTTTTTTTAAAATTGATAAGCCTGCAAAAAGTCTTTTTTACAGGCAGTGTTAAGTTTTAAGTGTTAAGTAAAATCAAGATGTTATTTTTTTATTATTTGACAGGGGATTAAACACCAAATTGAGCGGCGGCTTTTCTGGCTTCTGTCACAAACCGGGCCACTTTTTCCGGGTCCTTGCAAAAACGGATGGGCCGGCCGGATGCGTCCCGGGCATTGGTCTGGGTGCAGCTGTCCACCCCAGCCGGCCGGATGGCTTTAACCGCATCGCCGACATTGTCCGGCGACAGCCCTCCGGCGGCAATTACCGGAATGGCGCTCTGGGCAACCAAGTGTGCGGCCGTGTCCCAGTCGCAAATGCTGCCGGTGATGCCCACATAGCCATTTTCCGGCTGGTGTTGCACGGCATTGTTTTCCAGCAGCAGGGTATCGGTAAGGAAAAAATCAGACAATGGCTCAAAATGCCTGGCCAGTTCCAGAACCGGAAAATCCCTGCCCATACCCGGAGGCGGTACAGGGATGGAACGGATGACGGCAATCTGGGGGAAACGCTGCTTTACCGTGGCCTGCATGGACATCAGCCGCCCGCACCAGGGTTCCCAACCTTCGAGGGCATCGAGCACCGTGTGACAGAAATGGATCATGTCCGGCTGATAATAATCAAGGGCCGCGCTGATGGCATCCATATCGTCAAACAGCGAAATCAGGCTGCTTTTGGCCCCTGCAGCGGCCACCTCCCGAATGGTCTGCCAAAGCTGCGGCTGCTTCCAGTCATCTGCGGCCGTGAGAACCGAGCCGATGTGATCCACCCCAAGGGCCGCCATTGCTGCGGCTTCCCGGGGCGTCTGGATTTCATATATCTGGACGATCAACCAAAAGCTCCGTTTTGCGCATGAATAGAAAAAATAGCGTTGACATTTGCGGGTTGCTTTAACATATTCATTTTGTTTAAGCAAATGGTTTGCGCGGATGCCGCAGCCCTTTTTCCGCCGGATCAGCCAACAAAAACCCCCGATTTGAGGCACAAATGATAGTTGTCATTGATTTTGGCTCCCAGTACAATCAGCTGATTGCAAGACGCGTGCGGGAACAGAAAGTCTATTGCCAGATTGAACCCCCGGATATTGAAATCGAGCGGCTGCAAGGATTGAATCCCGAAGGCATCATTCTTTCCGGAGGACCGGCGAGCATATATGAAAAAAACAGCCCAAGGGTATCAGAGGCCATTTTTGACCTCGGCATCCCTGTCCTGGGCATTTGCTATGGCATGCAGTTTATGGTCCACGCCCTGGGCGGAAACGTTTCAAAAGCACACAAAAGGGAATACGGATTTGCCCGGCTCCATATTCAAAATCCGGACCCCCTGATGGCCGGGATCGAAGAATCCGCCCGGTGCTGGATGAGTCACGGAGACGCCATCACCGGACTGCCGGAAGGTTTTGTCACCACTGCGCTGACAGAAAACACCCCAATGGCCGCCGTGGCAGATTATAAACGGCAATTTTACGGCCTGCAGTTTCATCCGGAAGTCGAGCACACACCCGGGGGCAAACAGATGCTCAAAAATTTCCTGTTTTCCGTTTGCGGGTGCAAAGCCGTCTGGACCATGAAGAGCTTTGCAAAAGATGCGGTAAAACAAATCCGAGATGCAGTAGGCGATAAACAGGTAATCCTTGGATTAAGCGGCGGCGTGGACTCATCTGTGGCGGCCATGCTCATCCACAAGGCTATCGGCAGGCAGCTCACTTGCATTTTTGTGGACAACGGGCTGCTGCGGCAGGATGAAGGCACCCGCCTGAAAAAACTCTTCAGCCAGCATCTCAAAATGAACATTGACTATGTCAATGCCGGCAAGCAGTTTACAGATGCGCTCAAGGGGGTGACAGACCCGGAAAAAAAACGCAAGATCATCGGCAGAATCTTCATGGACGTGTTTGAAGCAGAGGCCCGCAAAATCAAGGACGCAGAATTTCTGGCCCAGGGAACCCTTTATCCGGACATCATCGAATCCCAGTCCGCCTTTGGGGGGCCCACTTCCATTATCAAGTCCCACCACAACGTGGGCGGCCTTCCCAAAAAAATGAAGCTCAAACTCATCGAGCCCTTGAAATTTCTGTTCAAGGATGAAGTGCGCAAACTAGGCAAAACCCTGGGACTGCCCGAGGAACTGGTGTGGCGCCAGCCTTTTCCAGGCCCGGGCCTGGCCATACGGATCATTGGCGAAGTCACCCGCAAGCGTCTGAGCGTGCTTCGCAAGGTGGATGCGATCCTGCTCGAAGAAATCCGGGCTGCGGGCTATTACAAAAAAGTCTGGCAATCCTTTGCGGTCCTGTTGCCCATCAAAAGCGTGGGCGTCATGGGCGACAAACGCACCTATGAAAACATCGTGGCCCTGCGGGCGGTAACCAGCGTGGACGCCATGACAGCCGACTGGGCCAAACTGCCCCACAAGCTGCTGGGCACCATCTCCAACCGGATCATCAACGAGGTCAACGGGGTGAACCGGGTGGTCTATGACATCAGCTCCAAACCCCCCAGCACAATAGAATGGGAGTAGGAAGAATATGGAAGAACAGGATCCAAAGGGCTTTAAAATCGATTTTACAGAAGATGAGACCGAGCCGCGGGCAAAAAAAACCGCCGTGCCACCCAAAAAAAAGCCGTCCTCTGCCCCGGGTCTCAAGGCCGGCATCATTTCACTTCTGCTCTTCGGGTTGCTGGCCGGCCTCCTGTTTTTCGGTTATTTTATTCTCGACGACAGAATCCGGCAAATAGAGGCCCAACAGGACCGCCAATCCCGGCAGGTGGAAGAAAACATCGAAGAGGTGGCGGCGAAACGCTTTTCCGCCCTCTCGGATCTGGTCAGCGAACCCACCCGACAACTCAAGGCCCGGGTTCTGGAACTGGAAAAACAGGTAAAGAACCTGTCATCGGCCAACTCCGAGCTTGAAAAAACCCTTGCCGAATTCCGCCGGGAATCGAAAAACAGGATCGCCGGAGTGGAAAAGCAGGTGTCCGCCCAGAAAAAATCCTCACAATCCGGGATCAGCGACCTGGAGTCCCGGCTCACTGCGGAGCTGGAAAAGCTTCGTGAAACAACCACCGCCCTGGAACAAACCCTTGGCGAAGCCGGGAAATTCGGCCCGCGCATCAATGAAGCAGAAAAGCGCATTGCGGCTTTCAGCGACCGGTTTGCCAACCTGGAAGAAAAAATCAATGCCGTGCAAAAACAAGCCCGAACAGGAGCTGATACGGCTGAGCTTGAAAAACAGTTGACAGATCTTAAAAACACCCTGAACCGCAAAATAAACGATAATAGAGCCGGGCTGCGAAAACAAATTCAGGACTTGCAGCAACAGATCCAGTCCCTGGAAGCCATTATCCGAACCCTGGAAAGGGTGCAGACCTCCGGGGAAAATACCGGTTCCGGCGCAGGAGAAATGATTGAACAGGAACTGCAGTAGCCGCCCATGAACAACGATACCTTAAAACGTCTTCTCCAGGCTGTTGCCAGCGGGCAGACCTCGGTGGCCTCGGCCGCCGATTCCCTGCAGCATATTTTCGTGGAAGACATTGAATACGCGCATGTGGATCATCACAGGACCCTAAGAAAGGGGTTTCCGGAAGTCATTTTCGGCCAGGGCAAGACTGCAGAACAAATTGCCGGGATCATGGAGAAAATGAGCGCCCAGGACGACAGAGTGCTGATCACCCGGCTCTCTGAACAAAAGGCCGCCCATATTCAGGCACTTTTTCCACAGTCTGTGTATCATGCTGACGCCCGGGTTCTGCTGCTGGAAAAAACCCCGCCCCCCATCTGCGGCAGAGGCCCTGTTCTGGTCATGTCTGCGGGCACCTCGGATATACCGGTGGCCAAAGAGGCCTGCCTGACCGCCCGGGCCATGGGAAACGAGGTTGAAACGGTCTATGATGTGGGCGTGGCCGGCATCCACCGGCTGTTTTCCCATAAGGAAGCCATTGAACGCGCATCCGTTCTGATTGTGGCAGCAGGTATGGAAGGCGCCCTGCCAAGCGTGGTGGCCGGCCTGGTCAACCGGCCGATAATCGCGGTGCCCACCAGCGTGGGCTACGGCACCAGCCTGGGCGGGATGACCGCCCTGTTTGCCATGTTAAACTCCTGCAGCTCCAACGTGGCTGTGGTCAACATTGACAATGGATTCGGAGCCGGTTACATGGCCGCCATGATCAACCGCCCGTAAACACTTGCCCCCGGCTTACGACGGGCTTTTGCACTCGTAATCCGGCTGCTGGGGCCGGGAGACTGTGGCCGGGGATTGCTCGTTGTCCTTTGCCGCCACCAGGGCAATCAGGGTATGGCCCGGGGAAAGGCTCACGGATGCATCCAGGGTCACGGGTGTGACCAAGCCCTTGCTGTCAATGACAAACAAGGGAATATCGGTGTTGTCATAATACCTGGAAAAATCCTCGTATTTGAAATTCTCCGTGAGTTTCACGGTTTTGACAATCCCGGTGCCCAGCATCCGTCCGTAGAGATAAGAAAAGCTCGCCCGCTTGTCAAACAGATAGCGCCCCCGCAGATGACCCGGCAGTACTTCTTCGGCATGCACCTCTTCAACATCCGGCGGCAGCTGAAACACTTCCATGTGATCGAAAATCTTGCGGTAATGCAGCACGGCCAGGGCGTTTAACTCATCATTGGGCGACAGGGCCAGCAGCCGGCCGATACCACAGAGCCGGATACTGTCTGTAAACACGTTGGTGTATCTGCAGGGCAGCCCGGCCATGCGGGCGGCCTTGATATTGGCCCGCTGGTTGTCCACCAGCAGAATGCGGCATCCGGCATCATGGAGGGCAATGCCGATTTTTCTGGCCAGCAGGTGGGCGCCCACGATGAGAAACCCGCTCGGCCGGGGTTCTGCGATTTTTAATATCCTTGCCATGGGCGCTGCCAGGGCGCTGTAGAAAAACACTGTGACAATGATGACAAAAAAGGTCAAAGGCACCAGTTTGTCAGCCATGGGGTATCCGCTCTGGGACAGGCGCAGGGCGAAAATCGAAGACACTGCCGCAGCCACAATCCCCCGGGGGGCCATAAAGGCGATAAACAGCTTTTCCCGGAGATGCAGCCTGGAGCCCATGGCCGACAGCATCACCGCAGCCGGCCGGACCAGGACAATGAGCAGAACAATAAAGATTACGGCTCCCGGATCAATAACCGTCAGATCTGAGATCCGCAGCCTTGCTGTCAGAATGATAAACAACAGCGAGATGATCAAAACCCGCAGGTCTTCCTTGAATTCGATAATATCGCGCAGGGCAACGGACCTCTGATTGCCCAGCACGATACCCATAACCGTTACCGCCAGCAGGCCGGATTCCTCGGCAATATAATTGGAAAGGGTGAAAACCGTAATCACAAGGGCAAGGGAAAAGGGATTTTGCAGAAAATCGGGAATCCAGAACCTGCGGATCATGCGGATCAGAAAATAAGCGCCTGCCAGGCCCAGCACTGCTCCGGCGATGATCATCCGGATCATGCCCAGCAGAAAAATGGTGGTGCCGGCAGCAGGGCTTGAAGTGGTGACAATCACCTCAAAAACCAGCACCGCCAGCAGGGCGCCGATGGGATCGATGAGGATGCTTTCCCACTCCAGGGTAGCATCGGTATTGTGGGGCAGCCGCACGTGCCGCAGCAGGGGGCCGATGACCGTGGGCCCGCTGACCACGATGATGGCGCCCAGCAGCACGCTTAGCATCAAGGGCAGGTCCAGAAACATAAAAGCCAGGATGCTTCCGCCCACCCAGGTCACCAGCACGCCCGCGGTAATGAGGTTGCGCACCACATCCCCGGTGTATTTCAGCTCCTCAAGGCGCAGGTTGATCCCGCCTTCAAACAGAATCACGGCCACGCCCAAAGACACAAACACCGGCAGCATATCCCCAAACAGGGCATCCGGGTCCATCAGCCCGGTCACCGGCCCGGCCAGCAGACCAAAGACCAGCAAGAGCATGATCGAGGGCAGCTGAAGCCGCCAAGCCAGCCATTGGGCCAGCACGCCAAGGAAAAGCAGAAGGGTGACGCCAGCCATGAGTTCCACGTAACCATCACCTCCGGGTATGAAAACAAATCATTGGACAGATACATAGTGCCCGAACGAAAAATCCTGGTTTTCGTTCAGGCACTATTATAAACACGAAACCGCCCCCGGACACATGGTTATTTGCCGGCCGGTTCAACACTCTTGGCATTTTCTTTCATAAAGCGCGCAATCAAAAGATCCGAATGCCGGACGCTCTGTTTGAGCCATTCCAGGCGCAAATCCTGCTTTTGCTCTTCTGCAAGCCCCCAGTTGATCTCCGAGGCCCGGAGACGGCGCACAAGCTCGTAAAAGACCAAGCCAGCAGACACAGAAATGTTGAAACTTTCCGTAAACCCGTACATGGGAATACGCAGGAATTCATCAGCATTTTCCATCAAAACATCAGAAAGGCCTTCCAGCTCGGTGCCGAAAAAAAGGGCGGCTTTTCCGCGGTAAATGTCAAAATCCGGCAGGGCCACATCACGGCTGTGGGGCGTGGTGGCAATGATCCGGTATCCGCGCCCGCGCAGGGCCGATACCGCCGCAAGGGTGTTATGGGCCCGGGCATTGTGGCGAATCAGGGTCAGCCACTTGGAGGCGCCAAGGGCCACATCCGGGTTGACCCGGTATTCATAATCATTTTCAATAATATGGGCGTCCTGGATGCCGAAGCAATCCATGCTCCGCAGCACGGCACTGGCGTTGTGGCCCTGAAAAACATTTTCCAGGGCCACAGCCAGGTACCGGGTGCGGCTTGCCAGGACCCGCTCGAAAGTATCCAGGCGCCTTTGGGTGGCAAATCCGGAGAGATACTGGATCAGCTGCTTTTTGTGCTTTCTATTCACAACCTTCGATATCCGTCAGAGACCAAAAAAATTCAAGCATAAATCCGAAGCACGAAATCCGAAATGCGAAACAATATCGAACCAGCCAAACTCGAATTTTCAAAACACATTAGCACGTCACAGTTCGGGTTGTGAACATTCAATATTCGGATTTTGGAAGGCCACCCGGTCGACTATCTCAAAGACCCTGTGAATCTCATGGGTCACAATTATTCCGGTAAACCTGAACCTTCCGTGAAGGTCGTCTATCCCTCCGGCGACCACAGTGCGGTGTCGATCGGCCCCGTTGCACGACGAAG
>NZ_JAWODO010000079.1:0-41580 GCF_046483245.1 Desulfosalsimonas sp. | reverse complement strand
CTTTTTTGATGCGTTTGCGGTACTCCTCGACTTCAGCGGACCGCTCATCCTGCTCACCCAGTTCCTTGTGAATGGCCCGGACCTGTTCGCGCAAAAAATAATCCCGCTGGTTTTTCGATATTTCATCGCGCACATGGGACTGGATCTTGGCCTGAACCGTGGAAAGCTCAACTTCCTTGGCCAGGTAGTTGTTGACCTGCTTGAGGCGTTCCACGGGGTCTTCGGTCTCCAGCAGCCCCTGGGCTTCTTCGGTTTTGAGCTTCAGGTTGGAGGAAACCAGGTCAGCGAGTTTTCCGGGATTTTCGATCTCATCGAGCAGCATGCTGATCTCACCGGTATACTCGCCGCGGATGTTTAAGATCTTTTCACAATTTTCCCGGACATTTCGCATCAAAGCCTGATGCTCCACATCGGATATATCCGCCAAATCATCCGGAAGTAGATCAAATGACACCTCGTAGAACTGTTTTTTACTGGCAAACCGCTTGACCCGGCCCTTTTCCAGGCCGTGGATCAGCACCTTGAAGTGCCCGTCCGGCAGCTTGATCATGCGCAGAATCCGGCAAACCGTTCCCACTCGGTAAATATCTTTGGATTTCGGATCCTCGGCCATGGGATCCTTTTGTGCGGCCAAAAAAAGCAGCCGTTCATTTTTCATGGCCGCCTCCACTGCGCGCAGGGATTTTTCCCGGCCGATATAAAGGGGCAAAACCATGTCTGTGAAAATCACCATGTCCCGCACGGGCAGCAGGGGAAGCCGATCCGGGATTTCAACCTCCCGTTCGTCGCTTTCATCTATGAGTCGAATCAGATCGTCCTTATCACTTTCGGCCATTGTTACTCCTGAAAAAAAGTCAAATATTTAAATTTTTGCCATCCTGACCGCCGTTTGTAATCAAACCACGATCCCGAGTCAATAGCCTTGTGACGGCAAAAAACGATTTTGCATCCCCCGGGGATATGATAATTGGGGTTTTACTGCGTCAGTGTTTTGAAATATGGAGATGAAGAATAAACCCATTTTATTTTTCGCCTGTATGTATGATTCATTATTTAACAGGGTTGAGGACATGTCAAATCTGATTTTCTGGTTTCTGGTATTTTGCACCGGTCTTTGCATGGGAAGTTTCTTAAATGTCTGCGTCAGCCGGCTTCCCCAGGGACTGTCCATTGTCCGGCCGGGCTCCCGGTGCCCGGACTGTTCGGCGCCCATTGCCTTTTTTGACAATATCCCGGTTATTAGCTGGCTGCTGCTGAGGGGCCGCTGCAGGGCCTGCGGCCGGACCATTTCAGTACGCTATCCCATAGTGGAACTTGCCGCCGGGGCCATGGCTGTGCTTGTGGTTGTCCAATACGGTCCCGCTCTGTCCGCCCTGATTTATTTTCTGTTGATCTGTGCACTGATTACCATTTCCCTTATCGATTTGGATCATCGCATCATCCCGGATTCCATCAGCCTGCCAGGCATCGGCGCCGGGTTTTTGGCCTCGTTTCTGCTCCCTGAACTTTCCTGGCTTGACTCATTGATCGGCATACTGGTTGGCGGCGGCATGCTCTATGCTGTAGCCCTGGGCTATTACCTGTTTGCCGGCAAGGAAGGCATGGGCGGCGGCGACATCAAGCTGCTGGCCATGCTCGGGGCCTTTATCGGCTGGAAAGGCGTTTTTTTCACCATTTTTGTGGCATCACTGATCGGAACCCTTACCGGGATTGTCATGATGCTGGCGGCCGGGAAAAATCTCAAGTTTGCCGTGCCTTTCGGACCGTTTCTGTCACTGGGCGCCTTGGTTTACCTGTTTTTCGGGCAAAGCCTGATTCAATGGTACTTTTTTGGCCCCCGGCCCTGGTAACCACCCGGCAAACCCCCATGAATTTGGACAAGCCTTTAAATCATGCTTGACACGGCTGTTTTGGCCAAGTATTGTTATCCAACAATCAAGATCGAAAAAATTGATTCCGAGCAATTATGATTTTCAATTGCATAATATGACTGCTGACCCGTATTTGGCCTCAATTAGCGCCATAAATCATCGCCTTTAATCGTTTCTGCCGCATCCAGCAAGGCAGACGAACCCCTGAATATCAACCACCCCAAAAGCAATGAAAGGAGTCGTGCAGTGAACAAGGCAGATTTAGTAAACGAAGTGGCAAAAGTCGTCAGCACAAAAAAAGAGGCGCAGGCAGCAGTCGATTGTGTGATCCAGACCATCACCGATGCCATGTCAAAAGGAGACAGCGTAACTCTGGTCGGATTCGGCACATTCAAACCCGTCAAGCGCGAAGCTCGCACCGGAAGAAACCCGCAAACCGGAGCCGCCATAAATATCAAGGCGCGCAAGGTCCCCAAGTTCACCCCGGGAAAAGGCCTGAAAGAAGCCCTCAATTAATTGTGCAGGCACCCCCGGTACTGTGCCGGACGGCCTTTGGTCCGACCAATGGGCAGGCATCCGCTTTTAAAAAAGGCGACACGCAGTCACATCTGACTTGCGTGTCGCCTTTTTTGATGTTGCCCATGGCTTGTCAGCCAGGTGCTTTATCTATTGCCTGAACGAAAACCGTCTTTTCCGCCAATCTCTGCGTTCGGCTCAAATTTTAATCCTCAAAATACGTCGAGTATTCCTGCGGTTAAAATTTTCGCCGTCCTTGACCTTGACGGAAAATCCTGGTTTTCGTTCGGGCACTATCTAGCAGGTTCCGCCGCAGCTCGAGCACCCCTGTCCCAGCTCAATGCTTGAGCTGATGGCAAACCCGAACCCGGTAAAATCGATTTTAATAGGCTGGGCTTCCGCCAGGAAATCCTTGTTTGCAATGAACTGAAAATGATTCACGTCAAAAACTTCATCGGATTCGTTTGGTTCATCCAGAACCATTGCCAAAGACGGCCCCCCTCACCCACCGGGGTTGAGCAGGACCCGTATTGGCTTGGGGTCCTTGTCTTTGAAAAACTCCGAGATCTTCTCGTATGCTGCATCCGTTACTTCAAGCATGTTTATCCCTCCAAGGTTCATATTATGGCGATACAAATTAAAAATTATAGAATCTATCCGCAAATATCGTCATTGTCAACAAAAATTTTATTTTGACTTGCTTTTGCGGATCTGTTATTGCACCGGAAACCGTGAAAACACGGCATATTGTTTTTTAACCGGCTGCGATCCTCCGGCGCCGTATATACACAATAACCACGATTAAATAAAAAGAAAGGATACAAGCATGGAACAAACCTTGTCCATTATCAAGCCCGACGGCGTCAGCCAAAGCCTGATCGGCGAAGTCATAAAGCGTTTTGAGACAAACGGCATACGGATTGCGGCCATGAAAATGCTGCAGATGACAAAAAAACAAGCCCAGGGCTTTTATGCCGTCCACCGGGAGCGGCCATTTTTTGAAAGCCTGACCGATTTCATGACCTCGGGCCCTGTCGTGGCCATGGTGCTTGAAGGCGAAAACGTGATTGAGAAAAACCGCACCCTCATGGGGGCCACCAACTACGAGGAAGCCCAGGAAGGCACCATCCGCCGGGATTTTGCCACGGACATTGAAAAAAACGTGGTGCACGGCTCAGATTCACCCGAAACCGCGGCCTTTGAAATCAGCTACTTCTTCAATCAGTTTGAAATTATCAAATAACCGTTTGACAGGGAGCGGATATAAAATTTTCGCCCCATGACTTTTTGATGGCACCGTAAAAAGTCTGATTTCAGATGGCGCCGTAAAAAGTTCAAGATCAAGGCTTGCGCAATTTCGAAGAATGCAGCGTACTTAGCCGTACGTGAAATTCTGAAAAATTGCGCGTAACGCAGATATTGGACTTTTTACGGCGCCATCACTTTTTTACTCTTTGCTTTTTAGCACGGAGAGAAACGCGCTTTGCGGGATCATCACCTCCCCGGCCATCTTCATCCGCTTTTTTCCCTTTTTCTGCTTTTCCAGCAACTTGCGCTTCCGGGTAATATCACCGCCATAGCACTTGGCGGTCACGTCCTTGCGGTAGGCGTTGATGGTTTCCCTGGCAATGACCTTGCCGCCGATGGCCCCCTGGATGGCGACTTTAAACATGTGCCGCGGGATTTCCTCCTTTAGCTTCTCACAGCTCTGCCGGGCCCGAAACGGGGCCTTGTCTTTGTGCACCAGCTGGGACAAGGCATCCACGCGTTCGCTGTTGATCAAAATATCCACACGCACGATATCCGACTCCCGGTAATCGAGCATGTCATAATCAAATGAACCATAGCCCTGGGTGACGGTTTTGAGCCGGTCGTAAAAATCATAAACCACCTCGGCCAGGGGCATTTCAAACACCATTTCCATGCGGTTGCTGCCAAAGTACTGGTAATTGGTGTTAATCCCCCGACGTTCCAGGCAAAGCTGCATGATCTGGCCCATGTAGGTATCCGGCGTGAAAATCGAGGCCCGGATGTAAGGTTCCCGGATATAGGCAATATTGACCGGGTCGGGATAATGGGCCGGATTTTCGATTGTCAGCACGGTGCCGTCATTCAGACCGATTTCGTACTGGACCGAGGGCGCGGTGATAATCAGGGAAAGATCGTATTCCCGCTCCAGGCGCGCCTGGACAATCTCCAGATGCAGCAGCCCCAGAAAACCGCACCTGAACCCGAAGCCAAGCGCCGCGGATGTGTCCTTTTCATACACAAGGGAGGCATCGTTTAATTTCAGCTTGTCCATGGCAGCGGCCAGATCCGGATACTCGTCTGTGTCCACCGGGTAAATGGATGAAAACACCACGGGCTTGGGTTCCTTGAAGCCCGGCAGGGCCCGGCTGCAAGGGCGTTTTTTCAATGTGATGGTATCTCCGGTGCGCGTGTCGCTCACCGTCTTGATTCCGGCAATGATATAGCCCACCCGGCCTGCGGTGATAAACTTCTGGGGCACCCGCTTGATCTGGAAAATCCCTGTTTCCTCCACCGTGTATTCCGCGTGGTTGGACATGAACATGATTCGGTCGCCGGGCCGCAGGGTGCCGTCGATCATCCGGAAATGCACCACAGTGCCCCTGAACGGATCGTAATGGGAATCAAAGATCAGGGCCTTGACAGGCGCGTCCGGATCTCCCTGGGGCGGGGGCAGCTGGGTGACAATGGCTTCCAGGATCTCTTCTGTGCCGATCCAGTCCTTGGCTGATGCCAGGATGGCCGTGTCGGGATCAAGGCCGAGTTCATCTGCAATCTGGAGCTTTACCTTTTCAATGTCAGCCGAGGGCAGATCAATCTTGTTGATCACCGGAATGATCTCCAGGTCATGCTCCAGGGCCAGATAAAGGTTGGCAATGGTCTGGGCCTGAACCCCCTGGCTGGCGTCGACCAGCAGCAGCGCGCCCTCGCACGAAGCCAGCGCCCGGGAGACCTCGTAGGAGAAATCCACATGACCCGGGGTGTCAATGAGATTGAGATAATAGAGATGGCCGTCTTTTGCGGTATACGGAAGACAAATGGTCTGGCTTTTGATGGTAATGCCCCGCTCCCGCTCCAGGTCCATGCTGTCTAGCATCTGGTCCTTGAAATCCCTTTCAGCCACAATGTCGGTGGACTGGATCAGACGGTCGGAAAGTGTTGATTTTCCGTGGTCAATATGGGCGATAATGCTGAAGTTGCGAATGTTTTTCATATAATTCCAATTGGATAAAACGATTCAAACTCTCCGGGAAAAAACCCGGAGAAAAATGTGTTCTCCTATCAATTCAAAACAGGCCTGTCAAGACAGACCAGCCTGACGCAGCGTTTTAAGTACCTTCAAAAAAGTTGCTGTTCGTGCCTGGTTCTATAATTTTCGCATGATGCCGGCCCGGTGGCGGTTTGCTCCCTGCTGACCGCGTGCGCGCTCAATGCGACTCGCAAACCACCCCCGGGCCGGCATCATGGCCGACTGTGTACAAAGTTTTACACAAAAGGGGCCCGGAAACACATCTAAGGATGCCTGAGGTCGGGGGCTGTTTTTGAAGCGACATTGAGCGTTTACGAAAAAATGTTACCAGGGCTGCTCGATGCGCACGGTCAAATACAGATCCCCCTTGTTTCCTGAACCGTCATCCCGGCCCAGGCCTTTTAAGCGTAGCACTTTTCCGTCCCGGGTGCCGGGCGGAATTTTGAGCCGGTACATGCGGTTGTGAAACCCCCAGGGAACGTTGATCCTTTTCGTGGCCCCGGCAGCAGCTTCATACGGGGTGATGCGGAGGGTCTCATGAAAATCCGGCTCACTGCCCCCGCCCCCGGGCCGGATGACCTGGAGGTGATCACTTTTTTTCCGCCGGATGCTGCTCCGGTGATACCCGTTTTGCCCGCGGTTGTCGGGCAGCAGGGGAAACAGCTTTAAAGCGATCATCCCGCAGACAAACCCGCCGATATGCGCCCACCAGGCAATGCCCGCCTGCTGGGCCTGGGCGCCGGCGGCATTGAGCAGCTGCATCAGAAACCACAGCCCCAGAAAGAAAAAAGCCGGTATCTCCACAAAAAACGGAATAAACAAAATCGGGATCAACGTCAGAATCCGGGAATGGGGATAGAGCAGAAAATAGGCTCCCATAACCCCGGCAATCGCCCCGCTGGCCCCGATAACCGGGGTTGTGGACTGCGCGTTTAAGGCAAAGTGAAACAACCCGGAAACAAGGCCGCAGCCAACGTAAAAAATCAGAAAATAAAACGACCCGAGCCGGTCCTCCACGTTGTCGCCGAAAATATAGAGGCTCCACATGTTAAACAGCAGGTGCAGAAACCCGCCGTGGAGAAACATGAACGAAAACAGGGAAAACACCTGCTGAAACGGCGTAAAATAGGCTGATATCTCCCCGGAGGTATAACGCGCCGGCACCAGGCCGTAGGTGACGATGAACTGCTGCAGTTCCCGGGGGCCGTAACTGATCTGGGACAAAAAAACCAGGACATTGACGGCAATGAGCACGTGGGTGACCAGGGGATAGTGCCTGGCCGGTATGGTATCGCGCAATGGAATCATTTATGCCGGCCTTGCCCGGGATTTTGTCCCGGAAAAAGTAAGTCGGTCACTTATTGTCCGACGGTCATGCTCAGATCCACGAACCGGGCGGCATGCGTCAGTGCCCCCATGGAAACAATGTTTACACCAAGTTCTGACAGGCGGGCAATGCGCCCGGCATCCACCCGGCCGGAAACCTCAATTTCAGCCGCATTGCCGATTTCTGCCGCAGCTTCTGAGATGGCGGCATCATCCATGTTATCGAGCATGATCACATCCGCCCCGACATCCACGGCCTCTTTAACCTGGGCCAGGGTTTCGGTTTCCACCTCGATTCGCACAAGATGGGAAATCCGCCCGCGGACCGCTTGGACTGCAGCCGTGATACTGCCGCAGGCCGCAATATGATTGTCTTTGATCAGCACCCCGTCATAGAGTCCCATACGGTGGTTAAACGCCCCGCCCACGCGAACGGCGTATTTTTCCAGGACCCGCCAGCCGGGTACTGTTTTGCGGGTGTCGGTAAGGCGCATGGGCAAAGATCCCATGGCATCCACATGACTGCGCACGTGAGTGGCAATCCCGCACAGGCGCTGGAGAAAATTTAAGGCAATGCGTTCGCCGATCAGCAGGGTGTCTAAGCTGCCGGTCATTTCAGCCACCACTGTGCCGGGACAATCAATGAAATCCCCGTCTTCAGCCTTTGCCTGAAATGAACCAAGCCCGCCCACGCGCTCATAGATCCGGGGCACAAAATCGAGCCCGGCAATGACCATGGGCTCTTTGGTTTCGATCCACGCCCTGCCCGGCCGGCCTGACAGGCCCAGGGCGCTGGTGGTGATATCGCCGTGGCCGATGTCTTCTTCCACGGCCAGATCGATTAACCGCTTGACCTGCAGGGAAAAGGGAATTCCATGAACCCGGGTCATGTCTGCACCGATTCAAGCTGTTGGATTTTTTCCCGGTTGGCTTCCAGTTTTTGGATTTTTTCGGTTGCATCCGCGTGCTGTTGCCTGACCTGCTCGACCACGTCAGCCGGTGCCTTGGCCAAAAATCCCTGGTTGTTTAATTTTTTGTCCAGGCCCTGGATTTCCTTTTCCAGCTTGGTGATTTCCTTGTCAAGCCGGGCCAGTTCCTTTGCAAAATCAATCACCCCTTCCAGGTAAACCGATACGGCGGCGCAGCTGACAATGGCCGTGGCCGTTCCCTTGGGTTTTTCCCCGGCAGAAGCGATTTCCAGATCTGCAATCCGCGCCAGGGTGACAATCATGTTCCGGTGGCCTTCCAGGTTGGCGCGCACGTCGGCATCCTCTGCCTGAACAAGCACGGACAGGGATGCGGACGGGGAAATGTTCATCTCGCCGCGAATGTTTCGCACTGCGGTGATGACTTCCATGATCTGCTCCATGCCGGTTTCTGATGCTGCATCGGCATTGATTTCCGATAATTGCGGATCCCGGCCCGGAAACGGCGCACGCATGATGGAATCGGCTGTGCCGGGCAGGCGGTGCCAAATCTCCTCTGTGACAAACGGAACAAACGGGTGAAGCAGAATCAGCACGTCATGGAGCACCCGCCACAAAACCGCCCGGGCCGCATTTTGGGATTTTTCGTTAATTTTTCCGTAAAGCGCGGGCTTGGCCGCCTCCAGATACCAATCGCAGAACTCGTGCCACACAAACCGGTACAACCCGTTTGCCCCTTCATTGAAATAATAATTGTCCAGGGACTCGGAAACCAGCTTTGTGGTGCGTTTGAGCCGGGAAAGAATCCAGCGATCGGCCAGGGACAGGTCGGATTCCGCAAATTCCGGGTGCTCGGCTTCCAGGTGCATCAGGGAAAACCGGGCCGCGTTCCACAGCTTGTTGATAAAATGCCGGTAGCCCTCAATGCGCTTTTCAGACAACTTGATATCCCTTCCCTGGGCGGCGAAGGCCGCCAGGGTAAAGCGCAGGGCATCTGTTCCGTAGTTTTCAATCACGCTGATAGGATCAATGACATTGCCCGAGGACTTGCTCATTTTCTTGCCATCTGCATCCCGCACCAGGGCGTGGACATAGACATCGTAAAACGGCACCTGCTCCATGAAGTGAATGCCCATCATCATCATCCGGGCCACCCAGAAAAACAGGATGTCAAATCCGGTGACCAGCACCGAGGTGGGATAGAATCTTTCCAGCAAAGGCGTTTTTTCCGGCCAGCCCATGGTGGAAAAGGGCCAGAGCGCAGAGGAAAACCAGGTGTCTAACACGTCCGGATCCTGGACCAGGGCGCTGGAGCCGCAATGCGGGCACACCTCGGGCGCTTTGGTGGCCACGGTCAGTTTTTCACAATCCGAGCATGTCCAGGCCGGAATCTGATGGCCCCACCAAATCTGGCGGGAAATGCACCAGTCCCGGATGTTTTCCATCCACACAAAATAGTCGTTTTTCCATTTTTCAGGCACTATGCGCGTCTGTTCCTGCCGAACCGCATTCACTGCGGTTTCGGCGAGGGGGCGGGTTTTGACAAACCACTGTTTGGACAAATTGGGCTCCACCACTGTGGCGCATCTGTAGCAGTGGCCCACGCTGTGCTCATAATCTTCGATTTTGACCAAAAGGCCCTGCTCCTGCAGGGCGCTGACAACGGCCTTGCGGCACGCAAACCGGTCCATGCCCGCAAAGTCCCCGGCAGCCTCGCTCATGATGCCGTTGTCATCAATGACCTTCACAGATTCCAGGCCGTGTTGCTGGCCCACTGCAAAGTCGTTGGGGTCATGGGCGGGGGTGATTTTCAGCGCGCCGGTGCCGAATTCCATGTCCACGTAATCATCGCGGATAATCGGAATTTTGCGGCCGGTTAAGGGCAAAATCACGTGATCTGATGAAATGTCTGCATAGCGGCCATCGTCCGGGTGCACAGCCACGGCCGTATCGCCAAGCATGGTCTCCGGGCGGGTGGTGGCCACTACGGGGCCGCCCTCTTCGTTTTCATAAGGATACCGGATGTGGTAGAGATGTCCCTCCAGGGTTTCATGCTCCACCTCAATGTCGGCCAGGGCTGTATTGCAGCGGGGACACCAGTTGATGATGTAATTTCCCTGGTAGATCAGGCCCTGCTCGTAGAGCTCCACAAAAACCTTGCGCACGGCCGCAGACAGACCTTCATCCATGGTAAACCGCTCCCGGCTCCAGTCGCACGAGGCGCCCAGGGATTTCAACTGCCGAATAATGGCGCTGCCGTATTTCTGCCGCCACTGCCACACCGCCTGGATAAAGTCCTGTCTTCCCATCTGGTGGCGGTCAACCCCGTCTGCGGCCAGCTGGCGCTCCACCACATTCTGGGTGGCAATGCCCGCATGGTCGGTGCCGGGCAGCCACAGCACATTATCCCCGCACAGCCTCCGATACCGGCACAAAATGTCCTGCAGGGTGGTGTTAAGGGCATGGCCCATGTGCAGCACGCCCGTTACATTGGGCGGCGGGATGACAATGGAGAAGGCCGGGGCCTCGTTTGCCGAGCTTTGATCGGCTTTAAACAGTCCGTTTTCTTCCCAGTACGCATACCAGCGCTTTTCCACTTCAGCGGGCTCATAGCCCTTGTTGATCTCTCTGCCAGACATTTGTTTTATTGCACTCCAATCCACAAAAAGATGGGGATTGAACCAATCCCCATCAGCAAAAGTTTTGTTTGCAAACGCACAATTCGGGCCGGCTCCGGGCCCGGTTGATGCGAGTTATCCTTCGGAATTGCGGCTCAGCAGGTATTGCTTGAGATGTTCAATATCCTCCGAGACTTTCTGCCAGATCACTTCCTTTAACACCCGGTCAATCATGTCGCCGTAGCGCTTCTCAATAACGCGTTCCAGCGCCCGCTCAAGCTGCCGCTCGGAAACCGCCTCCACCTCTTCGGTCAACTCAAGAATATCATCGCTGCCGTTTTCAGCGCCCCTGGCATTTTCCTCTGCGTTTCCGGGCTCCATGCCTTCAACGGTCTTTTCTTCCTCCGATACATCCACGCCGGGCTCAATTTCCTCTACAAGCTCAATAATTTCATTTTCAGGTGAAACCAAATCAAAATCAAACTCTGGATCCCGGGACAAATCCATTTGCCGGGAATCGCCGGACTCATCCCCGGTTGCCCCGGAAATTCCGTTTCTGGCCTCATCAAGCAGGCCCTCGGTCATCTCCACAATGGCATCATCATCCTCAGAAGTGCCCACAACGATTTCAGAAAGCTCGATGATTTCTTTGTCCGGATCCTTCTGGCTGTCCTCGGTCATAATGGGCCTCCCTGAAAAATTCAGTGCCGAATAAGTTTACTGTCTGTTGAAAACCCTGTTATAATCTTGTAAAACTATCCTAACCGCCTGATGTTGTCAAGAAATTTGAATCCTGCCGGAAAACCCGGCCGACCCCGGCCTGATGGGCCCGGAGCCGCAAACCTTATTGAACACGGCAATACAGCATGAGACGATTCTACATAAACCCGTCGGAACTGGACCGCCCCGAGCCCTGCATTACCGGAAAAGAGGCCCGCCACCTGAAAACCGTGCTGCGCCTGTCCGCCGGAGACCGCATCCGGGTCACCGACGGGGCCGGCCGGATCTGCGATGCCCGCATCATTTCCATGGAAGGAAAAACCGTGCGCGTTGTGATCGAAAACCGGATTGAAGCCGGCAACGAATCGCCCCTGGACCTTATTGTGGCCCAGGGCTTTTTAAAAGACAAAAAAATGGATGATCTTGTGCGGCATCTCACCGAGCTCGGGGTGACCCGGTGGGTTCCCATGATTACCCGCAGAACCGTTGCCCGGCCGGATGCCCGCCGGATGAAAAAGCGCACCGAACGATGGCAGGCCATTTCCCTGGAGGCCATCAAGCAGTGCGGCCGAAGCATGGTGCCGGACATCGCGCCGGTGATGGATTTTTCCGAAGTGCTGTCTTTGGGGGCAACCGTGGATAGCGGACTTTTTTTCTGGGAACAGGCCCGGGCTCCCCTGGCCGCCACCGCGGAGGACAGCCCGGGCTCCATACTGCTGCTGCTGGGCCCGGAAGGCGGGTTTACGGAAAAAGAGGCCGCGGATGCTGAAGCTGCCGGATTATGTGCGGTTTCAATGGGATGCCGTATCCTTCGGGCCGAAACCGCCGCCATTTCCGCCTGCACCCTGGTTCAGTACGTTTTCGGGGATCTTCAAAAAAGTCCTTGACAGGTTTTACCACATTGCCTATACATTTTTTAAAAATTTATGCCGAGGTAGCTCAGTCGGTAGAGCAGGTGACTGAAAATCCCCGTGTCGGTGGTTCAAATCCGCCCCTCGGCACCAATAAAATCAAGGGTTTACAGATTTTGTCTGTAAGCCCTTTTTTAGTCTGTAAGCTTGTTGTAAGTTTTGTGAAAAAAAATCTTGTTTTGCCGATGGGGTCATGGGATTATAAGTATCAGAAGCCCGGCCATTCGCAAAAAAGACCCTCACCCGTTCCTGATTGCGATTGCCGGGTTTCTTTATGCCCTGGCGTTAAAACTGGCTTGCTCATTTAACGATGGCTGGCCGATCTCGGTTGAAGCAATGCCATCCCCTTATGATAAAATTTTATCGGCCTTAAATCGCTTCTCAGGGCTTCAGTATTTTTCAAGCCCCCTGGCAATGGCACAAGTTTTTCCGTGGTGGGTTTGGCAGACCACGTGCCATACCTCCAACAATCCGGCAAAATCTTCCGGCTTGTCTGTATGGTCATGTTCATGGTCGCACCCGGTGCATATAAGCTCTCCGTGCCCGGCAAAGGCGGTTTTCTCAAGGCATTGTTCGTAAAATCTGCAATCAACGTTCCGATACGGCTGTTTTGACATGGCATCACCTCGCATAAAAAAAAGGGGCTGACATCTCCCTTGCCAGCCCCGTGGATAGAATCCATGCCTCTCTCCCATGCCTGCTACACTTCTTCAAAAAGCTGATTGACCTTGCCCACCACCTCATCAGCTTTCTGTGCCTGCCGGTCGGCTGCGTCCACGGCCTCGGCATCCTGGTAGGATTTCACAGCCTCGTGTGCGGTCTGAAAAACGCCGGTGGCCTCGGTCAAAAAGTTGTCCACGGCCTGCTGCTCGGAAAATTCATCCGGTGCAACCCGCCGCTTGTATGAATCAAGCAGATTTTTTCGGGTGTCGTCATCAAGCCCTGTGAGCACCTTGTTTCCGTTCGCGATAGCACTCAAGGTCACGGTGTCGCCGGTTTTGATGGCTTCTGTTATCATGGCAAGGCGGTCTTTTGGTTTCGCCTCCCGAATCACCTGCCGGATTTCGCTATCGGTTCCTTTGGGGGACAGGTCGGCCCTCTGGTTGATGGTCTGCTCAAGGCTCTGCCTGCGTTTGCTCAAGGCATCGTAAGTTCCGTTCTCCAACTGGGTGCATTTTTTCTGGAGGGTAACAGCCCGCTGGTGTCTTTGCCTGATCCGTGAGGCCTCGCTATCATAGGGTGACGGATTTTTCTCCAAGTTTTCCAATTCCCGGAGCCCCTCGGAAAACGCTCCGATCCTGCTTGTGGCGTTCCGTACGGTTTCCGATCCCTGGCCATACAGGGCTTGCAGGTGCTCACTTTGCTTCAATAATGCTTCGCTGGACATTTTAGACATTTTCATTTTTCCTTTCGTTTGATGTTTCTGGTTTCCGGGTCCAATACCCCGCTCCAACCACAACTTGACCGGCTTGCGGTTCAACCGGCCCGTGCCACGCGCAAATGATGGGGTTTTTTAAGCCCCGCCTTTGCTCAAGCCTTGTGATTCGTGCTTTTGTGCGTTCATTCATTGTCAATTTTCCTCCAATTCTTGTTCAAGTTTTGTAATACGTTCCTCAATATCGGAATCCTTGATACAGCCGATCAGGACGTTTGCCAAAAATCCCAACTTGCCGGCCCGGACTGCATCAATTTCCCCGGCCTCAAGCCTGTTAATGAGATTTGCCAAATATCGCCTTGTGTCGCCTAAAGATTTCAACCTTTTTTTGCTCAAATCAACCCCCTTGTTTGCTGGAATCTGTGTTATAAATTCGCCGCTGACTCCCGGCTGCTCTGGGTTTTTGGGTGCATACCCCCCTTGATTGCCTGCCTTCCGCGCCCAGGACAACCGGCCATGTTTGGGATATAATCAGGGCGTTCTGTCTGGCTGGCTTTTCGCCGCCGTGTCTTGCCATTTTTCAATTGAACCGTGATGAAGTATTCAACCCCAAAACAATCCATTTTCCACTCAAGGTCTGTCTGTTCTCGAATGGCTGGGTGGTTGCACGTTGCCTGGTTCGGAATGCCACCAGCCCATTTCGGCATTTCCTGAGGGCGATAATACGGGCAAAGTTTCCCGTTTGCTTCACAATGGGTCCGCGTGAAATCGTCCGGTAGCTTGCTGGACTGTTTTTTAAATAGTGCTTGCTGTTTCATGGCTTGCCCCCTTTTTTTAGATTATCAATCTGAAAACTTACAATGAGCTTACATTTTTGATAGTTCTGATTCAAATGCCTGTAATTCTGCATTATAACATGGATAATATGGGGATTATAAATCACTTGCCCGCAGCATGGCGGTATCTTTTTTCAATTTCCTGAATGTATTTTGTAAGCGTGCTGTAAGTTAAATACTCCGCGCCTGCCCGATTGCCGCAGAATAAGAAAGGCACCTGGTATCTGATATAAAACGCGGTCACGGATTGCAGGCAGGCTTCCGGCTTCATTTTCGATTTATACCGGCCCCTGGCTATATCATCCATTCCGGCCTCGATCACCACGGCAAACAATTCATAAGCCCTGCCCCTGGCCAGCTCTTTTTCAAATCTCTGCCGGTCCTTGCCCATCAAACAGCCGATAAGATCATCCAGGCTTTTTCGCTCAATCCCCACTCGATCATCGAATCCTGCAAGGCTGTAATCTCCGGTGGACAGTCCTGTCCGCTCGGTTTCCACCTGCCAGCGGTCGAATCGGTAAGGCTGCTGTTCTCGGGTGTCTATGTAAATTTTGAAATTATCCATCAATTTTGCCCTTCCCTATCCACCCGGCCATCCGGCCAAACATGAGCATACAGGCTGCCGTCTGGTGCCGGGGTTTCCAATAAAAGCGTATAGCGACTGTCGGCACAATTATATTGGATTTCGCCGTTCCTCGCAGCGGTGGTCCATTCGCTTTCACTGATCCCTAAAAATTCCCAAGGACGCTGGTTTGCAACTGCCCATTCCAGCTCATCCTGCGGCTTCAGATAGCTGGGGTGTGGCCCGTGGTTCTGCGGTTGCGTTCTCATCGCATCCAGGCCGGATATATCAAGCAAGCCGTCCTTTGCTTTTTTGACAAGTCCGTGCTTGTATGCTTCCTTGGTGTCCTCGATCTTACCAGCCCTGGCCGCTTGTTCGGTTTTCAGGTCGATGTATTCGAGCTGCTCAGCAGACAGACCATAGCGGTTGCTATCCACGGTAGGCGGTTCATCTTCCAGGTGGACAGTTTCTTTTTCAGATTCATTTTTACAACCACAACCACTGCTGTCTGTTGTAGGAGTGTCTATTGTAGGAGTGTCTATTGTGGGGGGTGAATTTGACAACGGTGCGTTGTCATTTTTGACACCAGTTATTGTCAATTTTGACAACGGTGTCTTTTTGGACAACGCTTTCCATTGATTGAATTTTTCGTTTATTCGGTAGCTTGGATGTTTTTTGTTGTCATTTTTGACAACGATAACGATTTTTCTTTCCTCTAAAGCCTGGATAGCTCGCAGCACGTTTCGCTTGGAAATGCCGGTGGACTCTGCAAACTGATTCAGTGCTATCCAGTCGGACCGCTTCTCCCATCCATAGGTTTTTCGGATTATGACCATTAACACCTGCATCTGTTCTCCGGGTATCCGAAGATGTGTCAAGCGATCAAGCAAGCCATTCGGGATCTTTGCATAATTATCAGTAATCCTTGACTTGCTGCCGGTTTTTTGGTAATTTTCAGTCATCGCTTCACCCGCTTTTTTTGCCCGTGCCCCGGATCTGGCCCGCCGCCTTCCGGGGTTTCTTTTTGTTTATCCATTTTGCAGCCTCACTTACATGGCACGTACATTTTTCAGCCCTGCCCCATAATTGCCTGAAATAAAAATCACTTTGCCACCTGGACAGGTGATTCAGGGTCCCCGGCCTGGCTGGTGTTCTGGCGGGTCTGACTATCAATCCAGGCTTCCAGATCATTGCTCTTGTAACGGACAAGGCGGCCCATTTTTATAAATTTTGGCCCGGTGCCGCGGTGCCGCCAGATTTCGAGTGTATTCGGCTGAATGCCTAAAAGATTTGAAACTTGCTCTGTAGTGTAGAATTCCATGATTGCCTCCAAATAAGGGTTTTCGATGTTTTGGAGACAAGATACGGCGGGCTTGCCGGGGCTGTCTGTACTGATAACCCCGGTTTTGTTTACCTGGCAGGATTTTACTTTTTGGGATTTTTGGTAAGCTTCTTTACTCTGTCAAAGCTTATTTTTTCGGTAAGTGTATGAATTTTTGATATATTGATTGCAACCCAACTGCACGCGGCATTATAAGACTTGCCATTTTCCAGGCATAGGCGGTCAATCTCTGCTTGCATCAGCCGGTTTCTTTCCTGGCGTTCCTCTGCTGTCAAACCCCAGGACTCTTTTCCGCCCTGGCTGCGTTGCTGCTCTGTCTTTTCGGCCATCAATTTATAAGCCGTTCCGTGGATCTTGTCCTGTGCCTTCTCCAGGATAACATCAAGCGCGTTTAGATCCTCTGTGCCTTCCAGGATCTCTTTTGCCCGGCCCAACTCTGCTGGCGGGTCAATGCCCAAATCGTTTACAATCTCATGCAAGAAACTTATCTGATCCGCCGGGGTTCCCTGCCATTTGCCGGGCTCAATTTCCCGGACAAGCCGTGCGCGTTTTTTGGGCGGGTTTTCAAGTAGGTAATCGCCCTCGTTTCCCGTATGGACAAAACAGCCCATGAAAACCGGGTCCGCCCCGGCTTCCGGCGGGTTAATCATGGTTATGGTGTCGCTCACGCGGGCCTTGACATAAACAACCATTTTATTCATTTGCAGCCCTCCCCACGGATATATCAATCACGTTTCCACTTGCTTCATGGGCGGCCTGTCGTTCGATCCACGCGCCGATTTTTTCAATATCCGGCCTTAGGTATTCCAGGTCGAATTTCTCGGTATAACTGGCTATTGTGACATCATTGTTTAGGCGGTGGTTCAACAATAGTTTTGTTCTCCATAGCTCCACGCCGATCTCCGCCGCGATACTCCGAAAGGTCCGCCTTAGATCATGGGCGGAAATTTCCGTGCCTATAATCTCCGTGATCTGATCCGTAATAAACCTGGACGGCCCTATGTGGCCTGTCTTGCTCTTGTTGCTGCAAAAGACATGGTCGTTATACCTTGGCCTTTCCTGGAGCAAAGCTTGTGCTTGTGTGGACAATGGCAGGGTTACAGGCTGTTTATTTTTCGGGTCCGGTATATGCCACGTGCCGGCCTCCAGGTTCACCCGGTCCCAGGTCAGCCCGGAGACTTCGCCCCACCTTGCCCCTGTCAATATGGCAAAAGATACGGCATCAACGATTGATCCGGCGGCCATTGTGGTGGCAGGGTCCGCCCGGAGACTTTCAAGAAAATTCCAAACTTCGCCGATCCGGTCTAATGGTATGCGCCGGTTTTTCGGCTCAATCCGGTGCCATAGCTTCGCCCCTGACAGGACATTGACCGGGTTTGCTGTGATAATGGGGGTGCCGCCCGGCCTGTATGCTTCCATTGCATAATTGAAAAGCGCCCGTGCTATCCGAAAAGACAGGTTTGCGCTGGCCTTGCCCCGCTCGGATAATTCCCGGAATAGCCTCATGACATCATCACGGGTTATATCCACCACGGGCTTGTCCTTCCAGACCGACAGCGGCCCATTGAGTCGCTTGTCAATATCCTTGATAGAGGTTTCCTTTAGATCCCGATCCCTTTTGTAATCCTCTGCCACCTGCTCAAGCGTTATGGATTCGGCAATTTTCCGCCTTTTAGCCCCATTCGGGTCAATGCCGTTTGCCATATCCTGTAAATACTTCTTTGCCTGCTTCCGGGCCTGATCCACGGTGAAAATGCCAAACTCTCCAATTTTGACGCGCCGGTCCTTGGCGTTCACCTTTCCCTGGCAGATAAACACTTTGCCTTTCGGGGTTAAGCGGATACCAAAACCACGGGTTTCTGCATCCCAAATAAGCCGCTGCCCGGATTCCGGGAGTTTAAGGTTTTCAATAACGGGTTTTGTAAGCTTTTGGCGGTTAACCTTTTTGGACTTCTTTTCAGGCATGGCGGGCCTCCGTGGTTAAAATTGTGTAAGTTTTTCTGTAAGCGCCTTGTAAGTTAGCTGTGTAAAATTAGGTAAAGCAAACTGGGGACTAATTTAAAAGAATAATCCCTGTTTGTCAAGCTTTAAGAAACTTACATAAGGTTAATAAAACCACGTAAAGCCCCGCGTTTTAGGACTGAAAATCCCCGTGTCGGTGGTTCAAATCCGCCCCTCGGCACCAATAAAATCAATAAGTTAAGGCGGCCCCTAAAAAGGCCGCCTTTCTTATTTGTAAACTTGATGGCGCCGTAAAAAGTCCAATATCTGCGTTACGCACAATTTCTCAGAATTTCACGTACGGATAAGTACGCTGCATTCTTCGAAATTGCGCAAGCCTTGATCTTGAACTTTTTACGGCGCCATCTGAAATCAGACTTCTGAGTAACTTCAGAAAAAGTTACTTCGAAGACTTGGATGTGTTGCTCCGGACTCCTTTCGTGTGAAACTTTGCACGCAGTCGGCCATGATGCCGGCCCGGGGGTGGTTTGCGAGTCGCATTGAGCGCGCAAGCGGTCAGCAGGGAGCAAACCGCCACCTGGTCGGCATCATGCGAAAATTACAGCAACTTTTTTGAAATTACTTAGTGCCCGAACGAAAACCAGGATTTTTCGTCAAGGTCAAGGACGGCGAAAATTTTAACCGCAGGAATACTCGACGTATTTTGAGGATTAAAATTTGAGCCGGACGCAGAGATTGGCGAAAAAGACGGTTTTCGTTCAGGCACTACTTAGAAGGAACGCATATGAAAGTTGATCTCTACAATTGCCGTGCCCCCAAAAGAGCGACGAATCTGAGCATCAATAGAAAATTCTAAAATCCCCCATGGAATCAGGACGGATTTAATACAATACCCACCGGGCAGTGATCCGAGCCGTGGATGTCGTTGTCGATAAACGCGTCTGCAATCCGGCCGCTGTCAAACAGGTCTTTTGAGACGAAAAAGTAATCGATACGCCACCCGGCGTTATTTTTTCGGGCGTTAAAACGGTAGGTCCACCAGGAGTACTTCACGGTATCCGGGTAAAGGGCCCGGAAAGTATCCACATAGCCCCTTTGCTCGATATGATCGAGCCAGTCGCGCTCAATGCGCAAAAAACCCGAGCGGTTGGCATTGGATTTCGGGTTTTTCAGGTCAATTTCATTGTGGGCGGTGTTAAAATCACCGGCCACAATAACGCCTTTGCCCTGTTTGCGCAAATCATCGGCATGATCAAAAAACGCATCGTAAAAATCGAGCTTGTACTGCAGCCGCTCGTCGCTCATCTGGCCATTGGGAAAATAGACGTTGAAAAAGACAATGTTTCCCAGAGACATTTCTATAATGCGCCCCTCATTGTCAAAGCGCGGCTCGCCGATGCCGTAGCGAACGTGTTCGGGGGTGATGCGGGTATAGGTGGCCACGCCGCTGTAGCCTTTTTTCAATGTTGCGTGGCTGAAATAGGCTTTGTAATCTCTGACCCTGTGCATGCTTTCCGTGAGCTGGTCCTGCTGGATCTTGGTTTCCTGGAGAGCCACGATGTCGGCATCGAGTTTGTCAATGGATTGCAGAAAATCCTTTTTCATGACCGCCCGAAGGCCGTTGACGTTCCAGGAAATCAGTTTTAAAGGGGTATTTGCCAAGCTGTTTTCTCCTTTTAGGCTTATGCAAAAGCCGGCCGGCCGGATAAAGGGTTTGCGATACCATTTTTCACAGTTCCATACCACATGTCCGGCCCGGCTGCAACCACTGCTCCATGCCCTGTGTGCTTGACTTTCTGGCTTTAGATGCTAACATCAGAAAAATGAAATCATTGTTCCCATTGCCGACCCGGATTCTCATCGGTGTACTTTTGTTTGCAGGCTTTTGTGTGGCTGGCTGTGATCAGCAGGATGCGACCCGAACAGTTGATCTGAGCCAGCGCAAACAGGTCGAGACCCCTGCAGCGCTTGAATCGCTGACCTATGCATGCCTGCCCCAGTATTCCCACAGGGTGTCATTTGCCAGACATCACCATTTGGTGCAATATCTAGCCAAAAAAACAGATCTGGCCATCCGGCAGGTTTTTCCGGATACATTTGAAGAGCACATGCAAATGGTCCGGTCCGGACAAATCGATATCTCATTTTCCAATCCTCTGGTTTATACCCGCATTGCCGACCGGGATCAGGCCCGGGCCTTTGCCCGGATCGTGGAGAAAAACCAGACCCCCACCTTCAGGGGCCAGATCATCTGCCGAGCAGACAACAAGGCCATTGAAACCCTGGAGGACTGCCGGGGAAAAAGATGGATGGCCGTGGATCGGTCATCTGCAGCCGGCTATTTGTTTGCTCTGGATCATTTTCTGGAAAACGGCATCTCCAAATCCGATTTCCAAAGCATATCCTTTGCACCCGGGCCCGGCGGCAAGCAGGAAACCGTGGTCCAGGCCGTGTACCTGGGCCAGGCCGATATCGGCTCCATCCGGGAAGGCACCCTTGATCTGGTCAAAGACCGGGTGGATCCCGCGGCCATTCGCGTACTGGATCAAACCCGGGCATTTCCCAGCTGGGTGTATGCCGCAAGAAAAGACCTGGAAACCGAGGTGGTGGAGAAAATCAAGCAGGCTTTACTGGAACTGGACCCCGACAATGCCGATCACCGAAAAATCCTTGAAAAGGCGCATTTTGAGGCGGTGATTCCGGCGCAGGATACTGACTTTGACGCCATCCGCAGGCTTCTGGAAAAAATCGGGGAAAACGCATATGAATAAGCTGCCATTCTCCTTTCAGCGCCTGAAAATCAAGAGCAAACTGCTGTTGGGACTGTCGGCTGTTGTTCTGTGCCTGGGCCTGATTCTGGGCATTATCGGCACTCATATTGCCTCCACGGAACTGATACGGGAAAACAAGGAACGCGGCAAGATACTGGCCGCCAACCTGGCCTACAGATCTGATGAAGCCATGCTGACCCGGGATTTTCTGCGCCTCAAAAACCTGGTGGATGAATTAAAGAATGCCAATTCAGACCTTGCTTATGCGTTTATCCTGAATCCGGCCGGCCGGGTGCTGGTGCATACGTTTGAACAGGGGTTTCCGGTGGGGCTGTTAAATATCTATTCGGAAAACCAGCCAAACACTGCCACCATGCTTCTGCTGACCAATGAGGGAAAGATCTACGATTTTGTCCAGCCCGTGGAAATCCAGCAGGAGCGGATCGGAATGGTGCGCATCGGCATGCACCGGCAGCGGCTGGAAGCCATGATCAACCGGCTTCGTCTCTGGATTTTCGGGCTCACGGCTGCGGTCACCATTGGTGCCATCATACTGGTTCTGTGGTTTTCCTCAAAATTTACCAACCGGATCAGATGCCTCACGGAATCGGCCAACGAAGTCATCAAAGGCAATCTCGAGGTTCAGTCCGCCCCGGAGCCGAAGCGCCAGTGCTGGGAAATCAACAAATGCCAGGCACACTCCTGCCCCGCATACGGGGATACCCGGCGCAGATGCTGGTATATCACAGGCACCCTTTGTCCTTCCTATCATTTGAAGCAGGATGCCCAGGGTGATTTAAACTGCCTGAACTGCCCGGTTTATCAGCAGAATGCAGGAGATGAGATCCAGGAACTGGCAGAAGCCTTTGATTACATGGCCATGACCCTGCAGGAGCGCATTGACCAAGCCCGCAACGCGGAAAAGGAGCTTTCCAGGCAAAAGGAACTGCTGCGCACAACTCTGGATGTCACCCCCGACATGGTGGCCCTGCAGGATGAAAACCTGATTTACCGGGCCGCAAACAAAGCCTTCTGCTCTTATTTTCAATTAAATGAATTCGATATTGTGGGAAAAACCGATTTTGATATTTTCAGTGAAGCCCAGGCGGATCAAAATTACCATGAAGACCGGCAGATCCTGCAGACTGGAAAGCCCATGTCAAAGGAAATCAGCGTCAAGCAGGGGGACATGGTGATATGGTTTCATATTTTAAAGGTTCCGGTGTACGCCGAGGGCCGGATTTCCGGTCTTCTGCTGACCGCCAGAGACATTACGGTGATCAAGCAGTACCAGGAACGCCTGGTGCAGTCCCAGAAAATGGAGGACCTTGGCCGCCTGGCAGGCGGAGTTGCCCACGAGATCAACACGCCTTTGGGCATTATTCTGGGCTATGCACAGATGCTGCTCGAAGACGTGGACCCGAACAGCCAGATGGCGGCGGATCTGAAAATCATTGAAAAACAGACCAAGATCTGCAGCAGTATTGTCTCGGATCTGCTCGGGTTTTCCCGGCAGAGTCAGACCGCACGTACGGATGTAGATATCAACACATCCATACAAGAAGTCATCTCCCTGGTGGAGCACACCTTCAGCTTAAACCGGGTCCGGATTCTTTATGACCTGGATCCCAACATCCCGGAAATCGAGGGCGACAAGGACAAGCTCAAGCAGGTCTGGTTAAATCTTTTAAACAACGCCCTGGATGCAATCGAGCATGACGGCTGCATCCGGATTACCACAAAGCTTTGTGCCCACCGGCGGCGGGTGGCCATTACCGTCACCGATACCGGCACGGGCATCAAGCAGGAAATCCTAAACAAAATCTTTGACCCGTTTTTTTCAACCAAGCCGGTTGGCAAGGGCACCGGGCTGGGCCTGTCTGTGACTTTTGGCATCATTCAGAATCACGGCGGCCGAATCAATGTCTTAAGCCCGGCGCCCAAAGAGTATCTCCAGGAGATGGGAAATTCCGATTCGTGCACCGGCCCCGGAACCGTATTTCTCGTGGAACTGCCCCTCTGGCAGATGGAACTGCCGGAAGAAGAGTGCGAGGAACTCGGACTACCCCCAAACACACGACAAACCTTATGATTTCGGAGGTATGAGATGAGCAGCATTATGGTCCTGGACGATGTGGAGGATGCCGGCGCCATGATCAAACGCATCCTTGAACGCAAAGGACATTCCGTGGCGGTTTTCACAGAAGAGCGCGACGCCCTGGCGCACGTACGCGATCAAAATGTGGATATTGCCATTTTGGATATCAAGCTGAAAAAAATCAGCGGCGTGGAAGTCCTGCGGCAAATCAAGGAAGAACGCCCGGAAACCGATGTGGTGATGCTCACTGGCTATCCCACTCTGGAAACCGCCAAGGAAGCCATGGGTTACGGCGCCCGGGAGTATCTGGTCAAGCCCATTGACAAAAACGAACTTGAAGAAAAAATTGCCGGCATTCTGGAAAGCCGGGAAGCCTCTGCCTGATGTCCAAAAAAACCCAGGAAACCGCATCCGGACCCATTCCATTGACCCGGGTCCAGCGAATCGGCTCACAGACACGTCATTTGCTGGAAAACTGGTTTTTGCGAACCTGTTTTCCCGGATCCCTGATCCGCAAAAAATACGCTGCATTCCAACACCTGCGCGCCGGCGACCGCCGGGCCCTGGAGCTCATCGCACAGCTGGAGGAAATCCGGCAGAAAAACAGTCCCTGCGACATCGAATACATTCGTCATGTGCTGGGTCTTTTGGATTATGAGATCCAGGCCCTGATCGAAGCGCTTGTGAGATTCAATCCGGTCAAATATGCGCTTTTGCGCAACTATCACCGCAAATACGCATTTTATGCGCACATGGCCCTGGCCGAAGATAATCCAAAAATCGATCCGCCTTTTGTGCTGGGACTGGACCAGGAGTTGTCCGAATCCCTGGCCGGCGGAAAGGCGGCTCCGCTTTCCCGGCTGATCCGGGATTTCGGCATTCCCGTTCCTGCCGGGATGGTGATGACCACAAGGGCGTTTTACCGCCTGCTGGAGGCCAATGACCTTACTGCCTGGATTCAGAGACAGCTGGCGCGCATCGGGCCCGGCAATCATTCGGAAATAAACGAAATCAGCCAAGCCCTCCAGTTTGCCGTCACTGAAGCCCAAGTGCCGCCTGAACTGGAAAGGGAATTTTTAAGCGGAATCAAGCGTCTGGGCATTGAAAACTCGCCCCTGGCCCTGCGCAGCAGTGCCGTAGGAGAGGATCTGCAGGCTTCTTTTGCCGGACAATTTAAAAGCTGTTTGAACGTGGGATTGGAAAACTGGTTTGAGGCCTACAAGCAGGTGGCGGCCAGCAAATACAGCCCGCATGCCATCCATTACCGGATGCGCCAGGGCTTTACCGATCAAATGACACCCATGGCCGTGCTGGTCATGCCCACCATTGCGGCAAAAATCAGCGGGATCCTGTACACACGCGATCCCCACCAGCCGGAAATGGCCGTATCCTACATGGTCTTGGGCAGCGGGGAAAAACTGGCGGATGGCGGGCAGTACCAGGGCCGGGCGGATTTTGACCGCCAAAGCAGCCGGGTACGGAGGGTGGCGCCCCGGGATTTTCTCGGCCCGGATACCCTGGAGAACCTGTTTGCCCTAGGCATGAAACTTGAGGATGCCGCAGGCCAGGTGCCCCAGGATGTGGAATGGCTTTTGGACGCCTCGGGCAAGCTTCATATTCTCCAGTCCAGGCCCCTGGGAATGCCGGCTGCGGATGAGCCCGATATTCAGCCGGATTACCCGGAAAGTGCTGTTTTGATAACGGGACAGTGGGTCAGTTCCGGCCAGACTGCCGGGCGGGTGTATAAACTAAATGATCTGAAGTTTTTATCCGACATACCCGACCAGGCCGTTCTGGTGACTGATGAACTGCCTCCGGAACTCACCCTGGTATTAAACCGGGTCCGGGCAGTGGTGGCGGAAAAAGGATGCCCGGCCTGCCATTTTGCTTCCGTGGCCCGGGAAGCCGGTATTCCGGTGATCTGTAACGCCCGCGGAGCAGCCGATACCCTGGAAAACCAGCAGGATGTGAGCATTGACGGCAACTTTGGAAAAGTTTTGGCCGGGACCTTTTTCCGGGCAAAACCCGGCAAAACAGCATCCGGCGCTCCGGAAACCCTGGTGATCCAGAAGCTGGCCGCCGCACTGAAATATATCTCTCCCCTCACCCTTCCTAATTCTGAAAGCCATGATTTTACAATTGGATCCTGCCAAAGCCTTCATGATATTGTCCGGTATGTGCATGAAGCCGGGGTTCGGGAGATGTTTTCCCTGGTGGGCCGTCGGGGGCTGGACCGCTACGGCGCCAAACGCCTGGAATCCGGCCTGCCCCTGGTGATGCATGTGCTCGACGTGCACAAGGGGCTTTGCCCGGAAGCGGCCGGCCAAAAATCCGTTGCACTCAAACACATTGAGAGCCGGCCCATGCAGCAGCTGTTTGCCGGCCTGGGGTCGCCGGCAGTGCAATGGAACAGCGGCATCCTGCACTATGACTGGGATGCTTATTACAAAAGCTCAGCGGATTTCGTGGATGTTGAGAAATCCACCCTTTTCAGCAGCTATGCCATCGTCGACCGGGAATATCTGCATGCCCTGCTTCGGTTCGGGTATCATTTTGCCGTCCTGGATTCAGTTCAGGGAACGGTCCCGGAGCAAAACTACATTCATTTCAGCTTCAAAGGCGGGGGTGGCAGCCCGGAGCAACGGGACATGCGCATTTATCTGATTCAAACCATTCTGGAACATTTCGGGTTTGTGGTGCACACCACTGCAGATCTACTGGAAGCCGCATTTGACCGCAAATCCATGGATGATACCGGAACCGGACTGGTGGTGCTCGGCATTGTGCTGGGCAAAACCGTCATGCTGGACATGCGGCTGGAAAACCAACAACAGATTCAAACCCTTGCCCGACAAATCATACAGGAAACCCATGATATTTTTTCCGTCCAAGAAAAAAGGTGATTTCATTTATCCCTTGACCTGGGTGACGCCTCAGCTGGCAGTGGGACATGCTCCAATGTCCATTGCAGAGCTCGACAGCATCAAACACCAGGGCATCCGGGGCATTATGAACCTGTGCATGGAAATCAGGGAACTGGTTGCATTAGAAGAGCAGCAGGGCTTTGAAGTGTATTACCTGCCTGTGCGGGATGAGGGGTTTCCGGAGCTCAATGAACTGGAAAAGGCCCTGGACTGGCTCGATGAATGCATTTATCTTGGCAAAAAAGTCCTGGTTCACTGCCGATTCGGCATCGGCCGAACCGGCACGATTGTATATGCCTATCTGCTGCGCAAGGGATATGATACCAAAAGCGCGGCCCGAAAAATGCACGGCATCCGCTCCCAGCCCACGGAACAGCCCCAGAAACGGTTTCTGCACCAGTACTGGAAAAAGGAAAAGCCTTATAAAATATCTATGGAACCGTCTTTGGCCCCGGGTTACAAGGTGGATCTCCAGCCCTATTATGACCAGACAAAAGCAGCCCTGTCCGGGGCCGAGGCAGATGTCCCGGAAAATGCGGCCCGTTGCGGAAAAGACCATTGCCAATGCTGCTTTGCCCCGGTTACCATGTCCCTTGCAGAGGCCGTTTACCTGCAACTCGGGATCAATAGCCAGCTCAGCAGCACCCTGCGCCAGCAGGCCATTGACCGGGCCATGACCGCAAGCACCCCTTCAGAAACCCGGACTCCGGAAAAACAACAGCCCTGCCCGCTTCTTGACAACGATTTCTGCCTGCTTTACGCGTTCAGGCCGGCCCAGTGCCGGGTATTTGACCGCAACCCCCGGGAAATTACCAAAAACTCCGCATGGCAGCTCATGGTTCTCTCCCATGAACTGCTGGAAGTCTTTCTTGAAGACACCACCCCGTATACCCCCCCGGAAATCAATTTACCGGACGTGGTGTCCGGTAAATTTGTCCAGCAATTGTTTCATCTGATGGCTGGGGGCAGCAATGACCCTGTTATCCCGCCGGAATCAGGGCAGTGACCATGATGTTCATCATGGTTTAGGCGTCACCTGTCTGGTATTTAAAGGAAAGTTTCACCACTGCACGAAAAAATGCCACCTTGCCGCCCTCGATTTTGACATCCAGATCCTTGACCTCGGCCACGCGGGTATCCCGCAGGGATTTGGAGGCTGTTTCAACTGCGTTTTTCACTGCCTCCTCCCAGGATGTGGGGCTGGTGCCGACCAATTCGATAAATTTGTACACGCTCTCACTCATGGTCCCTCCTTGTCCATTAAGTTTGAAAAGAAACCTTTGTTTAATATAAGAAACCATGTTTGCTTTGTCCAACGATAATTTGTCTTCATGGTGGCAATTTTTCGCGGATCCTCGGGTTCCAGACCATTCCCGGGCAAACCTTGCATTTACAGGGCAAGTGATTATAGTGTAACCATCGAAAATAACCACTGAATATCAATACCTAACTTGCAAATCGCCCAATTTAGGCAACAGTTTAAATGATCAGGATGAAATGAAAATGAAAGATGCAAGCATTCCGGATCCACGGGAAATTGAAAAAGAAATATCCGATTTTCTTACAAAAAAATATGGAAACCAAGTCAAGATCGTCTCACCGGTGGTGGTACCGGATGAACAATCCCCGGAAGATTCCGCTGGCAGTGGTGCAAATACTGATGGCATCCGTTTTGACCTAAAGCCCGAAGAACTCATCGGGTATCTGGATCAGTACATTATCAAGCAGGACAGCGCCAAGCAGACCCTTGCGACCAAGATCTGCACGCATTTCAACCGCATCGAGCACCAGCGGCAAACCGGCACTCAGGACGAATTTGAAGGCCGGATCAAAAACAATATCGTCATGATCGGTCCCACGGGTGTGGGCAAAACCTACATGATCAAGCTGATTGCCAAAAAAATCGGGGTGCCATTTGTCAAGGCAGACGCCACCAAGTTCAGCGAAACCGGCTACGTGGGCGGTGATGTGGAAGACATGGTGCGCGACCTGGTCCGCGAAAGCGGCAATGATATTGAGCGGGCCCAGTACGGCATCGTCTACATTGACGAAATCGACAAAATCGCCGGCAGCCGGCAGCATTTCGGCACGGATGTGTCGCGAAGCGGCGTGCAGCGGGCACTTTTAAAACCCATGGAGGAAACCGAGGTGGAGATGAAAGTCCCGCATGATCCCATCTCCATGATCCAGGAAGTCGAACAGTTCAGAAAGACCGGCAAAAGAGAGAAGCGATCTGTTAACACCAAAAACATCCTCTTTATTGTCAGCGGGGCGTTTTCCGAACTGCCCGAGATCATCAAAAACCGCACCACCCAGCAATCCATCGGATTTGGTGCAAAAATCGACAGCTCCCGGGAGCCCACATCCTTTCTTTCTTTTGTAAAGTCCGAGGATCTGGTGGAATACGGATTTGAATCCGAATTTATCGGCCGCCTTCCGGTGCGCTCGGTATTTGAGCGCCTGACCCGGCAGGATCTGCTCGATATTCTCCAAAACCCCAATAACCCGGTTATTTTGAGCAAGCGGCTTGATTTTGCCACATACGGCATTGACGTGCGGTTTTCAGACGAGGCCCTGGAGTTGCTGGCCGGGCAGGCCTATGATGAAAACACCGGCGCCCGGGGACTGGTCAGCGTTATTGAGCAGGCTTTGATTCCGTTTGAAACCCGTCTGCCGTCCATGAACGTCCGGCGATTTCCGGTGACACCGGAAGCCATCCAAAACCCGGAAAAGGCCCTGAAAACCATGGGCCCCGATGCCGACAGCACACCCCGGGAGGCCGAGTTTGCCCGTATCGCCGAACAAAACCGTGGCCATATTATTGACTATATCCGCAAAAACCGCAAAAAACTGGTTAAACAATACGGCCTGCCGTTATCCGAATCCAGAATTACAGCCATTGCCGATTATTACTGGAACTATGTGGTGGAAATCGGCACAGCCATGCGCCGGATAAAGCATTTCTACGACCGGATCAAAAAAATTGAAATTGACTTTTACAATCGCCATGATGTCAATATCGTATTTGAGGAAGATGCCATTGACTTCATTTCCGAGAAGATGACAAATGAATCGTTGAATATTGACCAGATCTATCGTAAATTATCCGGTGATTTTGAATACGGCCTGAAACTGGTTCGGGACAAAACCGGAAAAAACCGTTTTTTTATTCCCGGCTACGCCTTAGAACAGCCCGAAGCGTTTCTGGACAATCTGATTAAAACCGAATTTGCCAAACACAACATCACCCCGGAATCCATACACAAGGAAGACCGGGCGGAATAAATCGGAAACGAGGCATCCATGATCGGAATTTCCAAGCTTTACTGCGGCACGGTGGAGCCGTCTGACGCGCTTCGCTACGGCCGCCAGTCCGGGCAACTGCCCTCACACCTGCTCCAGTTCTCAATTGACAAGCGCCCGGTGGTGGTCTGGAACATCACCCAGCGATGCAATCTCAAATGCATTCACTGCTACGCCCATGCCAAGGCCAGACAGCAGGACAATGAACTGACCACCGACGAAGGCAAGGCCTTAATAGACGATCTGGCAGGCATGGGTGTGCCGGTGCTGCTGTTTTCCGGCGGCGAGCCCCTGATGCGCAAGGACATGCCGGAACTGGCGCAATACGCGGTAGAAAAGGGCATGCGCGCGGTCATTTCCACGAACGGAACCCTGATTGACGCAAAAACCGCCGGGATTTTAAAAGACATCGGCCTTTCCTACGTGGGCATCAGCTTAGACGGCAGCCGGGATATCAATGACCGTTTCCGGGGCGTGGATGGCGCATTTGACCAGGCCCTTGAAGGCATTCGCAATGCAAAGCAAGCCGGCATCAAGGTGGGGCTGCGTTTTACCATCAACCGGTTTAACGCAGAGGAAATCCCGGCCCTGTTTGATCTGCTGGAGCAAATGGATATTCCCCGGATTTGCTTTTATCACTTGGTCTATGCCGGCCGGGGATCCACACTTGTCAACGACGATGTCAGTCACGAGGAAACTCGCCGGCTCCTGGACCTGATCATGGACCGCACAAAAGATCTCCATGATCGGGGCAAACCCAAGGAAGTGCTCACCGTGGACAACCATGCAGACGGCCCCTACGTATACCTTCGCATGCTGCGCGAAAATCCCGAGCGGGCCGCCGAAGTCCTGGACCTGCTGCAGATGAACGAGGGCAACAACTCGGGCCGGGGCATCGGGTGCATCAGCTGGGACGGCGAGGTGCACGCAGACCAGTTCTGGCGGCATCACAGTTTCGGCAACGTCCGCCAGCGGCCCTTTTCCGAAATCTGGACCGACACCGCAGCCGATCCCCTGCTGGCCAGGCTCAAGGAAAAGAAAAACCATGTCAAAGGACGATGTGCCCAATGCCGGTGGCTTGACATCTGCAGCGGCAATTTCCGTGTGCGCGCCGAGGCGATCACCGGTGATGTCTGGGCCCCGGACCCGGCCTGCTACCTGACAGACGAGGAAATCAAAACAACGCAGTAAAAAAACCCGCGTTTCACCTTTGATGGCGCCGTAAAAAGTCCAATATCTGCGTTACGCGCGATTCCTCAGAATTTCACGTACGGATAAGTACGCTGCATTCTTCGGAATCGCGCAAGCCTTGATCTTAAACTTTTTACGGCGCCATCTGAAAACTTACTTTTTACGAAACCATCACCTTTAAGCTCGCAAGGACAAAAAAATGCAGTTTCCCGACTACCGGCCCCGGCGCCTGCGTCAGACCGGGGCTTTCAGACGCATGATCCGTGAAACAACCTTGAAAACAGACGATCTGATCATGCCCTTTTTTGCCATCGGCGGAAAAGACGTGAAAAATCCCGTTCCCTCCATGCCGGGACAGTACCAGTTGTCTGTGGACAACCTGGTCAAAACCGTCAAGCAGGCCGCAGACCAGGGGATTTTGTCAGTGATTCTCTTCGGCCTGCCGGACAAAAAAGATCCCTTGGGCACCCAGGCCTATGCAAAAGACGGCATTGTCCAGCAGGCCGTGCGCGCGGTCAAGGACAAGTGCCCGGACATGATGGTAATCACTGATGTGTGCCTGTGCCAGTATACGGACCACGGCCACTGTGGCATTGTGGAGAAGGGCGTGGTCGACAATGACGGCTCCCTTGACCTGCTGGCCCGCACCGCCCTTTCCCATGCCCAGGCCGGCGCGGACATGGTGGCCCCGTCAGACATGATGGACGGCCGGGTGGGAATGATCCGGGAGACCCTGGATGAAAACGATTTTGCCCATGTGCCCATCATGTCCTATGCAGCCAAGTACTGCTCGGCCTATTACGGCCCGTTCCGGGAGGCGGCCGATTCCTCCCCGCAGTTCGGCGACAGGCGCACATACCAAATGGACCCGGCCAATGCAGTCGAAGCTGTCAGGGAGGCATCTCTGGATGTCACCGAGGGCGCAGACATTCTCATGGTCAAACCCGCCCTGCCCTACCTGGACGTGATTTATCGCATCCGTGAGGAATTTGACCTGCCAGTGGCCGCCTATAATGTTTCCGGCGAGTATGCCATGATCAAAGCAGCCGATCAGATGGGCTGGCTTGACGGCAAAGCCGTGGCCATGGAAACACTGACAGCCATCAAGCGCGCCGGGGCGGACATGATTCTGACCTACTTTGCCATGGAAGCCGCCCAAGTGCTAAATCAATAAGGATTTGATTCAATGAGTTCTGATCCACAGCATCCCCATGCACAGTCATCCGCCAAGGGCGGTCCTCCCGGCGGCCCCGGCACCCTACGGCTGGTGGCCTGGGAAACCACCCGAAACTGCAATCTCTCCTGCGTGCACTGCAGGGCCGCGGCCACCTGCGGGCCGTATACCGGAGAACTCGATACGCAGGCCTCTTTTCATTTGCTGGACCAGATCGCGGAAACCGGCAGTCCCATTGTAATATTGACCGGCGGCGAGCCCATGCTGCGCGAAGATATCTACGATATTGCCGCCTACGGCACCCGGCTTGGCCTTCGCATGGTCATGGCGCCCAACGGGACCCTGATCACACCGGAAACAGCCAAAAAAATCGCCGATTCCGGCATCCAGCGCATCAGCGTGAGCTTAGACGGTGCTTCAGCCGAAGGTCATGACGGGTTCAGGGGCGTAAAAGGCGCCTTTGAAGGAGCCCTTTCCGGCATCCGGGCGGCAAAGCAGGCAGGCATTGAATTTCAGGTCAACACCACCATCACGCAGTTAAACCGCGACCAGATCCCGCAGATCATGAAACTGGCAGAGGACCTGGGGGCCGTGGCACTGCACATTTTCCTGCTGGTACCCACGGGCCGGGGCAAATATATCGTGGATCAGGCCATCACTGCACAGGAATACGAGGAAACCCTGAACTGGTTTTATGACCAGAAAAGCCGGACAAACCTGCAGCTCAAAGCCACGTGTGCGCCCCATTACTACCGCATATTGCGCCAGCGGGCCCGCCAGGAAGGAAAATCCGTGACCTGGCAGACCCACGGGCTGGATGCGGTCACCCGGGGTTGTCTGGGCGGCACAAGCTTCTGCTTTATCTCCCATCAGGGAATCGTCCAGCCCTGCGGGTTTCTGGATTTAAACTGCGGGGATGTGACGCGGGATTCCTTTGTCCATATCTGGAAAAATTCCGAACAATTCCAAAAACTCCGGGATTTTGACCAATTAAAGGGCAAATGCGGGATCTGCGAATACAAGCGGGTCTGCGGCGGATGCCGGGCCCGGGCATACGAAGCCACCGGCGACTGGCTGGCAGAAGAACCCCTTTGCCTGTATGAGCCCGCCAAAGGCAGGGTGAATGCAGCCCCATGACCTGAACCGCCGCCAGATGGCTGGCCAGCGCATTATCGCCGGTTTTCAGGGAACAGGGTTCAACGCGGATTTAAAACATCTGATCCGCGATCTCTGTGTTGGCGGCATTATTTTGTTTTCCCGAAACATTGAAAGCCGGGCGCAGCTGCGGCAGCTCACTGCAGATGCCCGAGATTACGCCAAAGACTGCGGCCAGGCGCCGCTGTTTGTTGCCGTGGACCAGGAAGGCGGGAGCGTGGCAAGGCTAAAAGCGCCCGAGTTTACGGAATTTGGCGATGCCGCTGATTTTTCCGGCAAAATCGACGCGGCCCGGTTTGCCCGGATCACGGCGGCAGAGCTATCTGATTCAGGCATCAACATGGACATGGCCCCGGTCATGGACGTGGCCGACCCTGGCATTGAAAGCGTCATGGCCAGGCGCGCCTTTGGCACGAATGCCGGTTATGTGGCCGAAATAGGCACAGAGATCATCAACGGCCTCCAGAGAAACCGCATCATGGCCGTAGCCAAACACTTTCCCGGTATCGGCCGCACTACTCTGGATTCCCACCTGGATCTGCCGGATCTCAATACCCCGGTTCAAAGCCTCCAGGCCCGGGATCTTGTCCCGTTTCAGGCGGCTATCAAGGCAGATGCCGCCGGCATCATGCTTTCTCACATCCGGTATGGGGCCTTTGACCGCCATTGGCCGGCCAGCCTGTCTGCTGCCGTGGCCGAAAGGTTGCTACGCGCTGAGATGGGTTATAACGGGTTGGTGATGACCGATGATCTGGAAATGGGGGCGGTGGAAAAGCACTACGGCATGGAAACCATGATTTCCCGAATCATGGCTGCAGGCATTGACATTGCATTGATTTGCCACTCAATGGACAAGATCAGGACAGCGGCCCAAATATTTAAACAGACCATAAAGGACGAAAATCAACACCGGCGCCAGGCTGAATCGGTTTCCCGCATTTTTTCAGCCAAGCGCCGGTATCTGTTGTAAAAATGCCTTTTGTCTATTTCAGTGCCTCCAGGGCCTTTTTGCGCTGCTGTTCGTATTCGGATTCCGTGATCAGGCCCTCTTCGTAAATCTCCTTTAAATATTCCAGCTGATCTCTGACTTCCTTACGCAGAGCTTCTTTGTCCTGTGGGAAAGGTGCCGGTGCGGGCTGAACCTGCTGGGCAGGCTGCCGGGTCTGCATCTGCTGCTGCTCCTGCGGCTGCCGGAAAAACTCATCCTGCTGCGAGCCGGAGGGTGCGGCATACTGCATACCGGTCTGCTGGCCAATTTCCCGGGCAACGGTTGCCCTGAGATGTTCGACATTGACAGCCAGGCGCATGGGCGCTGATTTTCCGTCTTCAAACTGATATACCTGCATGTAAGGCTTGGGCGCGATCACCTCGGTGTCTGCGTGCCGGAGCTCCAGCACGTCAAACTGTTGACTGGACCTTGAATCCTTGGGCTCGCCGTCCACGTCAATCACCGCATTGATCCAGGCAAAAGCGATGTGCAGGGTGCCGTTTTGATCCACAAACATCACGCCTTCGGTTTTGCGCTTTTTTTCGAAAATCAACCCAACTGCCCGGTTATAAGAGGTAAAATGAACCCGCTGGCCGGAGTCTGCCGAAGCCAGGGCCTTGGAAAGCGCAGGGGCCAGACGGTCGATTTCCCTCTGTTGAAAAACCTCGGTTTCACCGGATCGGCCTATGAACGACGGCTGGGGCATGTAGCGAAGATCCTCGAGCAACCAGCTCATTATAAACGACTTGATTTCCGCCGGGTGCCTGTAGTTCTGATCCACCACCTGCCCGTTTTTCATCTGCTGTTCCAGGCGGACCACCACGTCCTTGTCCTTGGCCACATCCGTGTCCTTCCTTCCCCCGCCGAAACTGCAGCCCGCTACAAACAGCGCAACCAGTAAAACCGCGATCATGTATCGCTTCATTTCATTTCCCCCAAACATTTGAGATTAGTTAAACAAATCATTTCAGTGAGATGCAATTAGAACAGTAAAGCGCCGGGACAGGCTTCACCCCATGATAAATCCAGAACCCGCCATTTCAGATGCCCGGTACACGTCATAGGCGGCCTCGTCCAGGGGGTAGTCCCAGCAGCCCTGGCGATGCAGCATCCAGCCGCCAAAGCCGGTTTTAAAACGATAAAGCCCGTACATGGGATGCTCGGGGTCCGGGTACGGGGAGACGCCAAACAGGTCGTATTCCCGGCATTCGGCCTTGTGGGCCCGGCTGATGGCCTCCCACTGAACGGCATAGGAAGCCATCCGGTTCTTATGGACCGAAGACGAGGCCCCGTAGAGATAAGTCGCCCGTGATCCGGAAATGGCCAGGATGATTCCGGCCAGGGGCTTTCCCTCTGCCTCTGCCAGAAGAAGATGCACACTTGCTGGTGACTGGCACTGCCGGTTTTTCACCTGAAACACGGATGCAAAGTAATCCATATCATTTAAGCTCATGTGGTGCCGCCGGGCGGTCTGGCAGTACAGATCATACCAGGCCGGCAGACCCTCCATTCCGGCATCCCGGACACTTACCCCCTTTCTGGCAGACAAGCCGATATTGTAGCGGGTTTTGGGCTTCATACGGGCCAGTATCCGGTCCCGGTCAGAGGCCACGTCCACCAGCACGGTATCCGGCGGCAAAAGGTCAGTCGGGGCTTTTCTTAGGTTCCAGTGCTCGGTATCAAAATTCATTCGCATTTCCTGGATCCTGATCTTCGGGGCACCCTTCCACTGGTTGTCCCCGGTGTACCGGTCCGGCTCATCCACCCACGGAGACTGCCATGGCAAATCATAACGGATAAAAACACAGTTTTCCGGCAATTGCGTTCGGAGTTCTTCCGAAAGATTTTCCAGCCAGCACCCGCGGCGTTCTTCATCCGGCAACAGCTCCGGGCCAAAGGGCACGTACGCCATGCAAGAATCCGGGCCAAGGCTTCGCAGCACCACCAGCATATCCCGGCTGCCGCCTTCGGGATATGCGTGCATAGACGCGGTTTGTGAATTTTCGCCCGGGTCCTTTGGCTTTACCATGAGGTCAAATGCCCGGGCCTGCCGGCCCTGCTGTTTTTTGAGCCGGCCCCAGTAAGCGGTCTGCTGCAGGTGCGGGGTGGGAATCAGATGTCTTGTTTTCTTCGGGATTACGGATACATCCATGGTCAATGCAATTTTAATGATTTTGTAAAAAGTCGGTTTCTTCGCTCCGTGATCCTTTTGCGCGCGGTTAAATTTGTGCCACATTACACAACATGGCCCCCAAAGGTCAAGCCTTCATAAAGTTTTTGCCCCGGATCTGGACAATACGGCCCCACATGTGTAAATATGCCGGCTGCATTTAAAATTCCAAAAATACACAATCCGGAAAAATACAAGGAGTTACAAAGGAGGCCATTGCTTCATGAAGGGAAGCCATCTCACATTTTTGCTTGTTGTGATCACCGCGGTTGACTGCTTGTGCCCTATTTGTGGATCGGCGATATTACCAGCCTCGGGGCCTCTTTTCTGTTCTGGTACGCGCTGACCCTGGCTGTGATCGTGTTTGTCGTCGCGGCCACACGCAACTGGGGGAGACCGGTTTGAATTCCTTTTTTTGTATGGGTGGCCATGATCATCTGGTCTGCGGCTGCGGGCGCTTTGGTCCATGATCATCGGCGGGCTGGTCACTGCAGTGATGTATCTGGCAAAGATCCATCCCCTGGGCTGGTGGCCCAGTGTCTGGGGCGGCGGACTAACGGTTATTGTGTTTGTCTGCGTCAGCCTTTTAACAACCCCGCCGGACAATGCAGAAGCCTTTATTGACCGGGTGGAAGAAGAACTTGACCGCCACAACTTCCGCCCGTGGTATGGCCGGGAAAAAACACGACAGCCCGGGAAATACAGGCATGTCTAGTATACCGGAAATGTATCCATGACTTCATTGACGCCGGATTTGGCAAGTTCCCTTGCGGTTAACCATTTGGCCCCGCGCCTGAAAAACTTTTTGGCTTTCAGCAGATTTTCAGACAGAGATTGCTGGGTTTCAGCAAAAGTCTGCGACCAGAGGACCTCTCCGGTGTCAACTTCCACCAGATACAGGGCAAAAGCCACAGAGGCGGGCTGCGCAGCGCTGTAATCACTTCCGATCCGCTGCTGGTACCGCCAAACATTGCCAACCAGCATATAATCAACATTCAGGTTTTCTCCCACCTCCATGACCAAATCAAGGGGCGTTTTTTCCTCAAAACCGTACTTTGCCGAATCATAGGCTTTCTGGACGATTTCCTGCGAAACGGCCCGGGATTCCAAACGCTGCAACAGTTTGGACTGGACCATGTCGGTGAGGATCTGATCTGCATCATCTTTTAAACCGGTATCATCATCGCAGAACCGGCCCATGGGACAGGTCAGGGTCTGGCCCTGCCCCTCGGGATTCTGGCCCTTGATCAGGGGCAGTAAAGCAACAGAGGCCGCCTCATCTATTCTGTTATCATTGCGGTCATGGGTTTTGGCCTGCAATGGGCTGCATAAAAACAGCAACAATAAGAAAACAAGCAGTACCTGCCCCGTTTTTTTGAGAAAAGCCGCCTGCCTGCCTGTTTTTTTCCTGTCCTGGAAGTTTTTCATTTTTTTGCTCCGCTGTGAACCTGTATTATGTTAGTGATTAAAATAAACCCTGGTGTATACTTTATTATAATCATTTAGCGCAAATTTGTCAGCTCTGATCCGGCAAAATCCGTAAACTCAACCAATAACACTTACGCGCGAGGTGGACCATGACCCAAAATCGCATCTGCAGTCTGCTCGGCATCCGTTATCCCATCATCCAGGCCCCCATGAACTGGGTCAGCGGCGCTGCTCTGACCGCTGCAGTGTCGGAAGCCGGGGGCATGGGCACCATCGGACCCAATGCAGGGGCGGATAAAATCAACCCCGATGTGGAGGCCACCGGAGAGCTGGTGCGAAAACAAATCCGGAAGGTGCGGGAACTCACAAACAAGCCCTTTGCCGTAAACGTGGTTGTGGGGTTTGGTGAGGACACGAAATATTCAAAAAAAATCGTGGACGTGCTTGTGGAAGAAAAGATCCCGGCCGCTATCGTCTCTGTGGGCCGGCCCGACACCTACACCCAAACCCTGAAAAATGCCGGCATCAAGGTGCTGCACGCCATCTCAACAGCCCGCCATGCCCAAAAGGCCCGGGATGCCGGCGTGGATGCGGTCATCTGCGAAGGTTTTGAAGCCGGCGGCCACAAGGGGTTTACCGAGCTGACCACATTCGTGCTCACCCCCATGGTGGCCGATGCAGTGGATATTCCCGTGGTGACCGGCGGCGGCATCGGCGACGGACGCGGAATTCTGGCCGCCCTGGCCCTGGGGGCCGACGGCATTTACATGGGCTCGCGCTTTATGGCCACACTCGAGTCTGAAAGCCATGACAACGTCAAACAGGCCATTGCCGCAGCCAACGACGTTTGCACCGTATCCGTGTCAAAGGAATTCATGCTGGCCCGGGATCTGGCCAACACGTTTACTGAACAATTCCAGGAAATGCGCAAATCCGGCGCTTCCACCCAGGAGTTGATCGCTTTTCTCGAAGAGCACGGCCAGTACCAGTCCCAGCACCTGGGACAAGCCGAGGACGCGGAAATCTGCTGCGGTCAGGTGGCCGGCCTGATCCACGATATCCCCCCGGCAGCCCGGCTTATGGAACAGCTCATATCAGACATTCAAAAGCGCTTTTCGCAACTGGAGCAGCAGGTCAAAAATTTTTTCTGAGCCAACATCCGGCCGGGCTATTGGCTCATACGCCAAATTTCAACAAATATGGATGCTGTTTCACCAACAACCCAGCCCGGCAGCCCCGGGGGTCTTGACGTGCGGATCCGGCGGCCGGGCCATAAGCCAGCTTTGAGATGAACCGACCGACCACCAAAGAATTGTTCAACAAAATCCGGGATGCCCGGCAGGCGGTGGCCAGCGAGCGCATCGAGATCGTGGAGGCCGAGGCAGTGGCCGGTGATGCCATTGAGCTGGAATACGACCTGGAAACCGAGCTCAAGGCGATCCTGGAGGATTTTCTGGACAGCATTTCCCCACAGGACTATGCCGGCCCCCGGCCGCCCCAGAAGTCCTACAAAGACAAAATCCAGGGACTGGATATTTTTGCCTTTGTGTTGGATTCCACATATTTTAAAATGACTGCATATATCAAATTTGCCATTGCCCATGAAACATTCTGGCTGGTTTCTTTGCACAAAAACCGGCTGAATAAGGAGAAGCCATGAGCCATAATGAATCCGGCAAGCACTGCCCAATGGAGTGCGGCTTCATGGAGCCGGAAACCTGCGAAAAAACCATTGTGTTTCGCGGAATTAAACTGTGCGTTCCCATCACCCGGCACACGTGCCCGCACTGCGGTATCACCGGCAGCGATGTGGCATGCACGGCTGCCGTGCAGCAGGAAATCGCCGATCAGTACCGCCGGAAAACCGGTCTGCTCACAAGCCGGCAGATCCAAACCCTGAGAGAGGCAAAAAACATGACCCAACAGGACCTTGGGGAAAAGCTCGGCGTTGATGCTGCCGTTATCCGGCGCTGGGAAAAGGCCAATATCCAAAGCCAGGACATGGATCAGCTCCTGCGTAGCATTCTGAAATAGCCGATTTTTGCCTCCCCCTTTTCTCCTCTGTTTCCTGCCCTTTTGATTGAATGATTTCAGTTCGATAATTTTCAAAATGGTTTTGCTTGACAAAAAAAATGATCATTGATCTAATAAAGTAACCATTGGTTATTTTACGGGTGCATCATTTTATTGACTATCTAGTGCCCGAACGAAAACCAGGATTTTTCGTTAAGGTCCAGGACGGCGAAAATTTTAACCGCAGGAATACTCGACGTATTTTGAGGATTAAAATTTGAGCCGGACGCAGAGATTGGCGGAAAAGACGGTTTTCGTTCAGGCACTATCTATAAAGGAGATCGTCAGATGGAACGCAATCCAAGGGAAATCAATCCCTACAATTTCGACCCGTTTCTTGAGTGGCGGAATCAGGTGGACTTTTACCGGGATGATCCGTTTATCCAGCAGGTCCTGAAATGCTACACCGGAGACAAATTCGAAATGGTCGACCAGGCGGCCGGAGAAGTCTCTGAAAAAGCCTCCTTTCGGTGGCGGGATCTGGCCGATGCCATTGCCTGGCCGGAAAAGCGGCCGTACATGATGCACTATGACGGCCACAATCACCGCATCGACCGCATTGTCCGGCCCATGGAAACCCGCGTCATGGAAGAGGAAGTCTTCAAAGAGGCCCTTTTTTCGGAAAAAACCCACCCATGGGTCAAACTGATCAAAATGTATCTGATCTATCAAAATAGCGAGGCCTGCATTGCCTGTCCCGTGACTTGTACCGAGGGACTGGTGGCCATTGTCGAACAATTTGCCGACACCCCGGAGCTAAAGCAGATCGTAGAACACTGCAAGGAGGGCATTGACGGCGATTTTGCCATCGGCGCCCAATATTTGTCCGAAATCCACGGCGGCTCTGACGTGCCGGCCAACGTGCTTGAAGCCGTGGAACAAGACGGAACCTGGCGGCTGTACGGAACCAAATTTTTCTGCTCCGCCACCCATGCCGACTACGCCGTCGTCACGGCACGGCCCAAAGGTGCGGAAAAAGTGGCCTTGTTTGTGGTGCCCTCCTGGCTGCCGGGAAACAAGAAAAAGGAGATCCGAAACGGGTATACCATTGACCGGATCAAATGGAAAATGGGCACCAGCGAGCTGACCACGGCAGAACTGACTTTTGACGGGGCCGTGGCCTATCCCGTGGGCCCCCTGGACCGGGGGGTGGCTAACGTGGTGGGCGTGGTGCTCACCTATTCACGACTTACTGTCGGGCTTTCGGGTGCGGCCAGCATGACCCGGGCAGCCCGGGAGGCCAAAAAATACAGCGAGTACCGGGAGGCCTTTGGCATGCCCATCAACCGCTTTCCTCTGGTGGCCGGCCAGATCCGGGAGATGGAAACAGCCGCCCGCAGAACCACAGCCGGGGCCTTCCGGCTTTACCGGGATTTTCTGGCCCTGGAAGGCGGGCTCAAAGGCGGGATGACAAATGATGAAACCCAAGCGCAGAAACGCCATCGCTTTGACATCCGGGAACTGATCATGCTGCAGAAGATCACGGCTTCCTGGGATACTGTTGACATCACCCGGATGGCCATGTCCATTTTCGGCGGCCACGGGGTCATGGAGGATTTTTCCTCCCTTCCGCGCATATACCGGGACGGGGCGGTCAACGAGCTCTGGGAGGGGCCGCGAAATGTTCTGCTCACACAGATTTACCGGGACATTCAGCGGGCAAAGTCCTGGTATCCGCCGGAAGAATTTGTTGCCGGAGTGCTCAAAGGCACCAAATCCGAGGTCATCACTGCCCTGGCTGAGGAAATCAAGGAACTGATTGCAGTCGCCGAACCCTTTGGCACAGACGATGCCTCACTGGATTTCTGGAAGCAATGGGACGAATTCTGTCACCGCTTGTTTCATGCCTATCAGGATCTGGCCTTGTCTGAAGTGATGGAGCAGTAAAAGTTCAAGGTTCAAGGTTCAAGGTTCAAGGTCTAAAGTTTAAGGTTTAAAGTTTAAAGTGAATGGTTTAAGGTTCAAAAAATAAAATCAAAGCTTTTAAACAACCATGAACCATTGAAACAGGAGAATCAACCTGGCGCGCGCAATGGACATACCTGAAAAGCAAACCTTTGCGG
>NZ_JAWODO010000015.1:0-30653 GCF_046483245.1 Desulfosalsimonas sp. | reverse complement strand
TGGCCAAAGAACCACTGCCCAGACACTCTTCGGATGAAATGATTGAAATCAGTCCCAATCTCTCGAATCAATTCAATCCCACTGAAAATCCAAAATTGTTGAAACACCTTGAACGCGAACAGAATTTTCCGCCAATCGTGGTTGCGAAAGCGTTGAGAAATCCGCACCCGTTTGTCGTCCGATCCGCTGAAATCCTGGAATTGTGTGAACCCAACGATGTCGGGATTATTGAGTCTGCGGACAAGAATTGTTTGGGCATACGGGTGTCTAAAAACAGCATTCGACGGGCGCTCCGGATCATGGATGCGCTTATCAAAGGATTGTTGGAGCGCGGATTCGAAGTTTATCCGGAGAAAAATTCGTTCGAGGTTACGATAGACGGCCAACGCCTTGGATTCGGAATCAGTGAGGAGGTTGTCAGCAAGAAAACACAGCCCAAGGACACGGACCTGGACGGGTATTACCAATTTGGCCACAGCCGGTTCGACTATGTGCGTGTCCCTTCGGGTAAGCTCTGTCTGACCATTCATGACCGCAGCTATTTTTACAGCGACAATTTTCGGAAAAACTGGCGTGACACGAAGCGTAAACAGCTTGAAGACAGTCTGGATGCCTTCTTCCTCGACCAAGCCGGCGAGGCGGACGATGAACAACCCGGTCAAAGTGAAGACAATCCGTATTTTAAAAGATGGTGATCCGTTCGGACAAAAGGGCCAACGATTACGATGAATTATCCGCTTGCAGGGGCGCTATGCTGGAAAATCCGCACCGCTTTGGGGGTGTTTAAGCGACACAAAAACCGCTTCCCCAGCTTTCAGGACCAGATAAACATGGCATTGCGCCATCACTGCAAGGAGGGAAATCTCAAATGGGTGTCACTGTTGTTGTGGGCCGGTGCCGACCCGTTTGCCAAGGGGCCGGATTCACCTGTTTTGTCCGGCAATTTCATGAAAATATCCCTGCCGCGCGAGCACTATCGTTTATAGACCTGGATAATGGATCATCCACGCAATACCCCAATTGCAACATGGCCCAGGGTCCGGGCCTTTGTTTGAACAGTGCCTTCCAGGACCGTATAATTTTCAATGCTGTAGAGGGGTTTTACGGTAGTGGTCAGGAGGGTGTGAACGGGAATGCGGCCTGCGTAAAAGTCCGCATTTTTAATTCCTTCCAGAAGCCCGCTGCCGCTGCCGTCCTCACGGGTACCGGTTTTCCAGGAAAAAAGGGCAGCCGCAGTCTGTGCGACGATTTCGATGATGATCAGGCAATCAACGGATTCTTGCCGGAAAAGCGGCCATTTTTCTGAAACCGCGGTTTGGGTGACCACCTTTTCGGATGTAATATCAACGATTTTATCAATCAGCTGCATTCTGTCCCGGTGGGGAATCAGGGTTTTCACTGAGGGCGGGTATGCCATGGCAGTCCTTTGATGTCTTCAAAATGATTTCAGACAGTAAAACAAAAAAGTCCAAACCGGTCAATGATAAATGAGAAGACCTGATTGCCTCCGGCCGTTTATTGTCCAGCCGGGCGCGCTACGCCTTTTGTTTGGCGCCAAATATCCCTTGACACACAAGCTTGCCTGAATCTATTTTTATCGCTGCTAGGGTAAAACAATTGCCTGCCAAAGCTTTTATTCTTCAGACGGTGCATTGGGATGAAAAAAGACAAGGTGCCTCAGGACGACGATAATCTGATGGAAGGGCGGAGCAGAGAGCTCTGTTACGCCGTTGATGAAAACGGCCGTTATGTAAGCGTGTTAAGTTCCGGGTGGGAGCCAAAAAATACTGCATTGCTCCAGGCCTGGGAACAGATCGGTGAAGAAGCAAAAGAGGCCTTTGATTCGTTTAAGGCGGGCCGGATGAGTCCCCTGGGCTTTTACATGGCCAAGGGGATGTTTGACCTCTCTCTTCTTTCCGCGTATACAAAAATTCCAAAGCGCAGGATCAGGTCCCACCTGGTACCGAAGAATTTCCGGCGCCTGGATGCGGAAACCCTCCGCAAGTATGCAGAGGTCCTGGATATTTCAGTGGATGAACTGGTGAAGGGGCCTGAAACGGCCGAAGTTTTTCCGGGAAAAAAATAAAGCGGATCCCACCCCTGACTTGCCTCAAAGAAGGGCGACGCATGAAAATTGACTTAAAACACAGCCAAACCGCTCATTGTGAAAACGGTGCCGCCATAAACCTTTTGCGATACCACGGCCTTGACATCAGCGAACCCATGGCTTTCGGAATCGGGTCCGGCCTGTTTTTTGCCTACCTGCCGTTTATCAAAATGATCAACATTCCTATTACTTCATTCAGGCCGTTGCCCGGAATGATTTTCAAGCGCCTTGCCAAAACCCTGGGCGTGGAAATATTCCGGAAAAAATTCAGGGACCCGGAAGAGTCCATGAAAGCCCTTGACCAGGCACTCGACCAGGGCATTCCGGTGGGTCTGCAGGTCGGGGCGTTTCATCTGACCTATTTTCCCAGACCCTACAGGTTTCACTTCAATGTTCATAATATTGTTGTTTACGGCCGGGAAAACGGGCACTACCGGATCAGCGATTCGGTCATGGAGGAGCCGGTATCACTTAGCTACGAAGAATTGATGCGTGTGAGATGGTCCCGCGGCGCCTTCGAGCCCCGGGGACGGATGTACTATCCCGTAAAAATCCCCGACCGGATCGATCTGCCTTCTGCCGTGATCAAGGGTGTCCGACGTAACTGCAAGGAAATGCTAACTATTCCTTTGCCTTTTTTCGGGGTCAAGGGTATCCGGTATGTTTCCAGGAAGATACGGAAATGGCCGGAGAAGCTTGGCGAAAAAAAAGCCGACCTTTACCTGGGAAATTTCATTCGTATGCAGGAGGAAATCGGGACCGGCGGAGCGGGTTTCCGTTTTGTTTACGCCGCTTTTCTTCAGGAGGCTTCTGATGTGCTTGACAAGCCGCGCCTTATGGAACTTTCCCACGAGATGACCGAAGCCGGCGACAGATGGCGGGCCATGGCCACAATTGCCGCAAGAATCATCAAAAAGCGAAATAACGGGCATGAAACCTACGCGGCGGTTTCCGCCAATCTTTGGGAAATCGCGGACCGGGAACAACATATCTTTTCCGAGCTGAAAAAAGCCGTTTCATGACCATCTCCCCGATAATACAGGTTTCCGGATTGCGCAAGGTTTATAAAGGCTCCTTGAAGCCGGCTGTGGACCAGCTCAGTTTCGCCGTAGAGGAAGGGGAAATATTCGGGCTTTTAGGTCCCAACGGCGCCGGGAAATCCACGACCCTCATGATGCTTTGCGGGCTTTTAAAAAGCGATGCGGGCAGCATCCGGGTTTTTGGCCTTGATGCCGGGCGCTGCAGCAATGAAATCCGCCGCCGGATCGGCGTCGCACCGCAGGAGATCGCACTGTTTCCGACCTTGACGGCCTGCGAAAACCTGGTCTATTTCTGCCGGATGTACGGACTTAAGGGCGCTGCCATACGTCCTGCCGTAAGGGGTTTGCTTGAGGAATTCGGCCTTCTTGAAAAGGCCGATGTGCGCGTGCTCCATTATTCCGGAGGCATGAAAAGAAGACTGAACCTGATTGCGGCGCTGCTGCATGGCCCGGGTCTGCTTATTCTCGACGAACCGACATCGGGTGTGGATGTGCAGTCACGCACCATGATCCTCGATTACATGAGGCGGCTGCAGGATAAGGGCGTTACCATCCTCTATTCGTCCCATCTGCTGGGAGAAGCAGAGCAGATATGCTCGCAGCTTGCCATTATCGACGAGGGCCGCCTGATCGCCGGAGGAACACTATCTCAGATGCTGGCCGAAAACAACGAGAGTGAAAGCCTTGAACAGTTATTTCTGAATCTGACGGGAAAGGGCATACGCGATTGAAGGTTCTGGCCACTATATGGAAAGAATTTCTCCTCCTTGTCCGGGATCCGGGCAGTCTGGCCCTGATTCTTCTTATGCCGCTGATCCTGGTGATCGTCATGACCGGTATTCAGTCCAACGCCTTTCGCGCGCTCCGGGAGACCCAAATCGACATTTTGATAGTCGACGAGGACCGTGATGCCTTAAGCGCGGCCATTGAGAACTTGTTGCAGGATTCGCCCAACATCAACCTGATTCCAAAAGCAGAAGGAAAGACCTTGACCCGGGACCAGGCACGGCAGCTGGTGCAGCGGGGAAATTATCAGGCAGCGGTCATTATTCCCGAAAACGCAACAGCTTCCCTGCAAAAAAAGATACAAAGCGCAGCTGATAACATTTTTTCCCGCTATGGTTCCGTTTCACAACCTGTGGACAAAAAAGATGACCCCCCGGTGAAGTTGGAGATCCTCTTTGAACCCACGATCAAGGCCGATTACAAGCAGACCGTGGCTGCGACACTGGAAAAGCGCATCGCCGGTGTCCAGCTTGAGTGGTTTGTCCGGGCCATGCAGGCACAGCTCGGCAGCACCGGAAAGCAACCGGAAAGTACAGCCGATTTTTCAGGGATGATCCGGGTGGACCAGGCCATTGCTTCAAAAAAAGAGCGCCCGGAAATTGAGCTTAGCGCTGTTCAGCATAACGTGCCGGCCTGGTCCATGTTTGCCATGTTTTTTATCCTGTTTCCCCTGGCGGGAAATTTCATCAAGGAGCGTGAAGACGGCAGTATGCTCAGGCTTCGCCTGATATCCGGCTCCCATACGCCCGTGATTTCAGGAAAGTTTGTCTTTTATCTGTTTGTCTGCCTGGTGCAGCTGGCTTTAATGATCTGTGTCGGCCTTTACCTGATGCCCCTTATCGGTTTTGGCAAACTGGAGCTGGGAACAAACCCGTTGGGCATTGTCCTTACAGGTCTGGCTGTTGCAATGGCTGCCACGGGTTATGGCCTGCTCATTGCCGTTTATTTTAAAATGCCCCAGCAGGCTCTTTCTTTCGGGGCCATTTCAGTGGTAATTCTGGCGGCCCTGGGCGGCGTCTGGGTGCCGGTATTCGCCATGCCCGATATTATGCAGCACATCAGTCCCTATTCCCCTCTGAACTGGGGACTTGAAGCATTCAATGATCTTTTTCTGCGCAGCGCCGGGACATCTATGATACTTCCGGATTTGATAAAACTGACAGTATTTGCGCTTGCCGCGCTAACGGCAAGTATCCTGATTCACAAATCTAGAAATGCGGATTGACACGCAATAAATAAACAGAAAGACAATGATGCAGACGACTATTGAAGATCTGATCCCTCAGCTAAAATCACAGATCCTGGAACGCCTGGATATTGATTACATGGATCCGGAGGAACTCGATGAAGAAATGCCCCTGTTTGGTGAAGTCACCGGCCTGGATTCCATTGACGCCCTGGAACTGACCGTCATGCTGGAGCAGCACTATGGCATCAAGATAACGGATTCGAAAGTGGCACGAAAGGTCATGGTTAATGTCCGGACCCTTGCGGCATATGTTTACGAGAACCGTCAGATATGAATCGTCGCGTTTTTATAACCGGTTATGGTGTTATTACCGCCATCGGCAGCAATGGCCCGGAGAATTTTGCCTCCCTGAAAGATGAAAGAAGCGGATACGGAAGGCTTGATTTCCTCCAGACGGTTCATCGTGACGAGATTTACTGCTGTGAAATCAAATTGTCCGACGATGAGTTGTGCCGGCAAGCCGGGGTTCCGACAAGAGCCGGTTTTTCCCGTACAACGCTTCTGGGCCTTATTGCGGCACGCCAAGCCATTGACTCCGCGGGACTTACGGAGGCCGAAACAAGCAGTGCGGGTCTTGTTTCGGCGACAACCGCCGGCGGAATCCGTGAGCTTGAAACCTACTACTACGAGCTGCAGGATCCCGAAAGCACCGGAGACTTTCTTGGGTTTCTTGATACCGGAGATCCCGGGGAACATACGGAACGCATGGCCGATACCCTGAATATGAAAAGGTATCCGGCCACGGTCAGCACGGCCTGTTCGTCAGCTGCCAATTCCATTGTTTTCGGTGCACGGCTGATTGCAAACGGGCTGGCTGATGTCATGATCTGCGGGGGCAGCGAGGCTTTGAGCAAAGTCACCATCAACGGTTTCAACTCTCTTAAAATTCTGGACAGGGATTTATGCAAGCCTTTTGATCACAATCGCAACGGCCTGAATCTGGGCGAGGGCGCCGCTTTCCTTGTTCTCGAAGCCGAAGAGCGGCTGGGGCATTCTGGGAAAAAGGCCATTGCCCAACTGTGCGGCTATGCCAGCTTAAATGATGCCTTTCATCAGACCGCTTCTTCCCCGGAAGGGGCGGGAACGCTTCAGGCCATGCAAAAAGCCCTGACCATGGGCGGGATTGCCCCGGAAGATGTTGATTATATCAACGCTCACGGTACGGGCACGGAAAACAATGACCTGTCAGAAGGGCTGTCTGTCCGGGCGCTTTTCGGGGATCAAGTGCCGCCGTTTAGTTCCACAAAGCCTTACACTGGGCACACCACCTCTGCAGCCGGCAGCGTGGAAGCGGCGTTTTGCCTTATGGGGTTTGAGCATGATGTCATATTTCCCAATCTCAACTTCAGCCGGCCCATGGAAGAGCTTGGCATGCGGCCGGTAACAAAATTGCGGCAGGGCGCAGGGCTCAGATATATTCTTTCAAATTCGCTTGGTTTCGGAGGCAGTACCACATCGCTGCTCTTTGCAAAATGCTGATCAACGGCAACGGCATGGATATTTATATCAACGGTGCGGGCGTTATTTCGCCCCAGCAGACATTCGACAACGAAACATTTCTGCCGGAGGTCACCGAGTATGGCGGCAATGTACTAACCTGCATTGAGCCGAATTTCAAAGATTACATCAACCCCTTCCAGATGCGCCGGCTCAGCCGTATGCTGCGCATGGGACTTTCTGCCGCCACTATCTGTCTTCGAAACGCCCGGCTGGAAACACCGGATGCCATTATAACGGCCACGGGTTACGGTTTTCAGGAAGAGATGGGAAAATTTTTGCTCGAAATTCTGCAGCAGGATGAACAGCAGCTCACCCCGACTTATTTCATGCAAAGCACCTATAATGCACTTTCCGGTCTCATTGCCCTGACGGTCAAGTGCATGGGGTATAACAACACTTATGCCGGCAGAGGATTTGCCTTTGAAACAGCCGTACACGACGCCATGCTGCTGCTCCGGGAAAAGGAAGCCGAAAATGTTCTGGTCGGTTCCTTTGACCAGGCCCATCATGTCCAGTACAGCGATTATGCCAAGCTGGGATATGTAAAAAAAGAAAAGACAAGCAATCTGAAACTCTTTGAAAGCCGTACACAAGGAACCCTCCAGGGCGAAGGAATGGCGTTTTTCACGGTTTCCGGCCAGGCGCTTCCCCATTCATGGTGCATACTGCAAAGCCTCCACACTGTTTACCGACCCGTGGATTTTCCGTTTTTGTGTGAAGAATTAACCGGTTTTCTGCAGGCCAACGGGATCGGCCCGGAAGATGTGGATGTTTTTGTAAACGGGGCAAGCGGCGACATTGTCCGGGACAAATGGAACATGGAACTCCGGAAAAATTTTTTCAGCCATGCCGCTGAGGTGCGTTTTAAACATTTAACAGGCGAATACGCCACGGCATCTTCCTTCGGGGTCTGGCTCGGTGCCGGGATATTGAAAACCCGGACCATCCCCGAGTCCGTCCTGGCCGCTCCAGCCACGTCCGATCGCCCGCTTCGGACAGTTCTTGTCTGCAACCATTTTCTGGGCAGGAATTATTCCTTTTTTCTGCTTACGGCTTAAACCCCGTCTATATCAATCTCAAAAACCATCCTTTTTTAGCTGAAAATATTTTCCACCCCTATGGCGGGGCAGGTGAAGTGGCATTGAGATATTTGACACTTCCCATGTTTTCTCATAAATTTAAAGAATCAATGGACAACCAGCAAGGGGCCCTTATTGCGCTGATTTTCTTTGTTGGCGTTTTTGGGGGGCAATGCATATATTGATAAATGAGATGCGGCAGGATTTTTCAGCCGCCCTGAATCCAGCGGGGCTGGAGCGGGTCCTGAACCTGCGGGCCTGCCCTGATACATTCAAAGAAATATATCCAGAAGAAACAAAGAAAGGAGATTAAATCCATGGCAGAGCAAAAACAGATTTACAAGTGTGAAGCGTGCGGCAACATTGTTGAGGTACTCCACGGCGGCGCCGGCGATCTTGTGTGCTGCGGAGAGAACATGAAACTGTTTGAGGAAAAGACCGCAGACGAGGGCAAGGAAAAACACGTGCCCGTGGTCGAGGCGGCTGACGGCGGTGTCAAGGTCAAGGTCGGCAGCAATCCCCATCCCATGGAGGAAAAGCACTACATTGAATGGGTGGAAATCATCGACGGAGACCAGTCCTGCCGCCATTACCTCAAGCCGGGCCAGGCGCCCGAAGCGGTTTTCAAGGGGGCCAATCCCAATGCAACAGCCCGTGAATACTGCAACGTGCATGGATTGTGGAAATCCTAAAACCCCTTTCGTCAAACGGAAAAGAGCCGGATCTGCCCGGCTCTTTTCCGTGCCCTGATCCATCTCCCGCGTAGCGCAGCAACAGGAGAGACCCCAAAATGAAAGAACATTTCGCATTCAGGCATGTCATTATTGCCGTGATCCTGTTTTTGGGCGTGCTGTGGTCTTTTGGCTCCGCAGCCCAGGACAAGGCCGATTATCCCAACAAACAGTTTGTTGCCGATGCCCGCTGGGTCAGGGACCACATGGAAGACAAGGATGTGGTTGTCGTTGATGTCCGCAGGGACAAGTACTTTGACGACCGGGTGATCCCCGGGGCGATCCGGATGCCTTGGTCGGAATTTCGTTTCAACGACATTGGCAATAATCTTGGGTCCTTATTCAGGGGGGTGAAGCAGGCCCAGCAGATTCTGGGCCGCCACGGCATTGCCCCCACCGATACGGTGGTGCTCTATGACTCGGTGCAGCGCGACGGCGGGGCAACAGCCTCATACGTGTTCTGGATTCTGGATGTGATGGGCCATGAAAACAAGAAAATCCTTAAACGTGGCATTGACGCATGGATAGATGCCGGCTATGAGACCGCAGACCAGCCCCGGCAGGCCGAGCCCTTCACATACCAGGCCGCCTCTGAGCAGATTCGCAAGCATCTGCTGATTGACGCGGATTTCATTTACCGCCGCCTGGGAGATTTTTACTATCAGATCGTGGATGTGCGCTCCAGGGAGGAATACCTCGGAGAAATGGGCTCCAAAGGCGTTGACGGTACGCCCCTGAAGCTCGGTCATATCCCCACTGCGGTCAATGTCAATTATCAGGACGCATGGACCGATCCGGAAACCAAGGACATTAAATCCTATACAGAGCTGCAGAATTTGTACAAGGGACTGGATCCGGCCAAGGGCGTCATTGTTTACTGCGCCTCAGGAAGACGCAGTTCCTTTTCCTATTTCGTGCTCCGGCTCATGGGGTTTGAAAATGTTTACACCTATGAGGCATCCTGGGAGGAGTGGGGCCGGCCGGACCGGTTTCTTCCGGTGGAGACCGCGGAGAATGAACTGACCGGGGATTTTCTGCCGCAGCCGGCAAAAATGACCGGTTCGGTTCAAAGCGCCGGGGATGATCCGGCCGCGTCCAGGCCGAAAGGCGGTGAGGCCGCCGGCGGTTACGTATCCTGCGGAGGTTGATTATGGATAAAAATCAATTGTCACCGCAGTACTGGAAATGGGTTCCGGCAGCCTTTGCCCTGGCCGGCATCATTGTGTTTGTTTTTGCCACATTCGGCCCGCCGGCCTCGTCCTCCGGATTTGTGGCTGTATTAAAAGGGGCCATTGCGCCTGTTGCACCGGACTATGTGGAGGGCAAGGCCCATTACCGCATGTCAGCGGGCCCGGGGGCATGGGTTTTTGCGTTTGTGCTGGGCATGGCCATTGGCGGGTTTATCGCGGCCCGCACCTTTCCCGCACCCGTGCGCGACATTCCTGAAATATGGGAGAAGCGCTTCGGCAGCAGCCGGATTAAGCGGTATGCAGCCACTTTTGCCGGCGGGTTTGTGATCCTGTTTGCATCCCGGCTGACCGGGGGCTGCACCCTGGGGTTGTTTATTTCCGGCTCCACCCAGCTGGCTGTCAGCGGTTTGTATTTTGGTGTGCTGATTTTCGCCTTTGCCATGCTCACAGCCCGGATTGTTTACGGCAGGGCAGGAAAGGAGGGCCAATGAGTTCCCAGATATGGCTTGGCTTGCTTTCCGGCATTGCTTTTGGATTTGTGATCCAGCGGGTCGGGGCCACAAACCCGGAAAAGATGGCCCGGGCGCATTTGATGATCGAAGGCGGGATTCCCCGTTTCATGCTCCTTGCCGTGCTGCTGTCAGCCATCGGCCTGCTGGGGCTTGACGCCTCGGGCGTTGGCCGGACACTGATCATTCCCACGAGCCTGGTGGCCACCGGGATTGCGGGTTTGCTGTTTGGTATCGGCTGGGGGCTTTGCGGCTATTGCCCGGGCACCACCTGGGCCGCGGCCGGAGAGGGGCGGATGGACGCGGTGTTTGCCCTGCTCGGCGGGCTTGCCGGTACCGCCCTGTTTGCCCAGGTGCATGAGATTTTGATCCCGCTTCTGCATGCGCCCACCAACCTGGGCCAGATCACCCTGGCAGACTGGTTCGGCAGTGAGCTTGCGGCCGCGGCCGTTCTTGTGGCGGTTTTTGCCGCCAGCATCCTGGGCATTGGCATGCTCTGGGAAAGGGACTGAAATGACACGGTCTGTTAAAGGCCTTGCTTTTGCGACAGCCGCTGTCTGGCTCTGCCTGCTGGCAGCCGGCTGCGGACAGGCCGGGGACAATGCCGCGGACCTGGAGATCCCCCGGGGGTATATGGCAAAGATCCGGGTGGAGCATGGGGACCGGGTTTTTGGTTTCGGACCCTTTGTGGGTTATTATTTTCGGCCGGAAACGCCGGGGGATTTTACCCGGCTGCAGTTTGTCTGCTTTAACGAGCGCAGCTTTTATACCAAAGACCTTCCGGAAAACGCCAGGCTTTTTGAAGGCACGGCCGTACTGACCCGGCTGCCGGAATCCGATTTTGAGATACCCGCTTCCGGGCGGATCAACCCGGTGTATTTTTCAGAGGCCCCGGTACAATGGATAGAGAGCCGGCCGGCGCCAAAAGACGAATTCCTTCATTTTCATTCCTGCTATGACGCCCGGGGTGCGGTGCTCACCGGCTACTGGTTCCGGCATGCAGCCGCTGCTGAATTCACCTATGACATGGGCGGACGGGTGGGACCTGACAGCCCGCTTTACCACGAGGTTTTTCCGGGAATTGACCGCGGCTTTGCCAGAATCATTGAATTTGACCACGGCCCGGTGTAAAAACCGGGCAAAGATTTTGGGGTGAAAATTTTTGCATCCGCAGGATGGAAATGTTATCTTATACGTGTATGATAAAAAGCGTCGGCTTTGATGAATTGATGTGATAGATGTGATATAAGAAAAATGAAGTTTTTAACCAATTTGGCAGTAAAAAAAGGAGAAAAACACATATGGCAAGTTTGAAAGGAACCCGGACTGAAAAAAATCTGCTGACCGCATTTGCAGGCGAGTCCCAGGCCCGCAACCGCTACACCTATTTTGCCAAGCAGGCCAAAAAGGATGGATACGTTCAGATCGCAGATATTTTCGAGGAAACCGCCAACCAGGAAAAAGAGCATGCCAAGCGGCTTTTCAAGCTCCTGGAGGGCGGTGAGGTGGAAATCGCGGCGGCTTTTCCCGCAGGGGTGATCGGCACCACCCTGGAGAACCTGAAAGAAGCCGCAGGCGGTGAGAATTATGAATGGACCGACATGTATCCCGGCTTTGCCAAAACCGCCCGGGAGGAAGGCTTCGATGATATCGCAGACATTCTCGAATCCATTGCTGTTGCTGAAAAACAGCATGAAAAGCGCTACCTGGACCTGGCGGCCAACATTGAAGCCGGCCGCGTGTTTAAGCGCGATTCCGCCACCACCTGGCGCTGCCGCAATTGCGGATACCTCCACGAAGGTGCCGAGGCCGTGGAGGAGTGCCCGGCCTGCGCCCATCCCCAGGCCCATTTCGAACTTCTGGGCGAAAACTGGTAACTCATTGTAATAAATAAAAAGATGAAGGCGGATTTGTTTTAAAAAAATAAATCCGCCTTTTTTTTGAGGTTGAAGCGGAGTTGCGGCTGGGTTATGGTTTAGGAGACACATCATGACCAGGTTTTCCTTTAGACAGGGGCGCTTGCTGTGGGCATAATCAAAAAGGTACCGGCTGCTGTGGGGTTACAAATAAAGGTTGCGATCGTCTCCTGCCGCAGGACCCTGTTATGGATGCTGATTCTGTCCGCGGTTTTTCTGTTCATCCACCCGGTTTTCTGCCGGGCGCAAACCCCTGTTCTTTCCGCATCAGAGATTGATTACCCGCCATTTTGCTTTGTTGACGAGCAGGGCCGGGCAGACGGTTTTTCCGTTGAACTCATGCGCGCGGCCCTGTCTGCAATGGACCGGGACGTTGTTTTCCGCACCGGCGCCTGGCAGCAGGTCCGGGGCTGGCTGGAAGACGGCGAAGTTGCGGCCCTGCCTCTTGTGGGCCGCACTCCGGAGCGCGAAGAAATCTTTGATTTCACCTTCCCCTACATGTCGCTTCATGGCGCCATAGTCGTGCGCCGGGGCACCACCGGCATCTGGAAGCTTTCTGATCTGGAGGGCCGGCAGGTGGCGGTGATGAAGGGCGATAACGCTGAGGAATTTTTGCGGCGCAAAGACCGCGGCATTGACATCCGCACCACGACCACCTTTGAAGAGGCCCTTTACGGACTGTCCGAGGGCCAATACGATGCCGTTTTCATCCAGCGCCTGGTGGCCCTGCGTCTTTTGCAGGAAACCGGACTCACCAACCTCGAAATCGTCAACAAACCCGTGGAGGAATTTCGCCAGGATTTTTGTTTTGCCGTCAAAGAAGGCGATCGCAACACCCTGGCCCTGTTAAACGAGGGCCTGGCTTTGCTCATGGCAGACGGCACATACCGGCGCCTTCACGCAAAGTGGTTCGCCGCCATGCAGCTTCCCGGCCGCCAGCTTCTGGTGGGCGGGGATCACAATTATCCCCCCTACGAGTTTCTCGATGAAAACGGCCGGCCTGCGGGTTTCAACGTGGATCTGCTCCGGGCCGTGGCCCGGGAAGTGGGCCTGGATATCCATATCCAACTCGGTCCGTGGGAGGATATCCGGCGGGCCCTGAAAGCCGATGAAATCGATGTGATCCAGGGAATGTTTTATTCCCCGGAAAGAGACCGGGTTTTTGATTTCACGCCTCCCCATAAAGTGAATCATTATGTGGCCGTGGTGCGCAAAAACCAGGGGCCTGCACCGGTCTCGGTCGACGAACTGGAAGGCATGCGCATTGTTGTCCAGGGCGGCGATATCATGCACGATTTTGTTTTGGAAAACGGTTTAAAGGACCGGGTCTCCGTGGTGGATGCCCAGGAAGACGCCCTTCGCCAATTGGCCCAGGGCAGGCATGACTGCACCCTGGTGGCCAGAAGAACCGCCCTTTACTGGATGGAGAAATATGGCTGGGACAACCTGGAAGTGGGCCGGCATGCGTTTTTGTCTCCCGAATATTGCATGGCTGTGCAAAACGGCCATCAAGCCCTTTTGGCCGAGCTGGGCGAGGGGCTTGAGGCGGTTGAGGAAAGCGGGGAATACCGGCGCATTTATGAGAAATGGATGGGGGTTTATCCGGGTGAAGAACCGGGCCTGGTTCAGATTCTCCAATATTCGGCAATGGTGCTTGGCCCGCTTGTGTTTGTGCTGCTGGCCTCTGTGGCCTGGAGCTGGTCGCTTCGCCGGCAGGTGGCGCGCCGGACCGCAGAAATCCAGGAAAGTGAGCAGCATTTCCGCAACCTGGCGGATTCCGGATCCGCCCTGATCTGGACCGCGGATACGGACAAAAAGTGCGATTACTTCAATCGGGCCTGGCAGGAATTTACCGGACGGAGCCTGTCCCAGGAAAAGGGCGAGGGCTGGGTCCAGGGTGTGCACCCGGAGGACCGGGACCGGTGCATTGAGATATTTCGCAGGGCCTTTGACCGGCATGAGCGGTTTTCCATGATTTACCGCCTTCGGCGGTATGACGGACAATACCGCTGGATTCAGGATGACGGCAGTCCCAGATATGATTTCAACGGGCAGTTTATCGGCTATATCGGCCATTGCCTGGATATCACCGGTTTCAAGCGGGCCCAGGAGCGCATCGAGCATTTAAATAATGTTTTGCATGCGATTCGGGATGTCAACCAGCTCATTGTCCGCGAGCGCGACCCCGAAGCCCTGATCCGGGAGGCATGCCGACTTTTGGTGGACAACCGCGGTTATTCAAGCGTGGTTATCGTCTTAACCGAAGAGAGGGGTAGGCCGGTCTCCTGGGCCGAGGCCGGAAAGGGAGAGGATTTTTATCCCCTTCAGGAAAAGTTATCCCAGGGGGAGTTGCCGGAATGCTGCCGCCAAGCCGGGGCTGCCGGCCGGGTCGTGATGATCGAGGAACAGGACAAGATCTGCGTCCAGTGCCCCATTGTCGATCAATGCGTTGAACGCGACGTGATGTGCGTCCAACTGGTGCACGCAGACCGGGTGTTTGGTTACCTTGCCGTGGCCCTGTCTCACGGGTTCGGGCAGGACAGTGAGGAGCAAGGGCTTTTTGCGGAAATGGCCGATGATCTGGCCTATGCCCTGGCGGTGCTGGAGATGGATCAGCAGCGCCGGATTTCCGAGCAGCAGCGGCAATCCCTTGAAGAACAACTCCAGCAGGCCCAGAAAATGGAGTCCGTGGGCCGCCTGGCCGGCGGGGTGGCCCATGATTACAACAACATGTTAAGCGTGATCATCGGATACGCCGAACTGGCCCTGGACAAGGTCGATACAGCAGATCCCCTGCATGCGGATCTCACCGAGATCTTAAATGCCGCAAAACGCTCCAATGATATCACCCGTCAGCTGCTTGCCTTTGCCAGAAAGCAGACCATCAACCCGGCTTCACTGGATTTAAACGAAACCGTGGAAGGCATGTTAAAGATGCTGCACCGGCTCATTGGTGAAGACATTGATCTTTCATGGGTGCCCGGCCCCGGCCTGTGGCCGGTGAAAATGGATCCCACTCAGATCGATCAGATTCTGGCCAACCTGTGTGTCAATGCCAGGGATGCCATCGCCGGGGTGGGCCATATCACCATTGAGACCCATAACATAAGCATTGATGAGCATTACTGCCGGGATCACGCGGGTTTTTTGCCGGGCGAATACGTGCTGCTGGCTGTAAGCGACGACGGCACCGGTATGGACAGGCAGATGCTGGAAAATATTTTTGAGCCCTTTTTCACCACCAAGGAAGTCAGCAAGGGCACCGGACTGGGACTGGCCACAGTGTACGGAATCGTTAAGCAAAACAACGGGTTTATCAATGTTTACAGTGAACTGCAAGAAGGCACCACTTTCAGGATTTATTTGCCCCGGCATGCTGATGAGGCCAAAACCCTTGTGATGGACGGGTCCGGGGAAGTTCCCCGGGGCAGCGGCCAAACCGTTCTGCTGGTTGAAGACGAGCCCGGGATCATGAAAATGGGTCAAATCATGCTGCAGCGACTGGGTTATGAAGTGCTGGTCGCAGACTCTCCTGCCGGCGCACTGGCGCAGGCACGGGACCACGGCGGTCCGATCCATCTGCTGATTACCGACGTGGTCATGCCGGAAATGAACGGACGCCGTCTGGCAGAAGCTGTTGAGTCCATGTGCCCGGAGATAAAGGTGCTTTACATGTCCGGATACACAGCCGATGTGATCGCCAATCACGGCGTCCTCGACAAGGGCCTGCATTTTATTGAAAAGCCCTTTTCCATCCGGGAGCTTGCCGTAAAAATAGAGCACGTCTTGTAAAAAGGCAGAACGGATTTATTTTTTACGAAAAATGAAATGCAATTTTAACCTGCAGTCAAAAAGGAGGCACGCAATGCCGGAATTTAGCAATCCCTTCACGCTGTTGAAAAATGATCGAAAACTCACCGCCCAGGAGCTGATCCGCTCCATCCGCTTTATGATTGCGGCCGAATACGAAGCCATTCAGCTCTACCAGCAGACAGCGGAAAGCACGGACAACGAACTGGCCAAAAAAGTGCTGCTTGACATCGCAGATGAGGAAAAAGAGCATGCCGGTGAATTTCTGCGGCTTTTGCGGGAGCTGGACCCGGATGAGGAAAAATTTTACAAGGAAGGCTACGGCGAGGTCGAGGAGATGATCGCAGAGCTGAAAAAATAGCTGCTTTTAGCCGCTTATGTCCTTTTTTCCCAAATGGTATCAATTCTGCAATTGCCGCGAAAAAAAGAATTGCAGATGCGCAATACACAGAAAACTTCCTTTTTTCCTTCATTTGCAATAAAACCATTAAAAACAATATGTTGTATTTTTATAAAATCAGAAGAAAAGTTTGGCACGGTCGATGCTTATATACAATTGATAAATACACAACCCGGTCAGTCTCAAGCGGGCTGGCCGGCATCTGAAAAAATGAAAGGAGGTGTTTGATTATGCCAGCAGGAGATCGAACAGGTCCCATGGGAATGGGGTCAATGACCGGACGCGGTGCCGGATATTGCGGAGGTTTTGCTGCCCCTGGATTTGCCAATGCCGGTCCCGGCCGGGGTCCGGGTTCTGGATTCGGCCGGGGACGCGGCTTTGGCCGGCGTTTTTTCGGCGGCGGTTTTGGGTGGCGCAACCGGTTTTTCGCCACGGGTCTTCCGGCCCGCGTGCAGGGTGCGCCCTATGCCGCAGGAGATCCGGAAGCCGAAAAACAGGGCCTGAAGCAGCAAGCGGATGCTTTGCAATCCGAACTGGAGATGATCCGCAAGCGTTTGGATGAACTCACCGATACTTCGTCGTAAAATAGGTAACAGAGAAGGTTTAAACCGTGCAGGGGCACCCGGAAGCATCCGGATGCCCCTGTTTTGTTTGCCTTCAATTTATCCTTTGTCCTTGCCGGCAGGTGGGTTTTCGGTTTGCGAATCTTGCATTTACGGAATATATTAAGTGTTCAAGTAAAAATATATTGCCGGCAAAAACGGGGAAAACAATAGTGAGTCATCAAGCTTGCGCACTTGTGGCAGGGTATCCGGATCTGATGGCGCGTCTTGACGCGCAGCGGCGGTATACGTTTGTGAATGAAAAATATGCGCAGGTGACCGGGATTCCGGTGGATCAGCTGCTGGGCCGGAGGGCCGGGCAGGTAAAGTTTTCGAAAAAATGGTTTCGATCTGTTCAGGCAGCCATGGATGCTGCCGCGCAAAAAGGGCAGACGCAGAAGCTGGAGGTGAAATTTGCAAAGCAATGGTATGCCACCAGTATTGTTCCGGAATGCGACAGATCCGGAAATCTGATTTCCTATATGATTTTTGCCCACGACATCACCGAAATCAAGCAAACCCAGAACGCCCTCAAACAAAACCAAAAACAGCTTGGCGAAAGCGAAAGCCGATTCCGCAGCGTTCTTGAAAATTCTCTGGACGCCGCCTATCGCCGGGATATTCAATCCGACGCCTATGATTACGTGAGCCCTGTTATTGAACAGATCACCGGCTATTTGCCCGAAGAATTCAGAGCCATGGGCATCAGTGATTTTCTGGCCCGGATTCACCCGGACCACATTCAGGAGGTGGAGCGCAAACTTGAATTGATTCAGAGTTCTGAGTCTTCCTCCGGGCTTCTGGAATATGCGTTTAAGGCCAAAGACGGCGACTACAGATGGCTGGCCGATTATTTCCGGGTCATCCGGGATGAAAATGGCGGCCCGCTTTATCGTATCGGGGTGATGCGCGATATCACCGGGCGGAAAGAGACCGAGGAGATGATGCTCGCCTCTCTTCATACGGCTCAGCAGCGTGCCCTGGAGGCTGAATCCGAACGGCGCATCATTGAGGCGGTCATCAATAACGTGCCTGAGGGTTTTTTGCTGGTGGATGCCCGAAGCCGGCGCGTTTTGATGGTCAGCCGGCATCTGGCCGAATTTGCCGGAAAGGACCAGGAGGCGTTTAAAAATATCTCTCTTCAGCAATATGGCCGGTTTCTCAATGTTGCCCGTATGAACGGAGAACCCCTGGCCTTAGAACAGATGCCCATCTGGCGCTGTATTCAAAAAGGCGAGGTTGTTGTCAGTGAATATTACCGGCTGACCAACAACAAGGGGCAGACCGTCACGGTTTTGATCAATGCCGCGCCGGTGCGGGATGCAAATGGAGAGATCATCCGGGGCGTTGCCGCATGGCGCAACATCGAGCCCTTACAGCAGGCAGAAAACAAGCTGCGCAAATCCCGGGATGCGGCAACAGCGGCCAGGGAAAAGGCCGAGGAGCGGCGCCGGATTCTTGAGGCCATACTCATGAGCATACCCGAAGGCATTGCCGTGATTGAAGCCCCGGACGGCCGGTTGCGGCTTGTGAGCAATTATTATGAAAATTTTATCGGAATATCCAGGAAGGAACTCCACGCCACGAGCCTTGAAAAACGCATGCAGCATTATGCGGCATTGGAAAACGGCAGCAAAATGCCTGTTTCCCTTGAGCAAACCCCTCCCTGGCGGGCGCTGAAAAAAGGGGAGGTGGTCATGAACGAGGAATGGATGATGGCCCGGCCCGATGGCTCGCACTCCGTGGTTTCAATGATCGCCGCTCCTGTTTTGGATGACAGGGGGGAAATCACCCATGCTGTGACCAGTTTCCGGGATATTACAAAAAGCAAGGAAATGGAGGCAGCCCTTCGGCGCAGGGAGTTTGAGTTTCGCACCCTGGTGGAAAATTCCCCGGATATCATCGTGCGGGTGGACCCGCAGATTCGCTATCAATTTGTCAATGCCGCTTATGAGCGCATGACAGGGATTGCCGGGGAGCGATGCGTTGGCCGGACGTGCAGGGAGCTGGAAATGCCCGAGGCGTATTGCGCCCTTTTGGAAAAAGAGGCGGGCAAAGCCATCAGCTCCGGAAGGGAAATCAATACGGAGTTTGGCTTCCGGGGATTGTATGAGCAGCGGTATTTCTGGGGACGGCTGATTCCCGAGTTTGATCTTCACGGGCGGGTGCGCAGTGTGATGATGGTTGCCAGAGACATTACAGAGCGCAAAAAGGCAGAAGAGCATATCCGGTATGTGAGTTTTCACGACAGCATCACCGGCCTGTATAACCGCGCCTATTTTGAAGAAGAAATCAAGCGGCTGGATACCGGCCGGAGCCTTCCGGTGAGTTTTATCATCGGGGATTTAAACAATCTCAAGCTGGTTAATGACACATTTGGCCACGAGGAAGGCGACCGGCTTTTGCAGAACATTTCGGAAATATTGAGAAAAACCTGCAGAAACGAGGACGTGATTGCCCGGTGGGGGGGTGATGAATTTGCCGTCATTCTGCCGGCCACCTCCGCGGCCATTGCCGGCAGTATTTGCTCCCGGATCAAAAGGCAAGCCGAGTTAAGCAATGGAACAGCGGTTGCGCCGAGCATCGCACTGGGTTTTGCGGAAAAAAGCCGGGCAGCCGATAATATCTACATGGTCATCCGGCAGGCCGAAGAGCAGATGTATGAAAACAAGTTGGCCGAAAGCCGGAAAAATCAGGAGCTTGTCCTGTCCTCCCTGCTGCGCAGGCTGCGGGTTAAATGGCCGGACCTGGACCGTCATGTGGAGCGCACCTCTGAGCTGGCCCAAATGTTTGCAGAAAAGCTGGGTTTTTCAGACAGTCAGATGGAGGATCTGGCTTTGTTTATCCGGCTTCATGACATTGGCAAAGCAGTGGTGCCAGACGATCTTTTGTGTAAATGCGGGCACCTTACTCCCAGTGAATGGGAGCAGGTCAAACGCCATGCTGAAGCGGGCTATCGGATTACAAACACCTTTGGTGATACAGCCAGGATCGCTGAAGCCATTTTAAGCCAGCGGGAATGGTGGGACGGCAGCGGCTATCCCAGGGGGCTGAAGGGAAAGGAGATTCCCTATCTTTCAAGAGTGTTTTCAATTGTTGACACATTTGACACCATTACCCACCACCGGCCCTATGATCGGATCTTTACCCGGCAGGAAGCAGTGGAAGAGCTGCAGCGGCATGCGGGAAAACAGTTTGATCCCGACCTTACCGAGGCCTTTGTCGCCTTTGTGTCAGCAAGCGTTCATTGAATCGTTTCGGATGGTGCTCAGCAGCTCGTGCTTGTCACCGTTTTTTTTCAGGTACTGGCCGGCCCCGGCCTGCCTGATTTCTTCAGCCTGATCCGAGGCGTCAAACATGGACAGCCCGATGATCCGGATATGCGGCATTTCGGCTTTGATGATGCGTGTGGCTTCGATTCCACTCATCTCCGGCATGCTGATATCCATGAGGATCACATCCGGGTTGAGCTCCCTGGCCATTTCCACCGCTTCTTTTCCATCTCCAGCCTCGCCCGTGACGCTGATGTCATCGTAGTTGGACAAAAGCATGGAAAGCCCCTGGCGCATTACTTCATGGTCATCAACAAGCATGACTTCTATCCGGGAATCGGTTGGCCTTTCAATTGCTTTTTCTGCTGCGGTATGGACCGGTTCCGGCCGATCTCCATTTCCACGTGCAGCGTGGTGTTTGACCACCATGCAAACGGCTTTCAGATCGTTGACGTTGAGACTGTGCATAGACGCACGGCACAAAATTTTATCGCCGTTTCCGGGCTTAAAGTAAAACTCGCCTGAAACCTGCTCGTGACGATGGGCCTGGCCAAGCAGCGCCATCAGGCGTTCCTGTTCATTTTTTTCAACAATATCGGTTATTGGTGTGCCGATTGTTTGTTTGGATGCGCTATCGGCCAGGGCGGCAAACCTGCGGTTGCAATAAAGGATTTTGTGGTCTTTTGAGACAATAGCCAATCCTTCCGTGAATTCTGTTCTCTGCTGGAAAATTTCTGCTCCGCTGTCCATATTGGTTTCAGCCATTATCGGTTTGTCTGTTTAATTGGATGGGGATGCACTGTTTAGGGCAACTGCCGGACGCTTTTTTGTTGCTGGAAATGACTTTTTAAAAGTCAGGTCGAAATATTTTATTTCTTATTCAAAAATAAATACCAAACTTTCTGTTCCATGTAAATGCATTTTTTGCCTCGTTCCCGGACAGGGAAATGGCATAAATTTACGGGATATGTTATATATCCTCCGTGTATGGGTGCCAAAACCACAAAGAAATATGAAAATGGCCGGATCGGCAGAGTTCCGCCCCGCTTCAAAGGCCTTTTAATGACCCTGGCAGGGGCGTTTTGTTTTTCCCTCGTGCCCATCTGGGTGCGCGCCATAGATGCCTATTCGCCCCTGAGCATCGTGTTTTACAGGGCGGTCATCGGTGTTGTCCCGCTTTTTTTATGGATTGCCCGCACCCCGGAGGGCCGGCGGGATGTGTCTTTGCAGCAGCTTGATGCCAAACACCGCTGGGTTCTTCTGGCAGTGGGCCTTTCCATGTGCGGAACGGCCATCACTTATTACCTGGCCATCTTAAACACATCCGTGGCCAAGGCGGTTTTGCTTCATTACACGGCACCGATCTATGTGGCCATTTTCAGCCCCCTTATTTTAAAGGAAAAAAACACACCCCTGACCTGGCTTGCCGTGGCCGCGGGATTTTTGGGAACAGCCTTGATTGTAGATCCCGCAGCGCTGTTTCACAGCGATTCAGGTGAACTGCTGGGCATTGTTAGCGGGCTTTTTTCCGGGTTGTTTCTGTCAGGGGTGTTTTTGTTCGGCCGTTTTCTGGCCGGTCGTTTGCCCTCCCGGGTTCGTACCCTGTGGGGCAGCGTGATCGTGGTGCTGATACTTTTTCCTTTTGGTGTTCAGGTCCCGGGGGAACACTTCTGGCACAACCTGCCGTTTCTGATCATGCTGGGAACCGTTTCCCTGGCCCTTCCGTATACGCTTTTTTTTAAGGGGCAAAATTACATTTCCGCCCAGGCCGCCTCGGTGACCGCTTTGTTTGAACCGGTATGCGGCATTGGGATCGGTTTTTTGTTTTTTGCGGAACAGCTAACGCTTACGGGATTTATCGGCGCGGGCATTGTGTTGTTGAGTATCTATATTGCGAGCCGGCGATAGGGGCGGGCTGCCGAAGGTCTGCGCCGGTGATCCTCAGCTTTACATATCATTTTAATTTTGTTATAAATTTTTAGAGTCCAACCGGGCATTGGTTTTATTGATAAAGCCGGGGCGTTTGCGGATCGCCGGGATCAGGTGCCCCGTACCCCTGACTGGAAACAAGATGAAAGGTTTCTACAAACCGCCTGTTTTTATCTTTTTGTTGATTTGCCTTCCGGCTGTATTTTTCGCGGCACAGGGATCTTTTGCCGAAGATGGCCCGGCCGGCCGGACGGGTCTGCTGCCTTCGGCTGTCTCTGTTTCCCCGAAAATTGAACTCAGCGCTGAAGAAAGGGCCTTTCTTGAAAACCATCCGGTGATCCGGGTGGGAAACGAGGATGACTGGCCGCCTTTTGACTTCAGCGAGCACGGCCGCCCCAAGGGTTATGCCATTGAACACCTGGAGCTTCTGGGCCGGCGGCTGGGCCTATCCTTTCAATATGTCAACGGCTATAGCTGGTTTGAGTTGCTGGGCCTGTTGAAGCAGGGCAAAATCGATCTTCTGCCGTGCCTGTGGATATCCGAGAGCCGGAAGCGGTTTATGCGCTTTACCGGATCCTACCTGGAACTGCCCTATGTGATTGTTGCGGCAAAGGAAAACGCAGGTAAATTTCAGACAGTAGAGAATCTCAGCGGCAAAACCGTTGCAGCCGCCCGGGGTTATAAGCAGGAAGAGGTGCTGCTCTCCGCTTATCCGGAAATTGACGTATTTCAGGTTCAAAATGCCCAGGAGGGGCTTGAGGCGGTTGTATACGGCGAGGCTGACGCCTACATCGGGTACCTTGGGTCCGTGGCCTATCTAATGGCCACGCGTTTTCTGGGCAGTCTGCAGATATGCGGCGAGACCAGGGGCCCTGAACTGGGTCCCCAGGGGCTCCACATGGCCGTTCGCCCGGAGATGGATTTGCTTGCAGGAATTCTCGAAAAAGCCATGGAAACGGTAACAGACCGGGAAAAAGTGGAACTTGCGGAAAAATGGATTTCCGTGGAACAGACCCGGGTTCCGGACCTGACTGTGGCGGAAAAGGTTTTTTTGCGCAAAAATCCCGTGCTCCGGGTGGACAACCTCCAGAACTGGCCGCCGTTTAATTTTAACGACAGGGGCCGGCCCAGGGGGTTTTGCATTGATTACATGGAGCTTTTGGCAGGCAAGCTCGGCGTTGAAGTTGAGTATGTCACCCGCCAGGGCTGGAACGATATCATGGAAATGCTTCAAAGCGGTGACATTGACTGCCTCTGCGATGTGGTGCCAACTCCTGACCGGAAAAAATACATTGAGTTTACCGATTCTTATTTGACCATTTTTTCCGGTATCGTGGTGCGCCAGGGAAAGGAGAGGTTCACGCGCTTAAGGGATCTGGCCGGCCGGAAGGTGGCTGTGCCGGAAGGGTTTTATTACCAGGAGTTGCTCAACAAGCATTATCCCGACCTTGAGATTGTTGCCCAAAAGGACTCTCTGGCCTGCCTCAAGGCGGTTTCCTCCGGAGAGGTGGATGCGGCCCTGGCAGAGAAGCCGGTTTTTGATCATCTGATCCGGCAGCATTTTCTAACGGATCTCAAAAGCGTTCCGGTCATGGACAGCCGATGGTTTGAAAACACGCCGGTGTCCATCGGGGTAAGCAAGGACCGCGCCATACTTGGCGGTATACTGCAAAAGGCCATGGATAGGGTGACCCAGGATGAGCTGACCCGGCTCTACCGCCGGTGGCTGGACCGGGAGCAGACCGAGTGGGGCGGGCTCAGGGTCATGCTTTCCCAGCAGGAGCGCCAGTGGCTGGAAGAAAAGGGGGAAATCCGCATCTGCGGCCGGCCCTCCTGGCTTCCCTTTGAAGAAATCGATAAAAACGGGGTTCACAGGGGAATTTCAGCTGATATCATGGCCCTGCTGGAGGAAAGAATCGGCGTGCCCATCCGCTTTGTACCCACAAAAAGCTGGGAGCAGAGCATTGAGGCCCTGGAAAGCGACCGCTGTGACCTGCTTTCCGCAGTGTCGAAAAGCCGCCGGGAAAAGGGTTCCTTTGTCGTGTCCAAACCGTATATCGAATCTGTCAACGTGATGGTGGCAAGAGACGGACAGCCTTATATTCCGGATCTCCACGCCCTGGAAGGCCGAAAAGTCGGAATTGTGCAGGACAACCCGGTGGCGGACTATTTGCGGGATCAGTATCCCGGCATCCGGCTTCGTTTTTATCCGGACCTGAAAGGGGTTTTACGGGCAGTGGCCAAAGATGAGGCCGAAATTGCCCTGGGAAGCCTGCACCGGGTCAGCTATATCCTGCACGAACTCGGGCTTTATGATTTAAAAATCGCCGGGCAGACCCCGTACAAGGAACAACTGGGCCTGGGCATTGCCGGAGACAACCAGGTCCTTGCATCCATCATGGACAAGGCCCTGGAGTCGGTCTCCGGACGGGAGGTGAGCCGGATTACCCGCAAATGGCTTTCGATCCGCTATGACAAGGGATTTGACACGCTGCTGCTGTTTCAGATTCTGGGGGTTGTGGCTGTGCTCATGAGTCTGTTTGCTTTCTGGAACAGAAAACTGGCCCGCTTAAACCGGGATCTGGGCATTGCCCATCAGGCGCTGGCCGTTAAAAGCCGGGAACTGGAAAGGCTTTCGGTCACAGATGCCCTGACCGGCATTTTCAACAGGCTCAAAACCGAAGATCTCCTGCTGGGCGAAATCCGGCGTATCCGGAGAACACGCCAGCCGTTTTCCGTTATTATGCTGGACGTGGATCACTTCAAGCAAATCAATGATTCGTACGGACATCAGACCGGAGACCATGTATTAAAGCAGATCACCGGTCTGTTGCATGCCAATATCCGACAGGCCGACAGCATCGGCCGGTGGGGCGGGGAGGAATTTTTGGTCCTCTGCCCGGACACATCAATTAAAGGGGCCGTGATTTTGGCCCAGCATCTGCGCAATTCGGTTGCCGGGCAACAGTTTTCCGCGGCCGGACGGGTGACCTGCAGTTTCGGCGTGGCCGAATATCATCCGGGAGAAGGCATCACCCAACTTTTGCGCAGGGTGGACAGGGCCATGTACCTGGCCAAGCAGCGCGGCCGAAACCGGGTGGAAGTTTTGGAATAAGCCGATTTTGGCAGCCGGCAGCAGCCGGAGGATGTCACGGCTGAAAAAGAAATTCCGGACGGAGCGCCACCTCCCTGACTTCGGCAAACTGCAGGGCGGTTTTTTCATATCCGGTCCACTTCAGACAAACCTTTTTATGCCCTTGTTTACGGCAGCGGCTCGTCGGTGTAGGCCACATTGGATTCCTGCGGGGTGCGGGGTTCAAGCGGCCTGTTGTTGGCAATGTCATCGACCCAGTTGGCATTGAGCAGCAGGGATTTGCCGGATAAAATAATGTCTGCGTCCTGCAGGGCCTGGTCGGCTGTTTTGCGGTCATAGATCCCGCCGCAGATCATAAGTGGCTTGCCGGTTTTCTGCCGTGTGAGCTGTGCCATGTTTTGATCCGTGTCAAACGCCGGGTCGCTGAAATTCAGTGTGGAGACTGAAATGGCATCCACAGGCTCTTTGTCCAGGAAACCGATGGTTTCCAGCCACTGGTCCTTTTCAAACAATGACACCTTCATGTCCACAACACCCCAGTTGGATATCCGGAATGTCAAAAGCCGGTCTTCGGGCATGGCCTCGCGCACTGCACGGATAATCTGCCGGGCCAGCCGGAATCGGTTTTCAACTGAGCCGCCGTAGGCGTCTGTGCGCTTGTTGGAATAGGCGGATAAAAACGAATTGATCAGATAACCGTGGGCCCCGTGGACCTCAACACCGTCAAAACCGGCCTCCATCGCACCCCTTGCTGTTTCGGCAAATCCGCGGATCACATGATCAATGTCAAATTGGCTCATTTCATCGGGCACCGGAAAAGGCTGTCCGGTCAGGGGGTTTTCCTGTTCGGGGGCTATCGGACTCGGGGCGATGACCCGGCCGGCGGGATTGATTTCCGGCCAGGCCACCCGGCCGCAGTGAAACATCTGCATGATCGCTGTGCTGCCGGATTCCTGGATGGCCCGGACCACCGGCTTCCAGGCTTCGATCTGGCGCTGTGTGACCATCCGGGACTGCCGGGGATAGCCCTGGGCGCTTTCGTAGTCTGTGAGCACGGCTTCGGTGAAAACAAGGCCCACGTCGTTTTGCGCCCGGCGCACCAGAAAGTGGAGCACATCCTGGCGCGGCACACTGTCTTTGGGAGAAGATGTACGCGTCATGGGCGCCACACCGATACGGTTTTTCAAATGCACGTTTTTGATCCGGAATCCGGAAAACAAATCTTTTTCTGCCATGATGCGCTCCTTTGTCTTTTTTCGCCCGCCGGTGTGGATTCAGGTCAGATCCAGGTCTTTGTGCTTTTTGGCAATGGCTGCGGCCATATCATCGAGTGCTTTGAAATCGCTTTCCGAGGCAAGGCCCTTGCACAAAACCGGATCAATGATCTCCACTTTGAGGTTGCCGGTCATGGACGCAAGGGTTTCCACGGTTTTGCCGCCCCAGCCGTAGGAGCCGATAATGGAAAGAAATTTGGCCTTTGGCCGCAGGGCATTGGCCAGAAATGCGGCGTATGCGGCCATGGGGTGCGGGCCGGCCAGGACCGTGGGCGTGCCCACCACAATGGTGGCCGCATCCACCAGGGACATGGCCAGCTTGCCGATATCGGTCACTGGCAGGTTAAACAGCTCCACGCGCACACCCTGGTCTGTGAGGGCCGAGGCCAAGTGATCCACCATTTGCCGGGTGCTGCCGTGCATGGATACAAAGGGCAGCACCACCAGGTTTTTGGGCGCGCCGTTGACCCACTGGTCATAGGCATCCATGATCCAGCCGGGCTGGTCGTAGATCTGGCCGTGGCTGGGGGCGATCATGTCAATGTCATAGGGCTTGAGTTTTTCGAGGTTTTTGGCGATGACTTTGCCAAACGGCATCATGATTTCGGCAAAATAGCGCTTGGCAGCCTCGTATACCCGTCCCGGGTCGGTGACGAATAGATCGGATGTGGCAATGTGGGAGCCGAAAAAATCACAGCTGAACAATATGCGGTCTTCCTCCAGGTAGGTGACCATGGTTTCGGGCCAGTGCACCCAGGGAGTGTGGATGAATTTTACGGTTTTATCCCCCAGAGACAAAACATCGCCGTCTTCCGCAGGGGAAAAAACGTCTTCGTCAAGCCGGAGCAGGTCCATGAGCATGCCTTTGGCCTTGGGAGTGACCACCACCTTTGCCCCGGGAAATTTTTCCAGCACCCGGCTGATGGTGCCGGAATGGTCCTGCTCGGCATGATGGGAGATAATGTAGTCAATTTTTTCAACCCCCCGGAGCTGATCCATGAGTGTATCTTCCATGGGCGGATCCACTGTGTCCAAAAGCGCGGTCTTCTCGCTGCCCTTGATGAGATAGGCATTGTAGCTCGTGCCATCGGGCAGGGGGATCAGGGAGTCAAACAGCCGCCGGTCCCAGTCAATTGCGCCCAGCCAGTAAATTTTTTCCTTGATCTGTCTTTTTTCCATGACAGCTCTCCTGTGTTTTGTCCGGGCCGTGTGTATCTTGCCGGAAATGGGTTGAAATGAAAATCATGAAATGGCTTTTAAATTCATAAATATAGCTTTGCCTGCGGCAAAGGTCAAATTCGGGCGCATCAGGCCGGTTATCTCCAGCGAGATAACCTATGCATGGAGATTTTCGTCTTGACTTGTGCCTGAACGAAAACCAGATTTTCGTTCAGGAAATCCGAAATCCGAAGCTCGAAATCCGAAACAATGACCAAAACCCTAAATGCATCAATGACAGAAACATCCTGTTTTAAGCTGTTGGTTTTTATCATTTGAACATTCGATATTCGTATTTGTTTCGGATTTCGATATTCGGCTTTTGGCTGAACAGGGTTTTCGTTCAGCCACTAAATGGCAGATCCTGTTAATCATTCTGTTGCTTCATCTTTGGGAGCAGACAAAGAAGCCTGTTTTTCCTTCCGGCGCCTGTCATACCACCTGGCGATGGCCGGGGCCCGGCCAAAGAGATAAACGCCGATAAACGCAGTGATTACAATGTAGATTCCACTGAAAACCCGCAGCTGGGCCGGAGCCATGCTGGCGATGATGGCTGAAAACTCCCCTCTTTGCACCATGGAAAATCCGGCCCGCACAGAAGCTTTGGGCGAGAGTCCGAACATGCGGCTTCCGGCAAATGCCGTAAGGATCTTGCCGACAATGGCCCAGGCCGCCATTGCCACCATCATGGGCACATACGAAATCCCTTCGCCCAGATAAATGGTTGTTCCAAACCAGAAAAAGAAAAACGGCAGTGTCAGATCCCGCACCGGCAGCGTCAGGTGTTCGAGTTCCGGGGAGCGTCCGGTTTCCGAAAGCATTACCCCGGCCAGAAATGCCCCGAGAATTTCCGAAAGTCCAAGGGATATGGCCAGGCCGGCATACGCAAGGGCCACGCCCACGGCCAGAAGCGGCATAAAATCATGCTGGATATACTTGGAGACAAACTGGTTGAGCCGGGCAAACCCGTAATGGCCCATGACAATGGCGCCAATGATCAGCAGCAGGATTTTTGAAACCAGTATGCCCATAAACGCAGGCGAAAGCGATTCGCCCGCATTGATGCCGGCAATAAACGATACCAGCAGCGGCGCCACCAGGTCTTCAAAAATCAGCAGGGCCAGGATGAACTCGGCTTCCGGGTTGGCCAGCCGCTTTTTTTCCTCCAGCATCTTGGCTGAGATGGAAGAACTTGTGGCATAGGCCATGGACCCGATGATAAAAGCAGAAATAAAGCTCAGGCCAAAGACCATGGCAATGAGCATGGCCCCGCCCATGTTTAACCCCACATCCAGCAGTCCGGCCGGCCAGATTTTTTTTGAAATACTGACCATCCGGGCAAGGGGAAATTCCAGGCCCAGGATAAAAAACAAAAGCACGATGCCGATTTCCGCCACCGTGTGGATGGCCTTGATATCGTGGAAAAAAGACGATACCGCCACGCCCAGGATGATGTAGAGCAAAACCGAAGGCAGCCGGAATTTCTGTGAAGTGAAGCTGACCAGGAAAAACGTACACAGAATCAGCCCGGCAAACAGAAGAAAAGGGATGGTTTCCACGATTTGTCCTATAATTTGCACAGGTTGTCGAGATTCTTGGTCTGCTCCCGGTTGCCGATGACCATGAGCACGTCTCCGGGCAGGATCACCTCGTTGACATCCGGGCTGCCGATCATTGTTTCACCGCGCTGGATGCCGATAATCGTGGTTCCGGTCCGGGATCGGATCTGGCTGTCAATGATCTTCTGGTTGGCAATGCAGCTGTCGGGCTCCACGCGAAGCCATTCCAGACGCACTGTTTTTAAAAACAGTTCCACCCGGTCATCGGCAACCGGCTGATAATCCACGCCCAGGAGGATTGTGCCCAGCTGACGGGCTTCTTCATCCGTGAGACTAAGGGTGAAATCCGGGTCATCCTCCTCGTCTTTGTCAAAATGGTAGATTTCCCGGCTGCCGTTGTGGTGTAAAATCACGGTCACCTGCTCGTCATTAACGGTCTTGAAGGAATAGCGTTTTCCGATTCCCGGCAGTTCAGTGGTTTTGATCTGCATGAATCTGTTCTCCATTGGGGTTTTTGTTATTGTTCTTTCAATAGCATACTGTTTCACATGCTGATGCTTTTGAGGGCCGCCAGTATTCCTGGATAACCGGATTTTACTGGACTCTGACCACGATGTCCACCCTTGGATTCGGCGATATTACCTTCCACAGTGATGCGGGAAGACTTTTTTAAGTGGTGGTGCTGCTCAGCGGCATTGTTTTTCTGCTGGTCATGCTGCCGTTTACCTTATTTATCTGACCATCTACTGTCGCCGGCTCCGGCCGGGTGTGCAGATCATCAGCCGGGTCAGCCTGGACCGGAATATCAACACCCTGCACCGGGCCGGGGCCAATCTGGTGCTGTCCTACAGTTCCCTGGTGACCGCCACCATCATGAACCTGCTTCATCCCCAGCAGATGCTCATACTTTCAGAGGGACTCAACGTGTTTCGGGTCACGGTGACCCGAAAACTTGAAAACAAGCCTTTGATGAAACTGCAGATCCGAGAACAGACCGGCTGCAGCGTGGTGGCGGTGAAAAAACACGATGAACTGGTCATCAACCCCGAGCCTGACATTGTTGTCCGCCATGGGGATGAACTGGTTCTGATCGGCTCTGCGGAATCAGAAAAACGCTTTACGGAAAAATTCCCGGCAGCCGTCTGAAAATCCAACCGTTCTTCTTCTAACTTCAAAAAAGTTGCTGTTCGTGCCGGGTTGTATATTTTTCCCATGATGCCGGCCCGGGGGCGCTTTCCTCCCTGCTGGCCGCTTGCGCGCACAATGCGACTCGCAAACCACCCCCGGGCCGGCATCATGCCCGACTGTGTGCAAAGTTTCACACCAAGGGGATACAGGGCAACACATCTAAGTAACGTCAAAAAAAGTTGCTGTTATAGCTCGATCCC
>NZ_JAWODO010000138.1:0-15995 GCF_046483245.1 Desulfosalsimonas sp. | reverse complement strand
TTCGGCCACAGGGGTTTCTGTTTCTTCGGCCATTTTCTCCTTTTTGACAATGGCACCGGAGGTTTTTCTGGGCTTGTCAAATCCCACTCCGGTGGCGGACAAATCCTCCACCACTTTGTTGCCCTTGATGATCTCGCCAGTATTGAAGTTCATCCGGATCTTTTCGGCCACAACAGCATTGCGCATGGGCGAATTCGGATTGGTCACCTGCAGGCCGGAAATCTCCAGGCCCAGAGGAAAAAGGCTCAGATCGGCATCCGCTACCTCCACCCGGGCGCCCACGGCTTTTGTCCCGGTTTTCTCGATCATGTGCCGGACCGCAAAGTCCACCATAAGCAGCCAGACCGCAGCCCCGAGCGCCACGATGACAAAAAATGCGGCCAGTCCGGGCCATCGGATAAAACGACTCATACGGAACTCCTCCATCCGGAAACGGTTTGATAGGCTGCATAGATCCGCGATCCCTTGACCATCTGGGCCAGGCGGGTTTTTTGAATCCAGGCCAGAAAATGCTGCCTGTAGCGGCGGATCAGAAAATTAAACAGGAAATACAGGGGAACAGCCAGCACCAGTGCAGTCACAAACCCGCCCATGACAATGGTATTGTTAAACCCGGTCAAGCGCCAGAAGCCCGAATCATAGAGCGTGCTCCAGAAACCCTCCAGGACCCCGCCTGACAAAACCGCCATGCCAACAGCGTGCAGCAGGGGATCGATGATAAAGGCCACTGCTGAAAAAACCATCCAACCCAGAATAAACCCGGTGATATTGACCCGCAAAACCAGCACCAAAAAAATCAGAACCAGATGCTGCAGTGTCATCAAGGGCATGAAGGCAAAAAACATGGCCAGACACAAAGCCGCACTGATCTGGCCGGGGTCGGTCTCGGCATTTAAGACTTTCAGCAGCTTTGCCAGCAGAGTTATCATAACTGCGCTCCCTCTTAAAAAAAATATTATCATCAGGTCCAAGGCCGGGCATAACACAAAATACCGGAAGCCAAAGAGTAAATCCGTTCGAATCCATGCCGCTGTTCCGCCTTGAAATAAACAGACTGTATGGTATTTTTAAAGGATAATGGCACCGTAAAAAGTCTGATTTCAGATGGCGCCGTAAAAGGATAATGATACGCTTTTCCGCCATTGTTCAAAACCCGAAAACAGAAAAGCAGGCAGAGCCGAATGATCACCGTCACAGAAGAACTTGCCATCCCGGAAAATGAACTCTGGTTTACCGCCTCCGGCAGCGGGGGGCCGGGGGGACAGCATGTCAACAAAACAAGCTCCAGAATCACCCTGTGGTTTGATGTGGCCGGTTCCCCCAGCCTGGGCCCGGAACAAAAAGAACGCATCCAACAGCGCTTGCCCACGCGCATCAATAAAAACGGCCTGCTCCACATCTCAGCCCAGCGTCACCGCAGCCAGACAGCCAACCGGGAACAGACCATTGAACGCTTTGCACAGCTTCTGGCCGATGCCCTGGAAGAATCCCCGACGCGCAAAAAAACCCGAATTCCGCGGCGAGCGAAAAAACGCCGCCTGGAGAACAAAAAACACCAAGGCCGCAAAAAGCAGCTGCGCACAAAAATCCCCTTTGATGAGCAGTGACCAGTAAAGGGAAATGCAGGCAAATCAACCGGAAACATTTTGTATAAATTGAGCAAACATTTTGTATAAATTGAGCGTTTCATATTTTTAAAATACAAATGGATCTTATCCTTTCAAATGAATTGCTTTTAAAAATCTGAAACGCTCAATTTAGGTCAAATGCAGAGCGCTCCGGAATGCCTTGGTTTTACCGCAAGCCAAAACCCTTTGAAGATCCCGATCACAATGAGTTCCAGCAGCAGGGAAACAAAGAATGCCGCGCCCAGTCCCCATGCAATGGCACGCGGACTCAACGGGACGGTGTAGGAATACTGGTCAAATGTTTCAGCCAAAATCTCATCATTGTGAAAAAACAGCAGATGAAAACCCGCCCGATACCATGGCCCGGACATGGCTGACTGCTGGGCGGAAAGCATTTGGCAGCGCCGGTGAAGCTGTTCCACGCTTTGGGCATCCTGGGCAAAAACCGGGTCCGGGCTTTTTTTGTAATGGGAGATCAACGCTTCGAGGCTGCCGTCAAAATACCGGTCTGCTGTCTGCTGAAACCCGCTGAGGTTTATGCTGATTTCGCGGAAATGGGCATCCACCCGTTTCCGGTACTGATCCATCACCGCCGGAAACTGCACCCCCACCATAAGCGTGCAGGCAAACACCAGTATCCGGAAATACCCCCTTGCCACAAAACTCTCCCTGCTTTATCCTGCAATCCGGCTAAAACCGGTCGCAGGGCATATTGGCCAGAATCCGCTCAACCTCCTCGTCAATGGATTCAACAATGTCCTGTAGGGCAATTTTGACGCCGCAGCCCCTGCAGCGGAAAAAAATCTGGTCTCAGGTACCGGTCAGCCGCAGCGTGGAATGGGTGCATACCGGGCACGGCAGCCTCAAGGAATTAAAAAAGCCCTGCATACTGATTTCCCCGAAAATCCGAAAAGTGAAAAGTTCCCTGAAATCATTTTCTTATAAAAACCGTTGACCTGAAGCGCCCGCCCTGACAATAAAAACGTAAGGTTTTTCTTGAATATATCAGTAAATGTTCAGTGGCGCAATCATCTTCGACATCTGACATACCTTGTTTTTTAACCCATAACAAAAGGGAAACCATCCATGGCCCGGTTTGAAGAACTGGATCCGGAATTTCGGCAGGCCGTGTTTGAGCGGCTTCAAAAACAGGTGCCCTACTGGAATCTGCTGGGGATGGAACTGATGGACCTGAAAAAAGGATGGGCCCGGCTCAGACTGCCGTTTTCCGAAAAACTGGGCAATGCAGGTGGCATCGCCCACGGGGGTGCGATTTTTTCCCTTGCCGATGCTGCTGTGGGAACCGCCCTGACCGGCCTTACCCGCAAAAATGAATCCATCAGTACCATTGAAATGAAAATCAATTACATCAGGCCCTTTTTCTCAGGATGCATTTATGCCGAAGCCGTAATTCTCCACAACGGGCGCAACACTGCCCTGGGTGAGGTGACCGTCACCGATGCGGCAAAAAACCTTGTGGCCAGGGCCATGGCCACTTATTCGGTAATCCGGAAATACTGACCCGGAAAGCAGCGTTTTTCAGGATCCGGGGAAAAAGATAAGTCATTTGCCGATAACCTGTTTAAACACTTGACTTATAAAACTGAATTGTCTATGCAAAAGAAAGTCAAATAATCAAAATTGTTTCAAACAAATCGCAATTAAAGAAAAACAAGGAGCGATCAATGACACAAAAAAAACGCAATCCCAGTTTTGATGCCATGATCAAATTCTTTCTCAAGCAATACAACATTGCTACAAAAACCGAGATCAACCGGCTGACCGCAAAAATCGAGGAACTCGAGAAAACCGTTCGCAAACTCGCCGGCCCCCAAAGCCCCAAGACCCGGCGCAGCAGCGGCAAAACCGCATCCGACCAGGTGCTGAATGTGATCAGCGATATGCCGGAAGGCGCCCGCTTGGCCGATATCAAGTCCAGAACGGATTTTGACGAAAAAAAGCTTAGAAACATCATTTACCGGCTGGGCAAGCAGGGCAAAATCAAGCGCAAGCGCCGCGGCATTTATGTGGCCACATAACCGGCGGCCTGCCCGGATCCGGTCAACTCCCCCCCGGCCCCCCATAACCGATAGAATATTTGCATGCAGTATCTTTACGCTGGCGCAGCAGATATGCTATCGGTTTTTTCGTGCCTGAACAGTTGATGGCACCGTAAAAAGTCTGATTTCAGATGGCGCCGTAAAAGTCCAAGATCAAGGCTTGCGCGATTTTGAAGAATGCAGCGTACTTAGCCGTACGTGAAATTCTGAGAAATTGCGCGTAACGCAGATATTGGACTTTTACGATGCCATCAAAAGCTTTAAACGGAGAAACATATCCATGAAACAAACAGATGATCCCCGAAACCCGGGCCCGAAGCCCGGAGATCAAAAGGGCGGCTTTCGCATTGAAAAGATGATGGAACTGCCCGAGATAAACGGATTTTACTACGAACTCAAGCATCTGCCCACGGGTGCGGCCCACATCCATATCAGTCGGGATGACCCGGAAAACGCCTTTTCCGTGGTTTTTAAAACCGTGCCCGCCGATTCCACTGGCGTGGCCCACATCCTGGAGCACACAGTGCTGTGCGGCTCACGCAATTATCCGGTGCGCGATCCGTTTTTCTCCATGATGAAGCGAAGCTTAAGCACCTTCATGAACGCGCTGACCGCTTCAGACTGGACCATGTACCCCTTTGCCACCCAGAATGAAAAAGACTTCTACAATCTCATGTCCGTTTACCTGGATGCCGCCTTTTTTCCGCGCATTGACGAACTGAGCTTCAAACAGGAAGGCCACCGGCTTGAATTTGAAACCGATCCGGCAGACGGCCAGCAGCACCTGGTTTACAAGGGAGTGGTTTTCAACGAGATGAAAGGGGCCATGTCCTCTCCCGACCAGGTAATGGGCCGGTCCCTGTTAAACGCCCTGTACCCGGATACCACTTACAGCAACAATTCCGGCGGTGATCCGGAACAGATCCCCCAGCTGACCCATGAGCAGTTAAAGGCGTTTCACGCCCGGCATTATCATCCGAGCAACGCCTATTTCTACACCTACGGCAATCTGCCCCTGGCCCGGCACTTGGAATTTATCGAAGACACCGTACTTTGTCAGTTCTCCCCCATTGACCCGGCAACAGCGGTGCCGTCCCAGCCCCGCTGGAGCGAGCCGAAAACCGCCGTGTATTATTACCCAATGGACCCGGAGGAAACCACGGACAAAAAGACCCAGGCATGTGTGGCCTGGCTGACCGCAGACATCCGGGAGGCTTACGAGGTGCTGGTGCTCTCGGTGCTCGAACAGGTGCTGCTTGGAAATCCGGGCGCACCCCTGCGAAAGGCGCTCATGGATTCCCAGCTGGGATCGACATTGAGCGACGGCAGCGGCCTGGATGCCGACAACAAGGACACCCTGTTTGCCTGTGGCCTCAAGGACGTCAATGCCGAAGATGCGGAAAAAATCGAAAAAATCATCTTTGAGGTGCTCTCTGATCTGGCTGAAAACGGAATCGAGCGGCGGCTGGTGGAGTCAGCCATCCATCAGATCGAATTTCACCGAAAAGAGGTCACCAATACGCCGTTTCCCTACGGGCTCAAACTGCTTTTGCGCTTCTGCGGCGACTGGCTCCACCAGGGGCAACCGGATGTGACGCTCCAGTTTGACAGCCTGGTCAGGCGGTTTTTCCAGGAACTGGAGACCACAGATCTTCTGGAAAACCGGATCCGGAAATATTTCATCAACAACCCCCACCGGATGCGCATGACCCTGGAACCGGACCCGGAGCTTTATGAAAAAAAGCGGGCCCGGGAAGAACAACGCCTGGCTGCCATTGAAAAAGACCTCACAGAAGACGACCGCAAAAAGATCCAACAGGATGCGCAAAAGCTGGTGCAGCTCCAGGAAAGCCAGGAGGATCTGTCATGTCTGCCCATGCTTTCCAAAACCGATATTGCCCCGGATATCCGGGTCGTGCACCCCTCCGGGGTGGTTGAAAATCCCCCGGTGGAACTCTATGAACAGCCCAGTTCCGGGATACTGTACTGCAAGTCCGTATTCGGCATCCAGAACCTGGAGCCGGAGTTGATTGACCTGCTGCCGCTTTTCTGCCACGCCATGACCCAGGCCGGCACGGCGGACTACGACTATGTGGAACTGGCACGCAGAATTGACCAATACACAGGCGGGCTGGGTTTTTCCGTGAGCGCTTCGCGCATGTTTTCCCAAAGCAGTGCAACCTGCCTGCCTGTGCTCAATTTTTCAGGCAAATGCCTGTCAAGAAACATTTCCAGCATGTTTGACCTGATCCGGGACCTGGTGAGCCGATATGCCTTTTCTGACATAGACCGGCTCCGGGATCTGCTTCTGGAAGTTCGCGCGGAAATGGAATCCAGCGTGGTGCATAACGGCCACCGGCTGGCCATGTCCCTTGCCGCAAGAAATTTTTCCACAGCCAGCGCCTTGAATGAAACCTGGCACGGAATCCATCAGATCAAAACCATCAAAAACCTCACAGCCGATCTGGACACGGAAAAGTTAAAGACCCTGGCCGCAAACCTGGAGCGGATTGCCAGGACGGTTTTTCATGAAAACAACGTGCGCACAGCCTTAATCGGTGAGCCGGCAGACCTTGAAACCGCACTTCCCCTGGCAAAAGACATCTGCCAAAAAATGCCCCCTGCAGCCGGATGCGGCTTTGAGCCCCCGAATTTGGCCGCAGACCCGGAAATCCCCAGGGAAGGCTGGGCCACGGCCACGGCCGTGTCCTTTGTGGCCAAGGTGGTTGAAACCCGGCCCATGGATCACCCGGACGCGCCGGTACTGGCGGTAATCAGCAAACTGCTCAAATCCATGTTCCTGCACCGGGAGATCCGTGAAAAAGGCGGAGCCTACGGCGGCTTTAGCCTCTACCAGATGGAAAACGGACAGTTTTACTTCGGCTCCTACCGGGATCCCCACATTGTCCGGACCCTGCAGGTCTATGACGCAGCCGCGGACTTTATCACCTCAGGCGACTATGACGGGGAAAACATCGAGGAGGCTGTGCTGCAGGTCTGTGCCGATCTGGACAGGCCCGACCCTCCGGGTCCGGCAGCATTCAAGGCTTTTTACCGAAGGCTCATCGGCCTGTCAGACGAGCTGCGCAGAAATTTCAAGCAAGGGGTGCTCGAGGTGGACCTGGAGCAGGTCAGAAATGCCGCAGACAAGTATTTCAGCACCTCCGGGGCTGATGCTGCAGTGGCGGTGATCTCCAGCCAGGATCTTATCGAGGAGGCAAACCGGCAGCTGGGGGACCGGGCCCTGATCCCTTACCGGATATAGGGGCCCCATTCAAAGGACAACCAAAGGACAACACAGGACGTGGGTCAGTCAGTGCTGCCGGTGGGTGCAAGTATTTCTTTTAAACGTTCTGCGGCTTGTTCTGACAACCCCCCGCCGGCCAGGGCGATTTCAATGGTGTGCCGGCCCAGCAGCCGGTAAAGCTCCAGCCGTGTGGGGGCTTTTTGTCCGATCTCGGCCAGATGCCCTTCCACGGTTTCCACATCGCCCCGGGCAATGGGGCCGGTCAGCGCCCTGGGAATGCCGTTTTTTTCAATGTTGCCCAAAGTGCCGGTCACAAGGGGTTTTAACACTTTCCAGGAATCCGCCGGGGCCACCCCGGAGACCATGATCAGCTGCAGGGAAAGATTCATGAGGGTGACCAGGTAATTGGAAGCGGCCACCGCGGATGCGTGATAAAGCCGTTTGCAGTCGGTCCGGATTTCAAACGGGCTGGCCCCGAGGCTTTCGGCAATCTGCCGGGCTGCGGCCACAGCCGGCTCCTGGCCCTCAACAGCCATCATGATCCCGGCAAAGGGGTTTTGTTCGATGTTTTCATCAGCAAAGCTCTGGAGCGGATGCAGGCTGCCGATTTTCGCACCACAATCGGCAACTGCGGCCAGTTCCGTTGACGGCAGTGCCCCGCTGCAGTGAAGCACCACCGTGTCCTTGCCAACGCCCTTGTATTCGGCGATTTTTTCCGCTGTTTCCCGGATGGCACCATCAGGGGTCGTGATCAGGACGATATCCGCCCCGGGTGTGACATCCCAGGGCTGAACCGAAGCCGGGGCACTGGATCTGGTGGCTTCAGAAGCCCGTTTTGCAGAAGAAAGACTGCGGCTGGCGAATCCCGCAGGCCGATACCCTGCTGCTGCGAGATACCGGGCCATGGCAGTTCCAACCCTTCCGCAGCCCACAGTGGTAAAACTTTTTTTCATATCCCGGCCTCCCTTTTTATCAGGATTTCTGTTGAACCGTAAACTCAATAAAAACCAAAATATTCATTCTCAAGTGCATTTCAAACCACTTCCAAAATTGATGGCACCGTAAAAAGTCTGATTTCAGATGGTGCCGTAAAAAGTTCAAGATCAAGGCTTGCGCAATTTCGAAGAATGCAGAGTACTTAGCCGTACGTGAAATTCTGAGAAATTGCGCGTAACGCAGATATTGGACTTTTACGGCGCCATCAAAATTGCGGGCCGGCAGCGCAACAGCAACCTATCGGTTCTTTTGGATCTCCACGATCATTTTATAAACCCGGCCTTTTGGCATGCGGTATTTGCGTGCAAGCTCTGCTGCAAGCTTTGAAGGAGAAACCGTTTGCCCGGCCAGGGCAGTTTCAATTTCACATTGGATCTCCCGGTCCACTTCCCCGGTATCCCGGCTGTCTTCAGTAAAGCCGGAAACCAGCACGGTGATCTCGCCCTTGATGGATTCGCGCCGGCTGACCTCATCGCGCAATTCGGAAAGGCTGCCGCGTAAAAACTCCTCGTAGCGCTTGGTGATCTCCCGTGCCACCACCGCCGGGCGGTTTCCCAGATAATCGATCAAATCCTGCAAAAGCGCCTCCACCCGCCTCGGAGATTCATAAAAAATCAGAGTCTGCCGGGCACCGGCCAGACGGGTGAGCAGTTCCTGTCGCTGCTTTTTCTTTTTGGGAACAAACCCTGCAAAGCAGAAGCTGTCTACGGCCAGCCCGGATACGGACAAGGCGGCAACCGCGGCGCATGCTCCAGGAATCGGCACCACCTGGATGCCCGCATTCACTGCCGCGGTCACCAGCCGGTAGCCGGGATCCGAAACCATGGGTGTGCCGGCATCCGAAACCAGGGCAAGCTGGCGGCCGGATTCCAGTTTTTGCAACAGAAGCGGAATTCTTTGGGATTCGTTGTGTTCGTGACAGGAAAGCAAGGGGGTTTCAACGGCGTAATGGGCAAGCAGCCTTGCGGTGTGGCGGGTGTCTTCGGCGGCGATAAGATCTGCGTTTTGCAGCACTTCCACGGCCCTGTAGGTCATATCTCCCATGTTGCCGATAGGTGTGGCCACCACGTAAAGTATGCCGCCTGCCGGGTTTGGCCGGGTTGCATTCATGAAGACCTATCCGTAGGCCAGGGCAAAGGCATTGGCAATGATTTCCACCCGGCAGTGTTTTTGCCCGGCATCCACGCACACCACGTCAAAACGCGCCTTTTTGTCGGTCTGGCGTTTCTGCTTGAGATAGCCCAGGGCCACCCTGGAAATCTTCTGCTGCTTTATCCGGTCCACAGCCGCCTTGGAAGGTCCGAAACGGTCCGAGGATCTGGACTTTACTTCCACAAATACGATGGTTTCACCCTGGCGGGCAATCACGTCGATTTCGCCAAAGCAGTTGCGGTAGTTTCGCTCCAGGATCTGATACCCGTTTTTTTTTAAATGGGCAATGGCCAGGGATTCGCCCAGACGCCCGAACTTTTGGGATTCGGTTGCCATCTCAGGCGCTTCCTGAAAAACCGGTAAAGCAGGCGGTTTTTTCCGGATTTGGGCGGAAATACCGGTGATTGTGGCGGCTCACCCCTTTAAAGCTGCGGCGGTGAATGGGGCACCACCCGTGCTCTTCCAGTGCCCGGACATGGGCCCGGGTGGGATAGCCCTTGTGGCCGGAAAACCCATACTCCGGATAATCCAGGCTGTATCTTTCCATGATCCGGTCACGGGTGACCTTGGCCACAATCGAGGCCGCGGCAACGGAAATGCTGCGCAAATCCCCCTTGACAATGGTCTGCTGGTAAATTTCTGCGCCAATGGGCCACTGGCCGTCAATCAGCAGGCAATCGGGTTCGGGGCAAAGATTGTCCACAGCCATGGACATGGCCTGAAGCGAGGCCTGCAAAATGTTGATCCGGTCGATTTCAACAGGGTCCACAATGCCGATGCCAACGGCCCTTGCATTTGCGTAAATCTCGTCGTGAAGCCGCAGCCGGACCCTGGGAGAAAGCCGCTTGGAATCGGTAATGCCGGTAACGGCAAAATCGTCTGAAAGCATCACCGCTGCCGCAACCACCGGGCCGGCCAGGGGGCCGCGGCCCACCTCGTCGATTCCGGCAATACGACAATATCCCTGACTTTGCGCCTGGTGTTCGAATTGCCGGATCGATTCAGCCATGGACAATTTCCTGAAAGTACTTATTTGCGGCGCAGCTTCATTCGTGCCGCCTTTTCCTTCAGCCCCCGCAGGTAATAAATCTTGGAGCGGCGCACCCGTCCTTTTTCCACCACTTCCACCCGTTCCAGGGCCGGGGAATGCAAGGGAAAAATTCGTTCCACGCCAATGCCGTAAGACACTTTTCGTACCGTGAAACTGGCGTTGGTCGTGCCCTTTTTCATAGCAATGACCACGCCCTGGAAAACCTGGATCCGCTCTTTTTCTCCTTCCCGGATCCGGACGTGCACCTTTACCGTATCCCCGGGCTCAAACCCGGTGATATCCATTCTAAGCTGTTCTCTTTCAATCTGTTTGATCGCGTCCATAATCGCCTCGCAATAGGGTTTGTCAGACCCGCCGGAAAAGGGCCGGGACCTGAAACGGTTAAATTCTGATCTTTAAAATTGATGGTTTCGTAAAAACCAAGTTTTCAGATGGCGCCGTAAAAACTTCAAGATCAAGGCTTGCGCGATTGCCGAAGAATGCAGCGTACTTATACGTACGTGAAATTCTGAGGAATCGCGCGTAACGCAGATATTGAACTTTTTACGGCGCCATCAAAATTCGCGGCCCAGAAGCCGGTCAAGCATTATGGCGGCTGCCGAGCGCACGGAAAGATGGTTATACCCCGATCCGGTTGAAATCGGCGCCAGCCGAAAATCCGCCTCATCCATAAATTCAGCCGTCAGCCCCCAGGCCGTGCCCAGGGCCAGTACCCAGGCGGCATCTTGTTTGGCCAGGGCCCGGCTGAGTTCCGGGTATCCGGTCTGGTCCGGGCTATCTACCGCACTGGTGGCCACCACCCGTACGGGCAGATCCTCCTGCCGGCAGATCTCTGTTGTAACCTGGTTTAAGCTTTCCCGGATACGGATCAAAGCCAGGGCCCGGCTGCGGTCCGGGTTGTACACAGCGCCCGCGCCGTCTGTCCAGTGGCCGATGATCTTTCGGGCAAAAGCCTGCTGATCCGCCAGGGGGGTAATCACATAAAATCCGCTCACCCCGTATGTTCGGGCGGCCCTGGCGATATCATGGAGATCAATGCTGGTAATCGCCGAGGCAATGGTGCTGCCGTCCTTGCTCCTGACCGGATGATGCAGCAGGGCCAGGTAAAGCTTAATCCGATGCAAGGGCTTCAAGTCGGCGGCACCATTTTTGAACAATCTTTTTTTCCGGCTCTGTCAGCCCCGTCTGCTCCAGTAAATCCGGGCGCCTTAAAATTGTGCGCAGCAACGCCGATTCCCTGCGCCATTCCTCTATGGCCCGGTGATTGCCCGAAAGCAAAACCCCGGGCACCTCCTTTTGACAAAAAGCCCCGGGCCGTGTGTAATGTGCGTGCTCCAGGCGGCTGGCCGAGAAGGAATCGCACTCTGCAGCATCCTCTGCTCCCAGCACGCCGGGGATATGCCGGATCACCGCATCCATGACCACCATTGCAGGCAGTTCTCCGCCTGTTAATACATAATCGCCAATGGAGATCTCGTCATCGACATATGCCTCGCAAATCCGTTCATCCAGTCCTTCATACCGTCCGCAGACAAAAATCATCTCTCTACAGGCCGCATACTGCCGGGCCGTTTCCTGATCAAAGCGCCGGCCCTGAGGGGTGAGCAGCACCACCGGGGCTTCGGGCAATTCGGATTTGGCGCTTTGAATGGCCGCGGCCAGGGGTTCGGGCTTCATGACCATTCCCGAGCCGCCGCCATAGGGCCGGTCGTCTGTTACCCTGTGCCGGCCTTCTGCAAAATCGCGGATATTAACGGGCTCCAGACGAATTTTGCCGCTTTCCACTGCCCTGCGCATGATCCCGTGGCCGGCAAATGCATCAAACATTTCGGGAAAGATCGTCAATACGCAAAACCTCATCTTTCCCGCAATCCTTTCCATCGCTATCTTCGGCCCTGCGGATTTTGCGCTCCCCGGTTAAAGCCCCTCGGGAAGATCCACGACCATTTTGCCGTCTTCCAGGTTAATTTCCCGCACAACTTGTTCAATGGCCGGAATCAGCCGCTCGTTTTGCCCGTGTCTGACCACGAAAACATCATTGCTGCCGGTTTCAATCATGGATTCCACCCGGCCCAGAAATCCGCCGCCGGTTTCGTAAACCGCCAGCCCGATCAGATCACACCAGTACCATGTATCCGGCTCTGCAGGCGGCAGGGCGGATCGGGGCATAAAAAGGGATGCGCCGGAAACGGCCTCTGCGCTGCTTCGATCGCCAACCCCTGCAAATCCGATGAGCAGGCCGTTTTTATGGGAACGGGCCGTCTCTATGCTGTATTCAGCAGGCTGCTGATCCGGGGCTTCAACAATTACCCGGGATCCGGGCTGCAGGTGGAGTTGTTGGTCCACATATGCAGAAACCCGGACCTCCCCGCGAATACCGTGAGGTCGGAAAATTTTTCCGATCAAAAGAAGCTTGTCCGGGTCCATGTGCAGACGGCTTTGATTATTCCTCAATAATCTCAAGAACTGTACGCTTCTTGACCTTTGCCGAAGCGGCATTCAATATTGTCCGCATGGCCCGGGCAGTCCGCCCCTGCTTTCCGATCACTTTTCCCAGATCCTCCTTGGCCACTTTGAGCTCGAGGACCGCTGTCTGGCCGCCTTCCACCTCGGTCACGGTCACTTCATCAGGATTGTCCACAAGCGCCTTTGCGATGTACGTGATCAGCTCTTTCATTTGACCCCTCTCCTTCATAGAATGGCTGCTGGAATGTTGGGATTCGCGGACAAGCTATTTTTTATGCTGATTTTACTCCTTCATAAAAACCCTTTTGCTTTAAAAGGCTGTTGACGGTGTCGGTGGGGATGGCACCGTTATCCATCCAATGGGCAATCCTATCGTTGTTCAGCGTCACTTCGTGGGGATCCACCATGGGGTTGTAGGTGCCCACGGTTTCCAGAAACCGGCCGTCTCTGGGATAGCGGCCGTCTGCCACGACAATGCGGTAAAACGGTTTCTTTTTCGCACCATGCCTGGACAATCTGATTTTTACTGACATTTTTCTGCCTTCCTTGTTAAAACGGCATCATGTTCCGGGTCATTGCCCGCATGCCGCCCTTGTTGAATTTCTTCATCATCTTGAGCACCTGGGAGTAGTTTTTCAGGAGCTTGTTAACATCCTGAACTTTCGTCCCGCTTCCCTTGGCAATCCGTTTTCTTCTGCTTCCGTTGACGATATTGTGGTTGCGCCGCTCGGCCGGAGTCATGGAGTTGATGATGGCCTCGATGCGCACCAGTTCCCGCTCGTCAACGTCTAACTTGTTTAACTGCTTGCTCTTGTTTGCACCCGGAATCATCTTGATCAGGTCATTGAGCGATCCCATCTTTCTGACCTGGGTCATCTGGTCCCGGAAATCCTCCAGGGTGAACTGGTTTTTCCGGAGTTTCTTTTCCAGGTCAGCGGCTTTTTTCTCATCCACCGCATCCTGGGCCTTTTCAATAAAGGAGAGCATATCGCCCATGCCCAGGATCCGCGATGCCATCCGTTCCGGGTGAAACTCTTCCAGGGCATTGGTTTTCTCACCGACACCGATAAACTTCACCGGCTTGCCGGTAACCGCCTTAATGGACAAGGCCGCCCCGCCCCTGGCGTCGCCGTCCATCTTGGTGAGCACGATGCCGCCGAGATCCAGGGCCTGGTCAAATGACTCGGCCATGTTGACCGCATCCTGACCGGTCATGGCATCGGCGATCAGCAGGATATCCGAGGGTTCGATGGCTTTCTGGATCCGGGAAAGCTCGTTCATCAATTCCGAATCCACGTGCAGCCGGCCCGCAGTATCCAGGACCAGCGTGTCACAGCCTTCAGACGGCGCCTTTTGCCGGGCTTTCTGCGCGATTTCCACCGGATCCATATCCGGGCTGGAATCATATACCGGCACTGACAGCTGCTCGCCGAGCTTTTTGAGCTGATCAATGGCTGCCGGGCGATAGACGTCCAGAGGCACCAGATACGGTTTTTTGCCGTTTTTGCGCAGGTGAACCGCAAGCTTTCCGGCCGTGGTGGTCTTGCCCGAACCCTGGAGCCCGACGAGCATCACGGCCTGGGGCATGGCCCCGGAAAGATTGAGCGCTTCGTTTTCCGATCCCATCAGGGCGATCAATTCTTCATTAACGATCTTGATGACCTGCTGGGCCGGTGTCAGACTTTCCAGCACCTCCTGGCCGATGGCCCGCGCCCGGATATCTGCGATCAACTGCTTGACCACCCGGTAATGCGCATCAGCCTCCAGCAGGGCCATGCGCACTTCCCGCAAGCCCTCGTCAATATTTTTCTCCGAGAGCTTGCCGTGACCTTTGAGTTTTTTAAAAACCGAATTGAGCTTGTCGCTTAAATTGTCAAACATAGAGCTGATTCTCGTATCGCCGCAAAAATGAATCCGTTGAAATTAATATTTACATCCCGGAATGTCAAGTATAATAATATGTTTTCCAATGCCCGGAAAAACCGGATTTCTTTTAATTTATAATACATCCGAACCCGTTATGATTCAACCCCGAAAACGCGATAAAAAACCCGATATCCGCAATATCTCCCGAAACGAGCTGATTGCGTTTTTTGCCGGCCACGGCATGCGCAGCTTCCGGGCGGACCAGGCCCTGCAGTGGCTTTATGCCCGGCGGGTGCAACGCTTTGAGGATATGACCAACCTGGCAAAAGATGCCCGGACCTTGTTGGCCGATCATTTCACCATACCCCGCCCTGAGGTGCGCAATGTGCAGGTTGCCGAAGACGGCACATGCAAATTTCTGTTTGGCCTGAATGACGGCAATTGCGTGGAATCTGTGCTGATCCCGGAAAAAGACCACTACACTCTCTGTCTTTCCACCCAGGTGGGATGCGCCATGGGGTGCGCCTTTTGTATGACCGGCAAAACCGGTTTGATCCGCAACCTGAGCCGGGCCGAGATTATCGGCCAGGTCATTTCATGCCAGGACGAGGCTTCGGCCCGGGGGGGTATGCGTCTGTCCAACCTCGTGCTCATGGGCATGGGAGAGCCCCTGGCCAATTATGATAACGTAGTGGGGGCCCTGGGGGTGATCACCAACAGCGACTGGGGGCTGAAATTCTCCACCCGGCGGGTGACCCTATCCACGGCCGGCCTGGCCGACCGGTTTGCCGATCTGGCCAGAGATACCCGTGTGCGGCTGGCCGTGTCCCTGAACGCAGCAGACAACACCACGCGCAGCCGGCTAATGCCCGTAAACAACAAAATCCCCATTGAACGGCTCATTGATGCCTGCGCCCGTTATCCCCTGGCCCCGCGGGACAAAATTACTTTTGAATATATCTTGATAAAAGGAATCAACGATTCGGAAAAACAAGCAAGACAGCTTGCAAAACGGCTTCGGTCCGTTCGGGCCAAAATCAATCTTATCCCGTTTAACCCGCATCCGGATACACCGTTTCAGCGTCCGGACAACGCAGCCATAGAGGCCTTTCAGTCCATTCTCATAAAAAACAACTACACCGCCATTATCCGCTGGAGCAAGGGTTCAGACATTGATGCCGCCTGCGGCCAGCTCAGCGGCGCACACCGGTCAACTGTTTCTGACGGCAGTGGTGACCAATAGCGGCCGCCCGCGCATGGCGGCCTTGTTGATTTTTAAAATGCAGAACTTTTAAGGCAGGAAAAATTGCTCGCGGCAAATGTTTTTATTGACAAACGCTTTTTTCCCCGTTAATTTAACATAACATATTCGATTTGTATTCGGATATGGTACAAAGTTGGGTCCAGCAATTCGGGGTATGCGATTTTATTTCAGCAAACCCTTCCGAAGCAGCGCCTGAAAGGATATCTTAGAAATGTTGGGCACAAAAAAAATGTTAGGTGGACAGGTAGATGATATCAGCTGGAAA
>NZ_JAWODO010000137.1:0-20727 GCF_046483245.1 Desulfosalsimonas sp. | reverse complement strand
CGTGCGGAAAAACTGGCTTCCATCGGTCGTCTTTCCGCTGGCCTGGCCCATGAAATCGGCAATCCCATCGGCATTGTGCTCGGATATCTGGGGCTGCTCAAGTCCCGCTGTGTTGCACCGGAGGATCAAAGCGGCATGGATTATATTCAGCGGGCCGAATCGGAAATTCAGCGGGTACATACCATTATCGGGCAACTTCTTGATTTTTCAAGAAAATGCGGGAATAAACCGGATTTGCTCGACTTTCACGATCTGATCCATGAGGTCGGGGGTATGCTTGCCTGTCAGCCTTTGTTTTCAAACATTGATTTTCAGTACTGCCTGGATGCGGAAAACAGCCGGATAAATGCGGATGCCGACCAGCTGCACCAGGTTCTGGTCAATCTCATGATCAATGCGGCTGATTCGATCCGGCAGTCAGGCAATGCCCGGGCCGGAGAGATCTGTCTGAGTACCCGCGGCATTTTTGATACCCGGCTTCGAAGGGCCCATGATCCGGCTGCCGGGTTTATTGAATTAAAGATCCGGGACAACGGCGCAGGCATTGATCCGCAGCATATTGAGCAGGTCTTTGATCCGTTTTTTACCACCAAGGAGCCGGGCAAGGGCACCGGGCTCGGTTTGTCGGTGAGTTATATGATCATCCAGCAGACGGGCGGCGACATGGCAGTGGCCAGCCCCGCACCCGGGGCAACGGCAATGGTGCTGCGGCTTCCGCTGGCTGCGGACGCCGGTGAAAGCCAAGGCCGTGCGGAAAATAAGGACAAAGGTGAAAATGGATGGCAGCAATGAACTTTGCCCATGGAAATTGTGACCATATAAGAATCCTTGTCGTGGACGACGAAGCCAACATGCGCCACATGTTAAGCGCATTGCTCGGTGATGCCGGATACTGCGTGGATACGTCCGCAGACGGCCGGGCTGCGCTCGAGCTTCTGGAAACCGGCACGTATGATTACATTTTCTGTGATATCCGGATGCCGCGCATGGACGGTATGGCCTTTCTGGAGGCGGCCGGCTCCAGACTTGCTGAAACCAGCGTGATCATGATGTCAGCCTATGGCACCATTGATACTGCTGTCGAAGCCATGAAAAAAGGGGCGTACGATTATATCTCAAAGCCGTTTAAGCCCGATGAAATTCTGCTGGCCCTCAAAAAAGCTGAGGAGCGGGAAAGCCTGAAAAGGGAAAATAGCGCACTTAAATCCCGCCTTGAACGCATTGCGCAGCCCCGGCAGTTCGGAGAGATGATTGCCGAAAGCCGGAGCATGCAGGCCGTGTTCGAGCTTGGCCAGCGGGTGGCCCACTATGACATCACGGTGTTGATCACCGGCCAAAGCGGAACCGGCAAGGAACTGATGGCCAGGGGGATTCACACAGCCGGCAAGCGGGCCGGTAAAGCATTTATTCCGGTCAATTGCGCCGGGATCCCGGAAAACCTGCTTGAAAGCGAGTTGTTTGGACATAAAAAGGGCGCTTTTACAGGAGCGGACCGGGATTACAGGGGCTTGTTCGAGGCGGCTTCCGGCGGGACCCTGTTTCTTGATGAAATCGGGGATCTTCCCATGTCCCTGCAGGTGAAACTGCTGCGGGTGCTGCAGGACAGCCAGATCCGCCCCGTGGGCACCACCCGTTCAAAAACCGTTGACACCCGGATTGTTGCCGCCACTTCCAAGGATCTGGCAGAACAGGCAGAGCAGGGCAATTTCCGGGAGGATCTGTTTTACCGTCTCAATGTAATGCCCATCCATTTGCCGCCCCTGGTGGAGCGGAGCGAAGACATCGCATCGCTGGTGCAGTTTTTCATTGAGCGCTACCAGGCCAGGTTTGAAAAAAATATCACCGGTATTTCAGCCAGGGCCATGTCATTGCTGATGCAGCATTCCTGGCCCGGCAATGTGCGCGAGCTTGAAAATGTGATCGAGCGTGCGGTTGTCCTGGCCGAAGACCCGGAACTGGACGAGGATTTGTTTGCCGGGCTTTGCTGGCAGGAAAACAAAAACAGCGGCCTGGATGCTATTGCAGCCGGATTTTCCTTGAAATCCGGCCGACAGGCGCTGGAGCAGATACTGATTCAAAAGGCCCTTGCTGAAACAGGCGGAAACCGAACAAGGGCCGCGCGATTGCTGGAAATCAGTCATCCGTCTCTGCTTAGCAAAATGAAGACTTATGGGATCGAGTAACGCGGGTCTGAGATTTATGCGGCAAATAATCAGCCAGGGCCCTGATGGGATCATCAGGGCCCTGGCTGGAAAAAGCGAGGCTGAGGAGAAAATGAGGAGAAAAATTGACGGTTGAACTGCAGGGTTAGCGCCCCTTATTAATTCTCTCCCGAAGCTTTCCCGAGCACTTGAAGGTTACGACCTTCCGGGGATTGAGCAAAAGATCCTCGCCGGTTGCCGGATTGCGGCCCCGGCGTCTTTCCTTTCGCTTGATGCAGAATTTTCCGAAGCCCGATACCAGTACATCCTCATCTTTTTCCAGGCTCCGTTTGATGATTTCAAGCAAAGATTCCACGATATCCACGGATTTTTTTTTGGTAAAGCCCAGGTCATTGACCCGCTCGACAATTTTATTTTTGGTCAGTGCCATTATGCCTCCTGGTCTGGCGTTGGGTGGGGGTGACAAACGGTTGTTTCAGCGGCTGCCGGATCTGCTGTCTCGGGTTGTGCATCGGATTCGTTAAGGCAGTAATGCTGTTTTATTTCTTTTAGAATACGGTTGATCCGGCCGGAAATGGCCTGAATCTCCTCTTTTAATTCCAGGTCATCTGATTTTGCATCATTTGGTTTTAAATCTGGGTACTGCATAACCGGCCTGTTTTTCTGTATGATTTCGGATGCTGCGGATTATTTGGGTAATTGGCTGTTGATAAATGATTCTCAAATGAATTTCAAGCATGAAATGATCATGTTTTTATTCTAAATAAACCGATATAAATAATATGTCAAGAGGTTATAGCGATTTTTGCTTTACTGTCGCCGGGTTTTATCCATTTTACGGGCTCATACGGAAATTACCAAATGCCCGGAGCCGGGTAAAAAGTCTGTGGTTGGAATTGATTTTTTTCCGGCAAGTTTTTATATTGCAAAATTCGGTTTGCCCGGCAGCTGCTTGTGATGTTAGTTATCCAAAGTCAGTTGCACGGCAAATAAAAAAGGTTTCAGCAGAAACCAACTGAAACCCTGTCTGATATGGAGCCGACGAGCGGAGTCGAACCGCTGGCCTGCGCATTACGAGTGCGCTGCTCTACCTGCTGAGCTACGTCGGCAAAACAGATTGTTTATTACCACGGACATATAAATTCAGTCAAGTATGAACCTTTATTCATAAAAGGAAAAAATGTCAAAAACAACCATCAGCGCCCTGCGGGCGCAGCAAACCAGCATCATTGAAGATATCGGCCAGCGTCTGACAGCCGGAACCAGGACCTTTACCTGCACCGGCGCCTCCGGGGGGCAGGGGGCATATCTGGTTTCGCGTCTGGCAAGGCACACCAGGCGGCCGGTGTTTGTGGTGACGGCCAGCATGGTGGAAGCGGAAAATTTTGCCCAGGATCTGAATTTTTTTGCGGGGCCCGGCAGCCCTGAGCCCTGTGTTTTTCCACCGTATAATATCCTGCCCTTTAAACGGGTGTCTTATCACAATGAAATTGCCGCCCGCAGGATCCGCATCCTGTATCAACTGGCCACGGGACACAGGGATGCGAGTCTTGTGGTGGCACCGGTGGAAACCCTTCTCCAGCGGATTATTCCCAGGCAGGAACTGGCGGATTACGCGGATCTGCTCATGGTCAACGAGGAAACCGGCCGCGACGGCCTGGTGGAAAAGCTCAATTCCGGGGGCTACACCCATGCGGCCATGGTGGAGGAGCCGGGTGACTACAGTGTCCGCGGCGACATTGTGGATGTTTTCTCGCCCATGTATGAAAATCCCCTGCGCGTTGAGCTTTTCGGCGATACGGTGGAGTCCATCCGCTTGTTTTCCGCATCCAGCCAGCGAAAGCTTCAATCCCTGTCCGAGGCCGTTATCCTGCCGGCCAGAGAAGCGGTGCTGCACAAACATCAGCTCCATGACATCATTGATCGCACTCGCAGCCAGCGACAGGACGCCGGTTTGCCAAAATCGGCGGAAACCGAATTTATCGAGCGGATCCGGGAGGAAGGCATTTTTGCCGGTGTGGAAAGCCTGCTGCCCCTGATTTACGGGGAACTGGACACGGTGTTTGATTATATGCTCGCCAATGCCCTGGTGGTTGCCGCAGATACCGGCGCTATTGAAAAAGCCGCGGTTGACAAGCAGGACCTGGCCGGTCGCAATTATGATTCCGCATGCCAGGATCAGCGGATGTGCGTGTCCCCGGAACAGATTTACCAGGACTGGGATGAGGCAAAGGCATGCCTGGAAAAGCATCAGCAGATTTTGTTCCGGGAAATTGATATTTATTCTCCGGCCAAAGCCCGCACCCCGGATGCCGATTCCATTGACCTGTCCGTGGACGACCTTTCCGATCTGGAGGGCTCCCTTGGCGGACACCGCCGGGAGGAGCAGATCCTAAAGCCCCTTTCCGACTGGATCAATCAGCATTGCAGCGCCGGCTATACCACTGTGATGGTCTGCCGCAGCAAATCCCAGGCGCGCCGACTGCTGGATCTGATCGAGGCCTATGAGATCCAGCCGGAGATTTTGTCCGATTTCTCGGAAATGCCCGCCTTTTCCTCCACGCCGGGCATCTGCATTGGCCGGCTTTCCTCGGGATTTGTCTGGCATGATCAGCGCCTTGCCCTGGTCACGGACCGGCAGATCTTCGGCACCCGGGTCCGGCCCCGAAGCCGAAAGGACGCCCGGCAGACTGTGCAGTCGGCATTTTTGGATTTTGCCGATCTCAACGCCGGGGATCTGGTGGTGCACATGGATCATGGCATCGGCCGGTATCAGGGCCTGGAGAAGATCACCGTGGAGGGGGTGACCAATGATTTTCTGGTGCTTGAATACCGGGGGGGCGACAAGCTGTTTGTGCCGGTTGACCGCATGGATATTGTTCAGAAATACATGGGGGTTGACGATGTTGTGCCCGTGGTGGACAAGCTAGGGGGCACATCCTGGGCCAGGGTGAAAAGCAAGGCCAAAAAATCCGTGGAGAAAATCGCCGGGGACCTGCTGGATCTCTACGCCAGGCGAAAGGTTCAGCAGGGATATGCCTTTGGGGTGGCGGATTCCTATTATAAGGACTTTGAAGCAGGCTTTCCCTATGAGGAAACCGAGGATCAGCTAAAGGCGATCTCGGATGTGATCGGTGATATGGAATCCGATGTTCCCATGGACCGGCTGATTTGCGGGGACGTGGGCTACGGCAAGACCGAGGTGGCCCTGCGGGCGGCATTCAAGGCGGTCAATGACGGAAAGCAGGTGGCCGTGCTGGTGCCTACAACTTTGTTGGCGGAACAGCATTTCCGGACGTTTTCCGAGCGTTTTGAGCGCTACCCGGTTTCCGTGGAAAGCTTAAACCGGTTCCGCACCCGAAAACAGCAGACACAGATCATCGAGGGGCTTAAACAGGGCAGGGTCGATGTTGTTATCGGCACCCACCGGCTTTTGCAAAAAGACATGGCTTTCAAGGACCTGGGTCTGATTATCATTGACGAAGAGCAGCGCTTTGGGGTACGCCACAAGGAAAAGCTCAAAAAGATGCGTACCTCCGTGGACGTGCTGTCCATGACCGCAACCCCCATTCCGCGTACCCTGCATATGTCCATGCTCGGGGTCCGCGATATCAGTGTGATCACCACCCCACCGGAGCTGCGCCATCCCATTATTTCCTATATCAGCGAATTTGACGCCGCGGTCATTGCTGAAGCCATCCGCAGTGAACTGGCCAGGGGCGGGCAGATCTTTTTCGTGCACAACAATATCAGCACCATTGACAACATGGCCAGGCGGCTTTCGGAAATGGTGCCCGAGGTCCGGATGGGCGTGGCACACGGGCGGCTTGGCGAAGATGCGCTTGAACGGGTCATGTATCGGTTTATCAACAAGGACATTGACATGCTGGTTTCCACCACCATTGTGGAATCGGGCCTGGATATCCCCAACGCCAATACAATGATCATCAACCGGGCCGACCGCATGGGCCTGGCCCAGCTCTACCAGCTGCGGGGCCGGGTGGGGCGGGCTGACACCCAGGCCTATGCCTACATGATCGTGCCCAGGGAGGCAGCCCTGTCCCGGGATGCCCAAAAGCGGCTCAAGGTGGTCATGGAGCACAGTGATCTGGGAGCCGGGTTTCAGATCGCGCTAAATGATCTAAAGATCCGGGGCGGAGGCGCGGCCCTGGGGGTTTCCCAGTCCGGACACATTGCCGCGGTGGGATATGACATGTTTTTAAAGCTCATGGAAGAGGCCGTGGGCCGGCTCAAGGGTGAGGCGGTCACCGAATCCCTGGAGCCGGAAATCAATATCCCGGTATCCGTGTTTATCCCGGAATCCTATATTGCCGATATTGATCAACGGCTGGCGGCTTACCGACGCCTGGCCCGGATGACCGATTTAAAGGAGGTGGCTGATTTCCGGGAGGAGCTAACGGATCGCTACGGCAAACCGCCTGCAGAGGCGCTTCACCTGCTGCTTAAGATCATGCTGCGGATCCTGGCTGTCCGGGCCGGTGTCAGGCGTCTGGATCTGACATGGGAAACCATGTCATTGAGCTTTTCCGGGATGCATCAGAAAAACCCCCATGGTCTGATGGATCTCATCCAGTCAGACCCCGGGCGCTACCGATTCACCCCGGATCATGTCCTGTGCGTGCCCATGGGCAAAACCCGCATCAACAGCCTGATGAATCAGGCCAAAAAAATCTTGATAGAAATTGCAACATATGTTAATAATTAAAAATTTTCTTGTATCAAAAGGGGGTTGTTGCGGATGAAATGTTTTTGGGCGCTTTTTGCGGTTGCGGCTGTTTTGCTGACGTTGGTGCCTTTTGCGGGCGCCCGGCCCGAGGTGGTGGACCGCGTTGTCGCCGTGGTCAACGATGATATCATCCGGCTCAGGGAAGTTGAGCGCCAGTTGGAACCGGTTCGGCAGCAGCTGGCTTCCAGAAGCCTATCTGAAGAGCAGATGCGCGAGCAGCTCTACGAGGCGCGCATGCAGTTAATCGATGAACTAATTAACGAGACCCTGGCGGATCAGCAGATCGAGCAGGCCGGAATCCAGGTGGGGGAACCAGAGGTGGATGCGGCCATTGAGCAGGTAAAACAGCGAAATCGTTATACCGATGAGCAGCTGCGACAGGCATTGGAAATGCAGGGAATAAGCATGGAGCAGTATCGCAGCGAACTTCGGCGCCAGATTCTTCGAAGCCGCCTGGTCAATCGCAAGGTCAAATCCAGCATTGTCATCACCGACGAAGACATTCAGCGCTATTATAAAGAAAACCCGGAAAAATACGGCGGCAAGCCCCGATACAAAATTCGAAATATCCTGTTGGCCGGTACGGACAAGGACAGCGATGATCCTGAAATCCGCCGGCGCATCAAGAAAATTCGGGAGCAACTCGATGAAGGCGTTTCTTTTGGAACACTGGCGGAAAAATATTCCCGGGGGCCCAACGCTGATGAGGGCGGGGAGCTTGGGGAATTTGCAATTGATGATCTGGCCCGGGATCTTCGGTCCGTGATCGGTGGTTTAAACGAGGGAGAGGTTTCCGACGGGGTGGAAACCCGACAGGGAATTCAGATATTTTATGTGGAAAAAATTATTGATCCCCCGTCTGAACCCCAGGAATCGGTTGCTGCGGAAATTGAAGAAAAGCTTTACAACGAGCAGGTTGATGAAAAATACAGGGCCTGGCTTGAGTCCTTGCGGAAAAATGCCCATATCCGTATTTTTCGGTGATTCAAGGGGCCTGTATTGTCAACCTGGGCATGCTTTCGGATAAATTACTTTGGCAACCCGTGCATACATGGAAAACAGGTCGGGGGCCGATGCTGTATCCTTTGGCCGATACTTAAAAACCATCCGGGAAAAACAGGGTATTGCCCCGGAAGCCGTGGCCGACGCCATTTGCGTGTCTGTCCGACAGCTTCGGTACATCGAGGCCGAGGATCATCAACGCCTGCCCGGAGAAGTGTATACAAAGGGTATGTTGCGGGCTTACGCCCGGGAAATCGGCGTGGACGCCGAGGACATCATCGAGCGTTACAAGCTTCACCGCCAAGCCTATGAGGATGCTCTCCGCAGGGAAAACGAGGTCCTGGCCGCCGGGAACAAGGCCTTTTCCCGGAGCATGATCGCCCTGGCCGTACTGGGCGTGATTATGGTGCTGTCCTTGTATGCTTTTTCGCGGATGGAATCCGGTACGGTTTCGGCTCCGTCCCGGCAGCAGAAGAGCCAGCCGGCACCTGCGGAACAAAGCCAACCGCAGCCGTCAGGGTTGGCAGATGACAAAGCCGGTATGACAGAAAACAGCGCCGGTCTTGAAAAAAGTCGGTCAGGGCTCCAGCGGCTGGATATTGATGCGATTGACGAAGTCACATTAAATGTTCGCATTGATGATCAACCTTATACCAAATACCGGCTGGATCCCAATGATCACGTGGAACTGGCCGCCAGGAGCGGTTTTCAGCTGCTGATCAGCAACGCCGCAGGAGTTCGGCTGCGTTTTAACGGCCGGATTGTGAATTTCAACTCCGAACCAGGCCGATCCGTGAGCATCAGTCTGCCGCAATCCAACGGAAACAGATAATGGCCAGTGAGCGAAACCACATATTGATCGAAACCGTCAAACGGCTGCTGCGCCGGGGGGCCCATGCGCGGTTAAAAAAGATCATCAGCCGGATCCATGCAGCAGACCTGTCCATGGTGTTCTCCTCTTTGTCTGCCTCCCATCAGCGGCAGCTGTTTTCTTTGATCGAGGACCGCGAGCAGCAGGGAAAGATTTTAAGCGAGCTTGACGAAGACATTGTATTGTCGGTAATCGAGGGTGTCAGTGTTTCCGATATCATTGAAATTCTCGACCGGATGCCCTCAGATGATGCGGCCGCGTTTATCAAGCTGCTGCCCAGCGAGCAGGCCGATGACGTGCTGGCCCATATCCGCAAAAAGGGCGATGAGGACGTTGAAAACCTGCTGATGTATCCCGATGATACCGCCGGCGGGATCATGATCCCGGATTTCATCGCTCTGCCCGAGGACATGACCGCAGGCGAGGTGGTCTCCACCCTCCAGAGCAAGGAATACAAAGACATTGAGATGCCGTTTTACATCTATGTCATCGATGATGATCAGCATCTCACAGGTGTGTGTTCCCTGCGCCAGCTGGTGCTTGTCCAGCCTGACACCCCTTTGAAAAACTTCATGTCCAAGGATGTGATTTCCGTGACAACGGACATGGACCAGGAGGAAGTGGCCAAGATCGTTGCCCGGTATAATTTTCTGGCTGTGCCGGTGGTCGATGAAGAGCACCGCATGGTGGGCCTGGTGACCGTGGATGACGTCATTGATATTTTCCGGGAGGAGGCCACAGAGGATATCTTAAAAATGGCCGGTGTGGGCGAGGAATTTGTTGAAACCAAGTCCGTGTTCCGCAGTACCCGCATCCGGCTGCCCTGGCTGTTTGCCAGCTGTGTGGGCGGGGTGATCGCCATTTTCGTGATCGGTCATTTCGAGGCCAGCCTCCAGGAAATTTCCTATCTGGCGGCTTTTATCCCGGTGATCATGGGAATGGGCGGAAACGTCGGCATTCAGTCCTCCACTATCGTGGTGCGCGGCCTTGCCACAGGGCGGATCCATATCCAGGACCTGTGGCGGGTGGTGTCCAAGGAACTGGCCGTGGGCGTGATTCTTGGCGTTGTATACGGTTGTCTGCTGGCGGCCCTGGCACAGTTCCAGTACAGCGTGGTCGGCTTTAGTTTGGCGGTGTCCATGGGGGTTTTGTCTTCCATGTCGGTTGCCGCCTTAATCGGCTCGCTTCTGCCCATGCTTTTTGCCAGAATCAACGTGGATCCGGCCGTGGCCACGGGACCGTTTGTGACCTCTGCCATTGATATTGTCAGCGTGTTTTTCTATTTTCAGCTGGCCACGTTTCTGCTCGGAATATGAAACATGTCCGGATTTTCCACTCCGGCGATTTTGCTTCGGCGCATAGATCACGGCGACCATGACCTGATCATCACGTTTTTTTCCCGGGAAAAAGGCCGGATTCCCGTGATTGCCAAAAACGCCAAAAAGAGCAGAAAGCGTTTTTCCGGGCTTCTGGAGCCTTTTACCGTGCTGGAGCTGGTCTGCCGCAGTCCCAGGCGCGGGGGCCTGCCCGTTTTGCAGGAAGCGGCCATGCAGACTCCGTTTCCCGCTATCAGAGACGATGTGCTCAAAACCCTGTATGCAAGCTACTGGGCAGAGCTGTTGTGCGGATGGCTGGAGGAATACCGGCCCCAGGCAAAGATTTACCGCCTGCTGTACTACGCTTTGCGGGGCCTGGACAGAAACCTTGCGGCCCCGGCGGAAATGAGCATTATTTTTCAGGTCCGGTTTTTGACCCTGGCCGGCCTGGCGCCCCGGATGGACGGGTGCGTGGCCTGCCAAACACCCTTGGACCGGATGGGATCTTCAGTTTTTTTTGATCTTGAAAAGGGCGGCATTGTATGCAATGGATGTGCGGCATATAGTGGCCGGGGCCGGCTTCGGATCTCTCCTGGAACGGTTAAGCAGTTGGCATGGATCCAGGAAAACGAAATCCGCATGGTCCAGCGGCTGCGCCTGACCGGGTCCGCGGTCAAAGAAGGGCTTTTGGCAATGGAAGCTTTTGTGCCCTATCATCTGGGGCGGGTGCCGCGCAGTTTACGGGTGCTGCAGCAGATGCGCAGGCAGTGACGCATACCAGGCAAAACAGCAAAGACACATGACAACAGATGCATCCGGAAATTGCAAATCAGCCCTGGTGACGGTATCGGCGCCATGCCGTGTGGACCTGGGCGGCACCCTGGATATCAGCAGCCTGTATTATCCATTGGCACACCTGCAACCGTGCACCTTCAACATCGCCCTGGACCTGCGCACAAGAGTTCAGGTCAGCGCTGCCGAGCCTGGCAGAATCCGGGTGAGCTCCAGGGGGTTTGAAACAGCGGAATTTTCCCCGGACAAGGCGCCTTTCTCTCACCCGCTGGGGCTGGTTTTTGCCATTGCCGCATTTTTTCGCATGGACGGGATTCATATTGATATTGACTCGGCCTCTCCGCCCAGAAGTGCCCTTGGCGGCTCTTCTGTTGCGGCTGTGGCCCTGGTGGCGGCATTGTCCCGACTCCGGGCCGGCATGGAAAAACCTGATCCGGACCGCTCAGCAACAGTCCTGCTGGCCCACGGCATCGAGCAGGGCCTTGCCGGGGTGCCCTGCGGCATGCAGGATCAACTGGCTGCCGCATACGGCGGGGTCAATGCCTGGCACTGGACCCTTGACAAGGGACGGCCGGGGTGGCGGCGGCAGGTATTGATACCGCCTGAAAACGCAGGAAAAATAAACGCCAATCTTCTGGTGACCTACTGCGGGGTGCCCCATGAATCCAAAGACATCAACGGCACCTGGATCCGGCGGTTTCTTGACGGATATGACCGGCCCCGGTGGCAGCAGATCGCAGCAGCCACCCAAGAGTTTGTGGAAGCCTTTGCCGACGGGGACATGGCTGCCGCGGCCGGATGGATGAACCGCGAGACAGAACTGCGGCGCAGGATCACCTCTCATGTGGTCGATGAGGTGGGTGCAGCGCTAATTGATGCTGCGGCAGAACAAAACTGCGGGGCCCGGTTTGCCGGCGCCGGCGGCGGGGGATGTCTGTGGGCGCTGGGTCCGGCAGGTGCCATTGCCTCGCTTAGGCCCCGATGGGAGACAATTGTGTCCGGCCGCCCGGGCGGGGCCATTTTGGAGGCCCCTGTGGCTGCAGAAGGTCTCCGGCCGGAATCCTGAAGTTCTTCCGGCGGGTTTGTTTGACTGGCACATCCGGTCTGAGATCTGCCGGATTTAAAATAGCAATACCTGAAACAAATCACAGGCAACAAATCACAGGCAAGTGGGAAATCAAAGATGAATTTTCAAGACGTGATACTGACATTGCAGCGCTTTTGGGCCCGCAAGGGCTGCGTGCTGGTTCAGCCCTATGACATGGAGGTGGGTGCGGGCACCTTTCATCCGGCCACCCTGCTTCGGGCCCTGGGGCCGGAGCCCTGGAACGTGGCCTATGCCCAGCCGTCGCGCCGGCCCACTGACGGCCGTTACGGGGACAATCCCTACCGGCTCCAGCATTATTATCAGTTCCAGGTCCTTCTCAAGCCCTCGCCGGCCAATGTCCAGGATATGTTTCTCCAGAGCTTAAAAGCCCTGGGCATCGATGCCATGGAACATGACATTCGGTTTGTGGAGGATGACTGGGAATCGCCCACCCTGGGGGCTTCGGGCCTGGGCTGGGAGGTGTGGCTCGACGGCATGGAAATCACCCAGTTTACCTATTTCCAGATGGCCGGCAGTATCGAGGTCCACCCGGTGTCCGTGGAGATCACCTACGGTGTGGAGCGCATATGCATGTTTCTGCAGGGCGTGGACAATGTCTATGATCTTCGGTGGAATGATTCACTGACCTATGGCGACATTGACCACCAGCAGGAAGTCGAGCAGTCCACCTATAATTTTGAGATCGCGGACGTGGAGATGCTGCAGAAATGTTTTGCCCGGTTTGAAACTGAATCAAAGTGCACCGCCGCGCAGGACCTGGTTTTGCCGGCCTATGAATACTGCCTGAAATGCTCCCATACGTTTAACCTACTCGAAGCCCGGGGGGCCATCAGTGTTACCGAACGAACCGGCTATATCGCCCGGATCCGGAACCTGGCCCGAAAGTGCGCCGAGGTTTATTTAAAGCAGCGCGAAGCCCTTGGATACCCCATGCTCAAAGCCAGCAAGTGAAACATACAGGTGTGAAAATGAAACCTTTGCTCATTGAAATCGGAACCGAAGAAATTCCGGCCGGTTATATCGTGCCTGCCCTCAATGCTTTTTGCCGGCGGCTTGTGGACCGGTTAAAGGCGCTGCGGATTGACTGCGGCCAGGCCCGGGTCTACGGCACCCCGAGGCGGCTTGCGGTTTACGTCTGCGATGTCGCCGACCGTCAGCAGACAGTGGTGTCAGAATTGACCGGCCCGCCCGAGCGGGTGGCCTTTGATGAAAACGGCAAGCCCACGGTGGCAGCCGAAAAGTTTGCTGAAAAAAACGGTGTGCCTGTTGGCAAACTCGAGATAAAAGAAACCGGAAAAGGACGTTATCTCTGCGCGCGCAAAACCGAGCGCGGACGGTCCACCCCGGCGGTGCTAAAAGAGATACTGCCGGAAATCATCATGGCCATTCCGTTTCCCAAGACCATGCGGTGGGCGGATCTGCGCGTAGCCTTTGCCCGGCCCGTGCACAGCCTGGTGGTGCTCTATGGTGAACGCGCCGTGTCTGTGTCCTTTGCCGGCGTGAAAAGCGGCCGGCACACCTTTGGCCACAGGTTTTTAAAACCCGGCAAGATCCGCCTTCAATCCCCGGAACAGTATGTCGATGCCCTGGCCGGGGCCTGGGTGATGGTGGATATGGATCAGCGGCGCACGGAAATGCAAACGCGCATGGCCCGGGCGGTAAAGCCCGCAGGTGGCCGGATTGTCGAAGATATGGAACTGGTGGAGGAAAACACACATCTGGTGGAATATCCGGAAGTGGTCCTGGGCCATTTTGATGAAAAATTTCTGGAATTGCCCAGACAGGTGCTGGTAACCGCCATGCGGGAGCACCAGCGCTATTTTGCCGTGGTCAATGAAAATGATGAAATCCTGCCCCATTTTATTGCGGTCAACAACAACGTGGCCCGGGATATGCAAGTTGTGGCAGCAGGCCATGAACGGGTGCTCCGAGCCCGTCTGGAAGACGCCCGGTTTTTTTTTCACGCAGATTTAAAAACTTCTCCGGAAAACATGGTGGAGCGGTTGAAATCCGTGATATTTCAGGCGGAGCTGGGCTCGGTTTATGACAAGACCGGGCGCATCCGCAAGCTTGCCGCTCTGCTTGGCAAATGCCTGAACCTTGATGCGCAGGGCCTGGCGCACGTGGACCGGGCGGCATTTTTGTGCAAGGCGGATCTGGTCAGCCACGTGGTCAATGAGTTTCCAAAGCTCCAGGGGGTCATGGGGCGCATCTACGCCAGGCGGGCAGGGGAGGCAGAGTCGGTGGCTGAAGCCATTGAGCAGCATTACCGGCCCACATATTCCGGCGGCGAACTGCCCTCTACCATGACCGGTGCGGTGCTTTCCATTGCCGATAAAATCGACACCATTTGCGGCTGTTTTTATCTCGGGCTGGTGCCCACCGGGGCCTCGGATCCCTATGCCCTGCGCCGTCAGGCTATTGGCATTATCCAGACCGCCATGGACCAGGATCTGGATTTCAGCCTGTCTGAAGTCGTTGGCTGCGCCCTGGAAATGCTCGGGGCCGCCGGATCCGAACTGGAGACCAAAACAGCGGATGTCTGCGGTTTTATGGAAAATCGCATGGCCTTTCTGCTCGAAGACGCCCATATTGCCAGGGACCTCGCAGCGGCCGTGATATCGGTGTCCGCAGACCGGGTCACGGATGTGTGGCAGCGGGCAGCCGCCCTGCAGCGCCTAAAATCCGAACCGGATTTCCAATCCCTGGCTGTGGCATTTAAGCGGGTGGTCAACATTATCCGCAAAGCCGATTCTGCGGATACAACCGGTTCGGAGATCCGGGCGCAGATGTTTGCCGATCCGGCTGAAACCGCCCTGCATGAGGCTTTGCTGGAGGCGGAAAAAACCGTGTCCCGGCTTTTGGCGCAAAAGGACATGGACGCGGCCTTTGCCCGGATCGCAGGATTAAAGCCCCGGGTGGATGCGTTTTTTGATACGGTTCTGGTCATGGACGAAAACCCGGAAGTGCGCAAAAACCGCCTGGCCCTGCTGCAGCGGATTTCAGACTTGTTTGCCCGGGTGGCGGATTTCTCAAAAATTTCCACCTGAACTGTTTACGGCGCCATCTAAAAACTTACTTTTTACGAAACAATCAATTGTGAGCGTTTCACTTAAACAAAAAAACCGCAGGTGTGCTTGATTCACCTGTAGCGGCAATACGTGTAAGGAGGCATTTGCATGGCAGGATATGATCCGGAAAAGGACAAAGTGCTCAAAAAATGGCAAAACGAAGAAACCGGGCTCATTGTTTCCATCAACCAGTACGGCGAAGGCGAGCCCAAGGTGCAGATCGGCCCGCGCATACTGAAAAAAAAGGACGGCACCGACCGGGCCCCGGCCAAGGCCGGCCGCCTGAGCATGGAGGATCTCATGTGGATCTACGACATTATCGACGAGGTCAAGGACGAACTCACCGAACACGTCAATCCCCTGGACTGATACGCCGCTGAAGCGAGGCATTTGATGGGCCCCACACCTGATGATTCCGTCCGCAAACGCGCACAGCAGCTGCGCGAGCAGCTCCGGCATCACAATTACCGGTATTTTGTACTCGATGATCCCGAGATTTCAGATGCGCGCTACGACCGGCTCATGCAGGAACTGCTGGAGATCGAATCCAAATGGCCGGAGCTGGCCGCCCCGGATTCCCCCACCGTTCGGGTGGGTTCCGCCCCCCTGGAAAAATTTGAAAACATTGCCCATTCTGTGCCCATGCTCAGCCTGGACAAGGGGTTTTCCGCAGATGATATCCCGGCCTTTGACCAGCGGATCCACAGGGCCCTGAAAACCGATGCCCCGGTGCGCTACACAGTGGAGCCCAAGGTGGACGGGGTGGCTGTGGAACTGGTCTACCGCAGCGGGGTTCTGGAAACCGCTTCCACCCGCGGTGACGGCTACACCGGCGAGCTCATCACCCCCAATGTGCGCACAATCGCGGAAGTTCCGCTGCGCCTGGAGGGGAAAAATGGGGTTTCCGTGCCTTCCCTGCTGGAAGTCCGTGGGGAGGTCTACATGGAAACCGCTGATTTCAAGGCCCTTAATCAGTGGCGCCTGGAGAACGATCTTTCCCTGTTTGCCAATCCGAGAAACGCTTCTGCCGGATCCCTGCGCCAGCTGGATTCAAAGGTTACCGCCAAACGGCCGCTGAAGATTTTTGTCTACGGCGTCGGCCGGGTGCAGGGCCCGGAGTTGACCGGCCACTGCCAAGCCCTGGAACTTCTTGAAAAACTGGGGTTTCCTGTCAATCCATTGGTGCGCTGCGGCCTTGATGCAGAACAGGCTGTTGGGTTCTTCCATGAGCTTGACGCCATGCGCGCGGACTTGCCCTATGAGATCGACGGCTTGGTGGTCAAGGTGGATTCCTATGCACTCCAGCAGCAGCTGGGCACCACCTCCCGGAGCCCGAGATGGGCCGTGGCCATCAAATTTGCCGCCCTGCAGGAACAGACCCGGGTGGCCGACATCATCGTTCAGGTGGGCCGCACCGGGGCCCTGACACCGGTGGCCGTGCTTGACCCGGTGAGCATCGGCGGGGTGATCGTGAGCCGGGCCACCCTTCACAACCAAGACGAGGTGGCCAAAAAGGACGTGCGCATAGGGGATCGTGTCCTGGTACAGCGCGCAGGCGACGTGATCCCGGAAATCGTCAAAGTGATTGATTCGTCGCGCACCGGAAAGGAACAACCATTTGAAATGCCGGAGTTTTGCCCTGTATGCGGGGCCAGGGCCGTACGGCTCGAAGACGAGGCTGTCACCCGGTGCATCAACCGAAACTGTCCGGCCCAGCTCAAGGGCAATATCCGGCATTTTGCCGCCAAGGGCGCCTTTGATATTGACGGGTTGGGCAAAAAACTCATTGATCAGCTTGTGGACCGGCAGCTGATCGGATCCATTGCCGATATTTTCCGCCTGGATGTCAACACCCTGGAGGCCCTTGATCGCATGGGGCCCAAGTCCGCCCAAAATCTGGTGGATGCCATCTCCCAAAGCCGGCGGATTGCTTTTTCGCGTTTTGTCTATGCCCTGGGCATCCGGCACGTGGGCGAATATGGAGCCAGGCTGCTGGCGGGCCGGTATGAAACCATCGAAGCGCTGGCCTCTGCTGACTGCCGGGAGCTTGAGGGCATTGACGGTCTCGGGCCGGTGGCGGCTGCCAGCATCACCGAGTTTTTCAGCCGTGAGGAAAATCTTGAGATCATCCGGAGCCTTCGGGAACTGGGCGTTGAGATTGTGTCTGAAAAGCAGGATGCCGGCAAAACCGCAGATCGCCCCCTGCAAGGCAAGACCTTTGTGCTCACCGGCACCTTGTCAGCCATGACCCGCAATCAGGCCAAAGAAAGAATCGAATCGGCCGGCGGCCGGGTTTCGGGTTCGGTCAGCGGAAAAACTGATTTTGTGGTGGCCGGCGACGCTTCCGGCTCTAAGCTGGAAAAAGCCCGGCAGCTAGGTGTCACAATTCTTGACGAAGCTGGATTTCAGGCATTGATCCCGGACGCCGGATAAACTGACGGCTATCTTTTGCAGGCAATCTCGACAGGATGTGGCGCCGTAGCCCGGGGTTGAACCATTGATGGCAATGCATTATTTTTTAACAACGGGAATATTGATGGCACAGTAAAAAGTCTGATTTCAGATGGCGCTGTAAAAAGTTCAAGATCAAGGCTTGCGCAATTTCGAAGAATGCAGCGTACTTGGCCGTACGTGAAATTCTGAGAAATTGCGCGTAACGCAGATATTGGACTTTTTACGGCGCCATCAATATTGTCCGGGAAAGGAGTGGTTGCGAATATGGCAGAAAAAAAGACGGTGCGTGCGGTGATAAAGGGTAAGGTTCAGGGGGTTTGCTACAGGATGGAAACCGCCAGGGCCGCAGAAGAGTACAAGGTCAACGGCTGGGTTATGAACCGGCCCGATGCTACGGTGGAGGCATTGTTTGAAGGAGATGCCGATCAGGTGGAAAAAATGCTGGATTGGTGCCGCCAGGGTCCGCCCGCGGCCTCGGTGACAGATGTGGAAGTGGAGGAAAAATCCTATACCGGCGAGCATTCGGATTTTACCATCCGTTATACCCATTAGGGCGATATAAAAAGGCGGTTCCCACAATCAGGGATACCGCCCTTTTAAGACCGGAAATTGAAAAAAAATTTGTGGCTGCGTAAACTAAACCGTTTCCCGCAGCTGCTTGCCAGGTTTGAACTTGACCACGTTGCGGGCCTTGATCTTGATGGGCGCACCGGTCTGGGGATTTCTGCCGGTTCTGGCCTTGCGCCGGACTTTTTGGAATGTGCCGAATCCCACCAAAGTGACTTTTCCGTCTTTTTTTTTCAATGACTTGGACACGCCGTCCATGAAGGAATTGAGTGCTGCAGTGGCGGCAACCTTGGAGATGCCCGCATCCTTTGCCATTTTTTCAACCAGTTCTGCTTTTGTCATGACTTTCCCTCCCTCTTTTGTTACGGTTTATCAAAAAGTCCTGATTTTATGATAACTTAAAAGAGGTTTTTTTACTTGTCAATACATAAAATGGGGTTTTCGTAAATTTTTTCAAAAAAGTTTATCCGGCAGGCCTTATCTGTAGTGTATTTGGAAAGCCATCAAAGCCCGGATTCTTGTTTCATCCCTGTGCACCCTTTGCCAAAAATGTAGCTTCCCACTATGCGCGCGCCCCCGAATGAGCAATGCCGAAAAAGCAATTTGTCCTTCTAGAAAAGCGCGTCAATAAAGGCTTTGGGATCAAATGGCTGCAGGTCTTCCATGTCTTCTCCCACCCCGATGTAGTGAATCGGAAGCTTCATGGCATCACAGATGCCCACCACGATGCCGCCTCTGGCAGTGCCGTCGAGCTTGGTGAGAATCAAACCCGTAACCCCGATGCCTTCATGAAACATTTTTGCCTGGGCCAGGGCGTTTTGTCCGGTGGTGGCATCCAGGACCAGCAGCACCTCATGGGGGGCGCCGGGCAGTTTTTTGCCGATGCTGCGCTTGATTTTTTTCAATTGTTCCATGAGGTTGACCTTGGTGTGCAGCCGGCCGGCGGTGTCAATGATCACCCGGTCAATATTTCTGGAAATACCGGCTTCCACTGTGTCAAAGGCCACGGCTGCCGGGTCTGCGTTTTCCCGGTGGGCCACGATTGCCGCATCTGCCCTTTGGGCCCAGATGGTGAGCTGTTCCACAGCCGCGGCCCGGAATGTGTCAGCCGCACCGATGAGCACGCCGGCTCCCTGGCAGCGGTATTGAAAGGCCAGTTTGCCGATGGTGGTGGTTTTGCCCACGCCGTTGACACCCACCACCATAACCACATGGGGTGTTTCTGCTGCCGGTGCCGGCTGTGGCACGTTTTCAAAGACTTTTCGCATTTCCTGCTTTAAAAAGGCCCGGAGTTGGTCAGGGCCGGAAATTTGGGCGGCATTGGCCTCGATTTTGCCGATGAGTTTCATTGTTGTGTCCATGCCCACATCAGCGGTAATCAGGGCTTCTTCGATTTCCTCCATGTTTTGCCGGCCAAGAACGCTTTTATCGGCAAAGGCCTGCTCCAGCCGGCCGGCAAGGGATTTTCGGGTTTTGCCGAGGCCGGTTTTAAGCCGGTCCATCAGCCTTGCCGGCTCCGGGGCGACCGGTTCGGCGGCCGGTGGGGGGTGTGTTTCGGCCCCGGCCGTACCGGGTTGTTCAATCTCTTGTTCGGGCTCTTGCTCGGGCCCTGGTTCGGGTATTTCACGGAACTTCGCCGGGTGATCGGACGTGGCTTCTTCGGTTTGGGCCGGATCTGTCCGGGTTTCGGCTGCCTGCAGTTTTTCGGTTTTTTTGCGGCGTCGGATGATGTCAATGAGCAGGATCAAAAGCAGAAGGGCAAGCCCGGCGCCAATGATTTCCTTATACCAGCCCGTGGCCTGCAGGGATTCATAAAAGCGCCGGCAGAAATCAGTTAAGTGCTGCAGCATGATCGCTTCCTTTGTTGTGGTTGCCTTGGGTGTTTTGTTTGCTGATTTGCAGGGCCTGCTCTACGTTTACTGATATTACCCGGGACACGCCGCTGCCGGCCATGGTCACCCCGAAAAGCATGTCCGAGAATTCCATTGTCTTTTTGTTGTGCGATATCATGATGATCTGGGTGTTTTCACCGATGATTTTCAGCAGCTCGTTGAAACGTTCCACATTGATGTCATCCAGCGGGGCGTCGATTTCATCGAGCAGGCAGAAGGCCGCGGGATTGAGAAAAAATATGGAAAAAATAAAGGCAATGGCAGACAGGGCCTTTTCTCCGCCGGAAAGCAGGCTCAGGCGGGTAACCTTTTTGCCGGGCGGGTGGATCATCAGCTCAACGCCGGTTTCCATGGGCTTGTCCGGCTCGGTGAGTTCCAGCCAGGCCGCCCCGCCGTTAAACAGCCTGGGAAACAGACCGGAAAACTGCCGGTTGATCGCTTCAAAGGTTTCCAGAAAAAGCTTTCGGGTGATCCGGTTGATTTTTCGGATCACATTTTCCAGATCCCCCAGGGCCTCCATGAGGTCATCGCGGTGTCCGCCCAGGAAGTCATAGCGCTGTTTCCGGGATTCATAGGCCTCGATGGCACCGAGGTTGACCTTGCCCATGGCGTCGATTTTCTGCCTGGTGTCGGTCCGGGTTTTTTCGGCTTTTTCAATGGAAAAATCCGCGGCCAGAACCTGGTCCCGGTATGCGGTGCGCACCTGCTCAAAGGAGTCTGCGTATTTTTCCAGAAACCGGTTGAC
>NZ_JAWODO010000076.1:0-8465 GCF_046483245.1 Desulfosalsimonas sp. | reverse complement strand
TCCGGATCATCAAACCGGTCCATGACATCACCGAGTTCTTCTGCGAATTTTTCTCCGGAAAAAGACAGTTTCCGGTTTTCCACATCCAGCACAATGCCCGGGAAATGCTCGGCTGCCTGGACATACATGTCCTCGTAATAACTGAGCCGGGGAAGCTGGGGCCAGAAGGGGATGTCCAGGGACAGGGCCGTTTCAAGGGCCCGGTCGGCATCCGTGTGGGGCATCACTGCCATGGCGGTTGTCAGCAGGTTTCCCGGAATGGGCATATTCTCATCCTTTCTTTGGATCGTGGATCAGATCAGCCAGGGCGGCCATCAATTCCGGACCGCTTTCGGCCGCCAGTTGGGCAAAGCGTTTTCCCCCGGTGCTGTGCTTTTTGTAAAAATCAACACAGCGCTTGACAATGTCAAGCACTTCATCTGCATCATAGCAGCCCGGCAGGGGCTGGGCCAGCCGGGGATGGCGGCCCAGTTTGCCCCCGAGCAAAATCTTGTAGCATCTTTGTATGGTTTCTATGGTCTGTGTGGGGCACACCCCGGGGCACTGGCCGCAGTCCAGACACCTGGATACATCGATTTGCGGCATCTGCCGGTTTTCATCCAGGGAAACGGCATCTTCCTTGCAGATCTCCGCGCACTGGCCGCACATGGAGCACGGATTATCCGTGAGCCCTGGCACGGCTGCTCCGATAATGCCGATATCCCGGATCTGGGGCCGGGAACAGGCATTGGGGCAATCAGCCAAAGTGACGGTGAACTCATGGTGAAATTTTAAGGGGCCGTTAACGGTTTTTTTCAAAAACCCCCGCAGGTCCGCTCCGGCCAAAAGCGATTCAATGCAACCGGCCAGATCCTCATCCGGGCCGGCGCGGTTCGGGCAGCCGCCGGGGCCGAAGCAGTTTTCCACCCGAAAGCCGGCCACCTCTTTTTCCAAGTTTTCCATATACCCCTTTTTCACCGCATACACGTCATCCACGGTCACTGTGCCGCGCCCCTGGCCCGCCACATATTCCTCGACTTTTTTGCGGACCCGCTTTTTCACAAAAAACGGAACTTTTCTCATCACGGCCCCGGCCTCGCTGCTCCATTCCATATCCTTCTCCTTGCTTTCTCCCTCCAACTTGAACTTTATAACTTTTACTCTGCAATTTGCAACGAACTGTTTCCTTGATGGGACCGTAAACGTCTGATTTCAGATGGCGCCGTAAAAAGTTCAAAATCAAGGCTTTCGCAATTTCGAAGAATGCAGCGTACTTATCCGTACGTGAAATTCTGAGAAATTGCGTGTAACGCAGATATTGGACTTTTACGGCGCCATCTTTCCTTGATTTATGTCAAAAACTGTTATATTTCCGGTGAAAAATCAGGAGGGGTCAATGAGCCGGTCCAAAGAGGTATTATCCCAATCCATACTGTTTTCCGGGCTTCCGGAGCAAGACATTGCGGCACTAACCGCCATTGCCGTGGAAAAACCCGTGACCCCGGGCGAGCTGATTTTTTCCGAAGGAGATCCGGGCGATGGATTCTATGTAACCCTTGAAGGCATGATCAAGGTCTACAAGCTGTCCACCGAGGGAAAAGAGCAAATCCTGCACATGTTCGGCCCCGGCGAACCCTTTGGCGAAGTACCGGTATTTTCCGGAAAAGCCTTTCCTGCCAGCGCAGAAGGGGTGAAAAAAAGCCGGGTGCTGTTTTTCCCGAGAAAAGCCTTTCGCGACCTGATCACCACCAATCCCTCTGTTGCCATGAACATGCTGGCCGTGCTCTCCCGCAGGCTCAGAAATTTCACCATCCAGGTGGAGAATCTGTCGTTAAAGGAAGTGCCGGCCAGACTGGCCGGATATTTCCTGCTCCAGGCAGAAGAGCAGAAAAATCCGGATATCATCACCCTCAATATTTCCAAGGGGCAACTGGCCAGCTTTCTGGGCACCATCCCCGAGACCCTTTCCCGGATGCTGCGCAAAATGAGCGAGCAAGGCCTGGTTGAGGTCCAGGGCCGGACCATCCGCCTGCTGGACAGACCGGGCCTGGAAGATCTGGCCGAATTCGGAAAAATGGAAGCCTGACACCGCCCCCAAAACCCTTCTGAATGTCTATGCACACCTTCTTTCCGGTTATGCACCCGGCCCCGAATTTTGATGGCACCGTAAAAAGCTTTTTACCGCGTCCGCTGTTTGTCAGGAAGGAAGCCCTACGGCCGGGGTCAGTTTTTTCGCTCCTGACCGTTTACGGATTCATCAAATGCCTTCGCTAAAATTTCAAAAACTCGGCCTGTCGGCCTCAAACAGTTTGAAATTTTTAGCTCCGGCATTTGCTGAATTTTTCCGTAAACGCTCAATGTCACTTCAAAAACCGACCCCGTCCTTGGACTTCCTTGGAAGTCTGATTTCAGATGGAGCCGTAAAAAGTTCAAGATCAAGGCTTGCGCAATTTCGAAGAATGCAGCGTAGTTATCCGTACGTGAAATTCTGAGAAATTGCGCGTAACGCAGATATTGAACTTTTTACGGCGCCATCAATTTTGCGTTATTCCATCAAGGCATTACCATTTTAAGACAAACCCTGTCCGTCCGGGGTGCGTTCCAGACCGGGGCGCAGCCGGCAGACAAACCCCAAAACCGCCATTGATCGGGATCAAAATCATGACAAAAGCATTGCCGGCAATCCGGAAAAACCTTTTACCCGCTGCGATAATCTTGGTTTTCGCCGCTGGCCTTTCATGCACAGGTTTTGCCAAAGAGCCCATATGGGCCCCGCCCGCACTGCAGCAGCTCATCACCGAGGCCCTGGAAAACAACCGCCTGCTGCAAAGCAAGGCAGACCGGGCAGAAGCTCTCAAGACGCGCATTCCGGCCGCAGGCGCCCTTCCGGACCCGAAAATCGGATTTGCCCTCCAGAGCATTCCCACAGATAGCTTTGCATTTGACCAGGAGCCCATGACCCAGAAACAGATCTTTGTGGAGCAGACCGTGCCCTGGCTGTCCAAGCTGGATTTGCGCTCTGAGGCGGCGGCAGCAGAGGCCAGACAGAAACAGGCGGAGCTGGAGGCCGCCAGGTTGGAACTGGCCCGGGACGTGGCTGTGGCCTGGTATGAACTCGGGTATGTGGCTGAAAGCCAGCAGATCAATGACGAGCTGACTGAACTCATGGGGCGCATCCGCAGGGACGCGCAAACCCGCTATGGCGTTGGAAGGGGCCTGCAGCAGAACATTTACCAGGCCGGGGTGGAATTGTCCCGTCTCAAAGACGAGGCTGTCAGACTTGAAAACCGCAAAACCACCATTGAAGACCGCCTGCATGAACTGACCAACAGGGGCGAGCACGCATCCATTGCCCCGCCCGCAGATCTGCCCGAGCCCGGGTTTGTGCTTTCAGCCAAAAAACTGGCCGCGGCAGCACTGGAAAAAAACCCGGACTTACAAGGCATGCAGGCGCGGATCCAAACCGCCAGGGCGCAAAAGCAGCTTGCGCAAAAGGATTATTATCCAGACTTCAATATCCGGCTGACATACGGGCAGCGCGAAGAAGACCGCACCGGAAGGGACCTGCCGGACTTCTTTTCAGCCGCGGTGGCAATGGACATACCGCTTTGGCACAAACGCAAACAGTCAAACGAGGTTGCCGCAGCTTCGGGCAATGAATTTTCCGCCCAGAACCGGTACCGGGATCTGCGCAACCGGCTGCCCTACCGGATCAAATCCCTGGCCGCGGAAATAAACGACACCCGGCGCAGATACCGCCTTTATACCCAGGAACTCATACCACAGGCCGGCCAGTGGGCCAGATCGGCACAGGAAGCCTACGAGGTGGACCGGGTGGCATTTGACACCATGATCGACGCCCGCATCCGGGTTTTGAAATACAGGCGGGAAGCCAGCCGGCTTTTTTATGACATTTACCAGAAACGCGCCCAACTCGAGGCCTGGATCGGCGGAGCCGCCGAGGCAAAACATTGAAGGACACTTCCCATGAATTCAAAGAACAATCCCATGACTAGAGATAAAGCCCGGACACGATCAGGGCGCATTCCGGTTCTCGCCATTGTTCTCACCGCTGTGCTGACCCTGGCGGCTGCAACAGGTGCGGCCTGGTATTCAGGCCTGCTATCCTTTGCGGACCGCCAGCAGCAGGACAGCGACATCCGGTACACCTGCAGCATGCACCCCCAGGTGGTCACAGATGAACCCGGGGATTGTCCCATCTGCGGCATGGAGCTTGTACCAAAGGACGAGGTGGATGAAAATGATGATAAAGATGACGGCGAACGCGAAATTGCATACTGGCGCGCGCCCATGAACCCTGAGGAAATCTATGACGAACCCGGAAAAAGCGCCATGGGTATGGATCTGGAGCCGGTGTATGAAGACGAACTGGTGGGGGGTGTCAACATCTCCATTGATCCTGTCACAGAGCAAAACATGGGCATCCGCACGGTAGCCGTGGCGCAGGGACCGCTTTCCCACACCATCAGAACCTACGGCCACGTGACCTACAATGAAACCAACATCGCCCGGCTCAACCTGAAATTCAGCGGATGGATTGAAAAACTGCACGTGGATTTCACCGGCGCCCGGGTAAAAAAGGGTGATCCGCTGTTTGATTTTTATTCACCGGAACTGATCACCGCCCAGCAGGATCTGCTGGAAGCCCGGCGCAACTACAGCCGCCGGCCTGATGAAACCAACAGAAAAATGCTGGAATCGGTCAGAAGCCGGCTGGGCTATTACGGTATTGGCAAGTCGGAAATCGACAAGATCATCGGGCAGGGGGCGGTCAAACACGCCCTGACCATCAGCTCTCCGTACACGGGAGTGGTGACGGAAAAAAACGTGCTTGAAGGCGATTACGTCCAATCCGGGACAACGATTTATCAAATCGCCGATTTGTCGAGCGTCTGGGTTGAGGCCCATATTTTTGAATACGAACTGGCCCGGGTGCAGAAGGGCCTGAAAGCCGAAATGACCCTGCCCTACCTGCCCGGGGAGAAATACGAGGGACAGGTGGCCTACATCTATCCTTATCTTCAGCGCAAAACCCGGGACGTGGTTGTGCTGCTGGAATTTGACAACCCGGATATGTTTTTGAAACCCGATATGTACGGGGATGTGAAAATCGCCACCAGCAGCGATAAAACCGGACTGCACGTGCCCAGATCCGCGGTTCTCCGCTCCGGACAGCGCGATATCGTGTTTGTTCGGCGCAGCGCCGGCAAATTCACCCCCAGGGAGGTAAAACTCGGAATTCCCCTGGACAACGACCGGATTGAAATCCTTGAGGGCCTGGCCCCGGGCGATCAGGTGGTGGTTTCCGGGCAGTTCATGCTTGATTCCGAATCCAAGCTCCGGGAGGCCTCCCGGAAAATGACCCAACGCGAAGCTCCCGGGGAAAAAGACGATGATTCCGGGCAAAACAGCGCCGGAGACGACGACTTTTTTGATGATCTGGAAAACAGCAACGGCCGGAACGGGGATGCATTTTTTGAGGATCTGGAATAAAGGGGCGGCCGAATGATCGGAAAAATAATTGAATGGTCCATCAACAACAAGTTCATGGTGGTGCTGGCAACCCTTTTCGTGATTGCCGGCGGCATTCTGGCCCTGCGGTCCATCCCCCTGGACGCCATACCGGATCTGTCTGACGTGCAGGTTATCGTGATGACAGAATATCCGGGCCAGGGCCCGGAAGTGGTCGAAGACCAGGTCACTTACCCGCTGACATCCACCATGCTCAGTGTGCCGTACGCCAAAAATGTCCGGGGATATTCCTTTTTCGGCCTGTCTTTTGTCTACGTAATTTTCGAGGACGGCACCGACCTTTACTGGGCCCGGTCCCGGGTGCTTGAATACTTAAACGGTGCGGCATCCGACCTGCCCGAAGGGGTCACCCCGGAGCTGGGTCCGGACGCCTCGGGCGTGGGCTGGGTATATGAGTATGTGCTCAAGGACCATACCGGAGAACACAACCTGGCCGAGCTCAGAAGCATCCAGGACTGGTTCTTGCGATACGAGCTCATGTCCGTGCAGGGAGTGGCCGAAGTGGCCGGCATCGGCGGATATGTCAACCAGTATCAGGTGGAGGTGGATCCCAACAAGCTGCTGGCCTACAACCTTCCCCTTTCCCGGGTCAGGAGCGCCATTCAGCGCTCCAACAGCGATGCGGGCGGCCGGCTTGTGGAAATGGCCGAAACCGAATTCATGGTGCGGGGCAAGGGCTATATCCAATCCATTGCGGACATGGAAGAAATCGCCGTTGGCCTCGATGACCGGGGCACCCCGATTCTTTTGAAAAACATCGCCGATATCCACCGGGGCCCTGATCTGCGCCGGGGGGTGCTGGAGTGGAACGGCGAGGGGGAGACCGCCGGGGGCATCGTGGTGATGCGCTACGGGGAAAACGCCTTAGATACCATCAACAGGGTAAAAACCAGGCTGGCGGAACTGGAAAAATCCCTTCCCGAGGGCGTAACCATTGAAATGGGATACGACCGCTCCGGGTTGATCCAGCGGGCCGTGCATGCGCTGCAGAAAAAACTCGTGGAAGAAATCACGGTGGTGGCGGTGATCTGCGTGCTGTTTCTCCTGCACTTCAGATCCGCGTTTGTGGCCCTGTTCACCCTGCCCGTGGGGGTGCTGATGTCGTTTCTGGTGATGTATCCCCTGGGTATTAACGCCAATATCATGAGCCTGGGCGGCATTGCCATTGCCATCGGCGTGATGGTGGACGCTTCGGTGGTCATGGTGGAAAACGCCCACAAGCACCTGGAGCGGGACCGGGACAAAAAGCCGTTTCACCAGATCATCCTGGAGGCCTCCAAGGAGGTGGGCCCGGCTCTGTTTTACAGCCTGCTGATTATCACGGTGTCGTTTATCCCGGTATTTGCCTTACAGGAGCAGTCCGGCCGGATGTTCAAACCCCTGGCCTATACCAAGACCTTTGCCATGGCCGCCTCTTCGCTTTTGGCCATCACCATCATCCCGGTTCTCATGACGTTTTTTATCATCGAGCGGCCCATTGACCCGCAGACTTCAAAAAAACGCAGGCGCCAAATCTGGATTGCCGCCACAGCAGGCCCGCCGGTGATCGTTGTTGCCGCCGGCATTGCAGGCGTGGACCTTCCCGGCTGGAGCCTGATAGCGGCCATCGCGGTTTCTGTTTTTGCCGTGATCTGTCTTGTGCCCCAAAAAATCCTGCCGGAACACAGAAATCCCCTGAGCCGTCTTTTTATTCGCGTCTACCGGCCGGTGATCGCCATGGTCGTCAACTGGCGCAAGACAACAATTCTGATTGCCTTGCTGATCACTGCGGTGACATATTATCCGGCCAAACAACTGGGCAGCGAATTCATGCCCCCCTTAAACGAAGGCGATCTGCTCTACATGCCAACCACCCTGCCGGGTATTTCCGTGACCAAGGCCCGGGAACTGCTCCAGCAGACCGACAAGATCATCAAACGCTTCCCGGAAGTCCGGAGCGTGCACGGCAAAATCGGCCGGGCCGATACGGCCACGGATCCGGCACCGCTGACCATGATTGAAACCACCATCATGCTGCGGCCCAAAGTGGAATATGAAACCCTGGAAGTCCAGCGCTTTTTCTCATCCTGGCCCGACTGGCTCAAGGGGCCCCTGACCCTGATCTGGCCGGAGAAAAAAAAGGGCGAAATCGTTCACCAGTGGCGCAAAAAACAAACAGACCGTTTTTTTTCTTCCTGGCCGGGTTGGCTGAAAGCCCCGCTTGCCTGGATCTGGCCGGAACAGCGGCACATGACCATCGAGGAGCTAAAAGCGGACTTAAACGATGCCATCCGGTTTCCGGGGCTCACCGATGCCTGGACCATGCCCATTAAAACCCGCATTGACATGCTGTCCACCGGCATCAAGACGCCTGTGGGCATCAAGCTCATGGGCCCGGACCTGGAGGTGCTATCCGAGCTGGGCACCCGCATTGAACAGGTGGTGCGCGATATTCCGGGAACCCTGTCGGTCTATTCCGAGCGCACAACCGGCGGCAATTACCTGGATTTTAACATCAGGCGCCATGAAATCGCCCGATACGGCCTGACCGTCGATGATGTCCAGGAAGTGATCATGACCGCAGTGGGCGGCATGAATATCACCTACACGGTGGAGGGCCTGGAGCGCTATCCCGTGAACCTGCGCTACAAGCGGGAGTTAAGAGACGACATGCAGCAGCTCAGGCGGGTACTGGTGGCCACGCCCACCGGAGCCCAGGTGCCCCTTACCCAGCTCGCCGACCTTGAAATCCGCAAAGGGCCGCCCATGATCAAAAGCGAAAACGCCAGAAGAACCGCATGGATATACCCGGCGCCGAGGTCTGGTCGGTGGCGACACTGACCGCTCCGGCGACCTGCTGCCCGTCCGCGGCGACCGACGCAAGCTGCTGCAGTTGCGCGTTCGGCAGGGCCTGCTGCAGTTGCGCCGATGCATTCGGATCGGCGAGGACCGAC
>NZ_JAWODO010000115.1:0-41068 GCF_046483245.1 Desulfosalsimonas sp. | reverse complement strand
CTGGCAAGGGAGGCGGTCAACCACCTGCTGGTCCAGAAAAACAACTGGTCCCATGCATTTCCGGTGTTTACCGCCCCATACATATCCGAACAGGCTGCTGAAATCTGCCAAAAACACCAAGTGGGATACATGGATCTTGCCGGAAACTGCAGAATCGCCATAGACGGCCTGTTTCTCCACACCCGGGGGCGGCCCAACCCCTATACCAACAAAAGACGCCTGAAATCCCTCAATCGCCCCAAAGCCGCACGGATTCTGCGGGTGCTGCTCTGTCATCCGCGCCGGCACTGGAAGGCCCGGGATCTGGCCGCAGAGGCAGGGGTAAGCCTGGGGCTGGTTTCCAATGTAAAGCAGATTCTAAAGGACCGGGAATGGATCGACAACAGGCGGCAGCAGATCATATTGGCCCGCCCCCGAAAAATCCTGGAGCACATGGCATCGGCTGACACCTCCCGTGAACCGGTTTCCTTTTTTTACGCATCCGCGGATTTTCTCCAGGCGGAAAACGCAATAGCGGCAACCTGCCGCAAAAAAGGGCTTCAGTTGGCCTTTACAGGGCTGTCTGCGGCCGTGCACATGGCCTCGGGCATTGACTATTACCGCCAAATTCAAGCAAGGGTTTACGGGGGTGCGGAGCTTGCAGCAGATGAACTGGGGTTTGAAAAAATCGGGGCAAAAGATGCCAATGTGGCTGTGATACACAGCGCAGATCCCGGCGTGTTTTACGGGGGGCATCCTGTTCAGGCCGCATCGCGCCTGCAGTACTGCCGACCTTCGGAGAAAACCGTGGCTGATATTGAAAAAGATATCCGGGTGCCGATTGCCAGTGTGTCACCGGTACAGGTATATGTGGATCTGAAAGCCGGGTTTGCAGGCGGGAACAAGGAAGCGGAAAAAATCTTACAGCAGGTGCTTGAACCATCGTGGTAGTCTGTTTGCCGGCATACCAGGTCGTGGCACTTTATTGGTTTTCAGGCAGCGGCGTCTTTGCCTTGTATCCGGACCCGTCTAAAATCACCTGCAGCGCCCGGTCGGTTTTCGGGGTGTAGATCACCGGGGCCAGAAGATTAAGCGTAATGCTTTGATCATCGTGAAAGGTGATGGTGGTGAGCACGAAATACGGGTCCGTTTCTTTTATGGCCAGCTTTTCAAGTTCCTCCGGGCCCGGAGCGATTTGGTAATCCGGAAAAAATAGGGCCGGGTTGATCAGCAAAAAACTCAGGTGCGGCTCTTCCACGCTTTGGAAACAAAAAAGGGGATCGTCTTTGCCCCTGTTGGGAAGCACAACGAAATCAAGCAGTTGCTCAAAGCCGACAAGACCTTCGGGAAACCGGATCATCTTGTCAGGATCATATGAAACATCTCCAAAACGCGTCTGCAAGGTCTTTTTGCCGGTCGTTTCCTGGGAACTCAATTGCCCGCCTCCTTTTTCAGAAGCACGGCTTCCAGAATATCGCGTTTTTCTGCATCCCACTGACTGGCTTCCCGGTTCTCCCTGCATATGCGGTCATAAACCTCTTGACGATAAATTTTCCGATCCCGTGGGGCTTCAATCCCGATTCGGATCTTGCCGTCCTGGCTTTCCAGGATCGTGACTTTCACATCATCGCCGATGATTATCCCCTCACCGGCTCTGCGGGTTAATACAAGCATCTGCCGCCCTCCCTGGCGCTGCATCGGACATGGCTTGATTTTTCCGGGCAAGTCCGGCCGAAACCAAGCCGTTCATGAGACATGCCTTTCTTATAAAGAAGTCACATGAACGGCTTTTCATGTCAATGATAAACACAGGGACTGCCGGCAGATGCAATGGGTTTGTATGCTGTTTGTGTCAGTTATTCATAGAGCGAAACCCAAGATATACTTTTATAGTTAGTGCCCGAACGAAAACCAGGATTTTTCGTCAAGGTCAAGGACGGCGAAAATTTTAACCGCAGGAATACTCGACGTATTTTGAGGATTAAAATTTGAGCCGGACGCAGAGATTGGCGAAAAAGACGGTTTTCGTTCAGGCACTAACTATATTTCCAGACGAATTCACCCTCTGGGTTGTTAAACTCTGAAAGAGCATCATGCCCTAATACTTCAAGGACATTTGCCGCTTTAATACACATTTCATAAATTTCTTCCACTGTAGCTCTTTCCTCTGCAATGGCAGAATGGATGAAACCAAAACTACAAAAAACAACCGCCGCCATCAGCCAAAATACTTTCTTCACAAATTGCTCCTTTCTTTCATCTGATAATCATTTTTTATTTAAAAAAATTTTTTTAGCGCATAAAATCCAGAATGGAGAGCTTGGCAATACGGGTGGTGACGTTTAATGCGGCTTCAAACGCGGTCTCCTGCTGTACCAGCTGGGAGAAGACCTCCAGGGCGTCGGCATCCTCGTAGCTTGAAAGAATTTTTTCAAATTCAATGGCCGCACCGTTTAACTGCTCACTGGCCCGCTCGATGCGCCATGCATTGTTGCCCATCCGCCCCCGCAGCCGCCGGACCTGGTCGGCACTCTCCTCGAGCGTTTCCAGGCCATTGTCCATGGCTGTCTTGTCATTGTTCCTTATGGCGGCTTCAAAATCCTTTAAAGCGGCAAAAAGATTTTCACCGTCGGCGTCAGTGGTGCCGTCATTGTCATAATCGCCCAAGAACAACTCATTTCCGGGCAAAGCAACCTGAACCTGTTTGCCGGTACCGATGTCCACGGTCTTTGCGTGACCGTCACCGTCATACTCCACATGCCAATCCTCGGGATTGGCCGGATCGGCAATCTCCACCCGAAAAGGCGCCGTGCTTTCCGAATACCCGGCGTACATGTATTTGCCCCCGTTCTGGGTGTTGGCCGCCTGGAGCAATTCCTCGCGCAGCTGGCCGATCTTGTCGGCATAAGTCTGCCGGTCCGCCTCGTTGGCCGAACCGCTGATGGCCGCAATGCCGGTTTCCTTGGCCGCCACCAGGATATTTTCCACCTGGTCCAGACTGGAATCAAGCACTTCCATCTCCCCCTGGGCCATGGACATCTGGTTTAAACTGCGATCCGCAGCCTGGGTCTTGACCCGGTAATCCAGCACCGGCCGGATGCCCGAGGGGTTGTCCGACGGGCGGTTCATCTGCTTGCCCGTGGCCGCCTGCTGGCGAAAATCATAGAGCCGGTTGGACATGCTCTCCAGGTTGGATGAAAGCATGCGATAATTCATGGCCAGGGTGGATTTCATATCCGATCACCTCTTTAAACCGATAAGCGTGCCCATCATTTCATCAATGGTCTGCACAAAGCGCGAGGAAGCTTCAAACCCCCGTTGAAACAGCGTCAGGTTGATCATTTCCTGCTCCAGGGAAACCCCCACCATGGATTCGCGAAGGTTTTCCAGCTGATCCATGGTGTCGGCCGCACCCTGCCGGGCCATGGTGTTTCTCCGGGTCTCGGTGCCCACAGTGGCAGCAATCCGGCCGTAAGCATCCACAAATGTCTGATCGCCGTTGATGAGCTTGGCACTGTTTAATTCATGGATGGCCATGGCATTGACGTTGTCACCGGGAGCGCCTTCAGGAAACCCGGCTGCAGCCACCTGGTCGGTGGAATCAATGGCCACCGAGATTTGCTCGGAGCCGGTCTTCTGACTGAAGTCAAAATCCGTGGACGTAATATCGATCCCGGCGCCTTTGTTCCTGGGGGTCAGATCCAGATGATATTTATCAGATCCATTGTGCACCACCGAGGCAATCACGCCTGCATCAGAGTCATTGATGGCATCCCGGACATCATAGAGAGAGCTGTCTGTTCCGGGATCAATTGTTTTGGCCTCCCCATCAACAACAATGGTGATTTCATTGTCAAATGTTTGTGTTTCAATATCAGTCTCACTAAATCCCGTATCGCTCTGATAGGACGCCGGCCGGGTGAAAAACGACTGCCCCGTGTTGCCGTCCAAATCATAGCCGGCCTCATGTTGGGCATTGACATTGGTGACAATGCCGTGGCGCAGATCATCGAGATCCTGCTCCAGCTCAGGGATGAACTGATCGCGCAGATCCATCAGGCCGCGGAATTTGCCCCCGAAATTGGTCCTGTCGGTTTCCAGGACAACATCATCAGAGCGGATCTGCACCTGCAGATTTCCACCCTCGTAATAGCCTTCAAACTCCAGAGCCCGGTTTCCCTGCACCAGGGGAACGCCGCCGGGAAGCTGCAGTCCCACCTGCCCCTGGCCGGTTTCAAAGGTCTGCGCCCCAAGGATTTCCGAAAGCTCCTTGACCACCACATCCCTTTCATCCAGATCCGTGTTGGCCACATGGCCCAACGACTGCTTATCCTTGATGCTGGCGTTTAGCTCGGCCACTTTCTGGAGTTTCAGATTAATGCCGTTGACCTCGGCATTCAGGCTGTCATTGATGTTTCGGCTCACATCCACAAGCCCTGATTCCAGCTGGGAAAAAGAGTCCAGCAGATTTTCTCCCTTGTAGATCACCTGGTCGCGCTCCACCGAGCCGCCCGGATTGGCGGAAAGATCATGCCACGCCCCGAAAAAACCCTCGATTTCCGAGGCCAGGGAATCTTCGCCAATGCCCATGATCCGCTCGATTTCAGCCAAAGGACTGCTTTTGGCCTCCTCGCGGCCCAGCACATCGCCCTGCTCCACGAGCTGGCCGGAAACAAACTTGTCATATTCCCGGTTAACAGTTTCCGCATCCACGCCCTGGCCCAGCAGCAGGCCGTTCATGTCTATTGCCTTGCCGGGCGACACACTCAGGGTCTGCCGGGAGTAGCCCGGAGTATTGACATTGGCGATATTGTTGCCTGTGACTTCCACCTGCTTCTGGTGGGTCAAAACCCCGCTTAAACCGGCGTGCAAGGCGATATTTAAACTCATGGCCTAAGCCCTCCCGGAAAGCAGCGCCCCACTGTGACGGGCCCGGGCCACGGAACCGTTGCCCTTGTAGGATGCCGGAGATATCTGGTCGTTGATAAAACAAACAGACTGACGGACCCATTTCAGGGCAGACCAGAAAAAATAAGCGTTTCTGAGGTTTTCCGAGTACACGGCATCGGCCATCTGCCGCTCCTGCTCGGTCAATTCTCCCAAGGAATCCACCACGGGCAGCAATTCCTGCAACAGCGACTCCTTGCGACCGGTCAAAGCCATCATTTCATCGACTTGCAATGCGCTTGCGGCCTTGCGCTCCCGGGCGATCAGGTCCTGGAGTTCCCGCAGATATGCCGGCAGCTCGGCTCTATTCATGGTTTTGGGTTCCCGCGATATACTGCAGCAGGCTCTCGGCCACCTTGACCGAATCCGGGGAATAGGAGCCGTTTGCAATCTGCTCCTTGACCGAATCAAGCCTTGCCTGCCGCTGTGCGTCCGCGGACATATCGTTGTTGACACCCTGCATTTCACGGAGTTCTTCTGAAAAAACCACCTTGTCGCCTTCCCTGGCTTTGGCCGTCTTTTCGGCAGCATTCACGGACTGCTTCTTGTGTATGGCCTCAAACTGCTTTACCACATGTGCCGGATCTATCTTCATGGCCTTATGTCCCTTGATTGCATCCCTGCCGGCCTGAATGCCGAATCCGGGCGGAAATGCACCGGATTTTCATTTTCAGGCCCGTTTCTGATACGTTTTACCTGTTTCTGATATTACTTATCGGCAAGACTGCAAAAAAACTTTAAAATATTTTTCAGTCCAATCCTTCCCCCTGGCCCTGCAGCTGCCGGTAAAGCTGATCTGCCAAACCAAAGCCCCCTTTTCGGGCCATGTCTCGGGCCACTTCCATATCCATCATCTCGTCGAAAAGATCAGAGGCCATGTCCGTATCCAGAAGCTCTGATTCCGGAATGGTCTTGCGCATCTCCTTGAACATGGATTGAATCAAAATGGACTCAAAGTCCTGGCACAAAGCCCTGAGCGCTTCAGGATCCTTTTGCTTTCCGGTATCATCGCTTCTGTCCACCGGAGCCTGCGGAAGGCTGAGCCGGGGATCAAACGCCAGTTTCATGATTGAATATCCTTTAAATATACTACATCACAACCAGTTCGGCCTGAAGGGCGCCAGCGGCTTTTACAGCCTGGAAAATGGCGATAACATCCTGCGGCGTAACCCCGATGGCATTTAAGGCCGCTGCCACATCACCCACATTGACACCGCGCTCCATGACCATGAAGCGGGCTTTTTCCTCTTCGACTTCCAGTTCCGTGTCGGGCACCACTACGGTCTGCCCGCCCCGACTAAAGGGAGCGGGCTGAGAGACGCCCGGCATTTCCCGAATGGTGAGCTTGATATTGCCGTGGGCGACGGCCACGGTGGAAAGCCGGACATTTGCACCCATGACGATGGTGCCGGTTCTTTCATTGACAACGATCCGGGCCTTTGCATCCGGTTGAACCTCCAGATTCTCCAGACGGGAGAGAAACTGCACCGGGCTTGCGGAAAAATCAGCGGGCAGATCCACGGCCATGCTCTTGCTGTCCACGGCCCGGGCGATATTTTCGTCAAAACCGGAATTGACCGCTGCCACCATCCGGGAAATGGTTGTAAAATCGGCCTCCTTGAGATGAAACACATACGGGCCGTTTCCCGGCAGGGAAAACCCCACCTCCCGTTCCACCAGGGCGCCGTCGGGGATACGGCCAACAGTGGGATGATTTTTTTCAATAGAGGCGGCCTGCCCGGAAACCGAGATTGCGCCAACGACCACGGATCCCTGGGCCACGGCATAGACCTCATTGTCTGCGCCCATAAGCGGCGTGCGCAAAAGCATTCCCCCGGACAGACTTTCGGCATCGCCCAAAGACGAAACCGAGATGTCGATCTTGGTGCCGGCCCTGGCAAAGGGCGGGAGATTGGCGGTGACCATGACAGCAGCCACGTTTTCCACGTCGATTTCACTGCGGTCCAGGGTCATACCCATGTGCTCCATCATGTTGGCCACGGTCTGCATGGTGATGCCGTTTTTATCGCTGTCTCCGGTATCGTTTAACCCCACCACCAGCCCGTAGCCCAGCAGCTGATTGTCGCGCACGCCCTGGAGCTCTGTCAGGTCCTTTATCCGGGCACAGAATCCGGAAGCAGACCAAGCCAGGATCAGACACAGGACTATGGGAATTGTCAATTTTTTCATATCCCTCTTCCTTTCATCAGAAAGGCCAGGCAATGTCAATGAGCCGGGCAAGCCAGCCCGGACGCTGTTTTTCAGAAATAACACCATCGCCTGAATACTCGATACGGGCGTCCAGAATGTACTGGGAATCGATTGTATTGTATGCGGTGATGTCATAGGGCCGGATAATCCCTGTCAGCCGGATGATCTGATCCTCGTTGTTGACCCGTACGGTCTTGGTGCCCTCGATTCTCAGATTCCCGCCCTCCACTTCTTCAATGACCCTTGTGGTCAGGGTGGCGGACAGCCGCTCCTCCCGGGAGGTGCTGCCCGAGCCTTCAAAGGAATTGTCCGTGCTTGCGGAAATCAGACTCGACGGGTCCAGGTTGCGGTTCTTGTTGGCCAGTGCGGTTTCATAGCCAAACAGTTTGGGAATGCCCACGGAAGCCGAGGAAGACCGCCCTGTTGAAGTTTCTGCCTCCTTTGCCGCACTGGCCTGTTCGGATATGGTGACAGTCACAATATCGCCCACTCCGGTGGCGATATTGGCGGCAAACAATGAGCTTCCCCTGGCCGGCCAAATGGATCCGGTGCGGGATTGAGCAGACGGCTTCTGCTGAGAAAGCTTCTCCCGGCTTTGGGTTTCCGGCTTTTCAATGGCGGCATCCCGCCCGGAGGGGCCGGGCTGCTGCCGGCCGGCGCATGCCCCCAGTACCAGGGCGGCCATCAACAGGATGAATAATTTTGATTTCATTTTAAAATTCCACCCGTACCTGTTTTCTTCCGGTCACCTCGCAGATGACTTCTCTTTTGGAACTCATGTTCTGCACTGGGATCACTTCCCCCTTTTTGCCGTTTACCGTTGCCATGCCCCGGGCCCGGATCCGCATGGGGCCCTGATCCAGAATCATTGTGACCACCTCCCGACGCTTGACCAGCACGGGCGCATCCAGATCGTTTTTCTCCAACACCTTCCCCATGGGCACAGCGCGCTTGACCCGCATTCCCACGGCCGCTTCCGGATCAAGGCAGGGCCGGCGCAGGTCGGCAATATTTTTTTCCCGCATGGCCAGGTCATTTTCGGTGACCACTGTATTGCGCCCCAGTTTCCGGGCGGCTGTCACCACAGGCAGATAGGCCCGGATTCGACCGGCGATACTGAGATTTTCCACCACATTTCCGTCCACCCGAACAATCACCGTAACTTTTCTGGCATCCAGTATCCGGTTTCCGGCAAACAGAATTTCATATTCCGCCTGACCCTTTGGAAGACTGAGGCTTTCCGGAGGGTTGCGCATTTCAAAGGCCACCCTTTTTGCTCCAAGATGCGAAAGGGCTGACTGCAAATGCGCGTTGACCACGCTCTGGATCTTTCCAGATAAAAGCCTGGCCCCGTCATGGCGGACACATACCTGTTCCGCCCCGCCCCGCTTTACCTTGTGGTCTGCGGAAACGGCCTGCCGCACGTAAGCCATCAGGGTCCGGCTTTTATAACAACGGGTTTCTCCCGGGCCCGGGGCGGCAAAAAGCTCTTTGTCTGCAAGATCCCGGGCCTGGGATTCAGGACTCAAATCCGCCACATCCCCGATGGTAAGGATATCCGAGCGGGCCACCACATCGGCTTTAAACGCGACTTCCAGGCCGGAAGCCGAAAACGGCGCAGCAATGATCAACAACAGGCAACAAAGGAAAGCACGCATAACGTTACGCCACAAGCTGGGTGGTTTGCTGCAGGATCTCATCCGAGGCCTTCACGGCCTTGGAATTGACTTCATAGGCGCGCTGGCCGGAAATCAGGTCGATCATTTCCTGCATGATGCTCACGTTGGACCCTTCCAGAAACCCCTGGGCAATGCCGCCGAAACCATCATTGGCCGCCTCCCCGAGTATCGGGGCCCCGGATGCGTCGGACTCCTGAAGCAGATTGTTGCCCAGGCTGATGAGTCCGGCCGGGTTGCCGAAACGGGCCAATTCCATGGTTCCGATCTCATTGCCGGCGGCCTCGCTGTCAAGAAATGCCGTAACCGTCCCGTCCTGGCCAACAGCGATCTTGGTGGCGTTTTCCGGAATCACGATCTCCGGAATCACGGGATTTCCGTCGGCTGTCACCAGCCGGCCCTCACTGTCTTTTTTAAAGCTTCCGTCCCGGGTATAGGCGGTTTCACCGTCAGGCTGCTCCACCTGGAAAAACCCGTTTCCTTCAATGGCCATATCCAGATCATTGCCGGTTCTCTGCAGATCCCCGACCGTATGCACCTTTTCCACAGAGGCCGTGCGGGTGCCCAGACCCACCTGAATGCCCGTGGGCACCTGGGTGTCGGCCGTGGCCGCGCTGCCCACGGCCCGTGCGTTTTGATAAAGAAGATCCTGAAAATTGGCCCGACTTCTTTTAAACCCGGTGGTATTGACATTGGCCAGGTTATTGGCAACCACATTGATATTGGTCTCCTGGGCTTCCATACCGGTTGCTGCCGAATATAATGCTGTAATCATGAGGTTATCCTTGTCCGGCTATGATGAATTGTTTTCGTTCTTTTCTAACCGATCCGCCCGATTTCACGGGCCTTTTCGCCAAGATCGCTGTAGAGTTTCATGGTATTGAGATATGCGCTGTATGCCCGCTGGGTTTCAATGAGCTGTGTGGTCATGCGCATGGTGCTGACATTGGACTGCTCAAGGCTGCCCTGATGGAGCCGGGCGCCGTTTGCAGCCTGCTCCCGGGCCTCCCCGCCGAGCTCAAAAAGACCGTCCGGCCGCTGGACAAGGGATTGGGGATCGGATAAGCCGTAAATATCGATTCGCCCGACCCCGGCGCCATCTGCGGTGATCCGGCCATCCTCGTCAATGTCAACATCATTGCGCGGCAGGTTCACGGGCCCGTTATCGCCAACCACCTGCAATCCGCCCGTGGCGGTTACCAGGTTGCCCTCGCTGTCCAAACGGAAGTTGCCCTGACGGGTATAAAAAAAGCCGTCTTCCCCGGCCACCTTGAAAAATCCGTCACCCTCAATGGCCAGGTCGAGGCTGCGGCTGGTTTCGGCCATGGGGCCCTGGGAAAAATCAATATAGCGGGATGCAGTGCGGCAGTAATTCATGCCCTTGCCCGAGCTGTTCTGGAGCTGATCATTGATCAGGGATTCAAAGGACAGCTGGCTGGCCTTGTAGCCGATATTGCCCACGTTGGCCAGGTTGTTGATCGATGTTTCCATTTTCTGCATCCTGGCGATGCCGCCCGAAAGGGCACTGTAAATTCCTGATCCCATGCATTTTCACCCTTATTTGGTTAAAAACCGAAAAACCGGCCGTGATTTTAAATCCTTTGCAGGATACTTATCGGCGGCTTGCAGATATGGTTTAGGGGCGGGCCGCCGGAAAAAACATCCCTGACCGGGTCATGCAGTTTTGCCTGTCAACCGGGCCAGCAAAAGCATCTGATCTGCTTCCATGAGGGAGACATCCAGAATTTCCGAAAGCTCGGCTGCGCCCAGCCCGGAACATGCCAGCCGGGCCACATGCCGGTATTTGGCGGAAACATCGGATGCGGGCATTTTATCAGCCCTTTCAAACCGGGCGCTTAGCTGATCTGAAGTCAGACTCCGGACCTGGGTATCCGTGCTCTCGCAAACGGTTCCGGCCCGGTCTTCCATCTCCCGGATCCGGCCGTTGAGTTCATTGATCCGTCTGTTTATGGATAAAATCACCCGGCGGCACCAAATGGCACCGGCCAGGACAACGGCGCAGGCAATGCCCGCCAGGCAAAACAAAAAGATCATCAGAGTCGTTAGGGATTCCATTTGCACAATCCTTGAAAACCGCTTCCCGGCTATTGGGGCAGTGTTGCCTTGAGTTTGACCAGCGCCTGGCTGTGGAGCTGTGAAATCCGGCCCTCGGACAGCTCCAGGATGCCGGCGATTTCCTTCTGGGTAAATTCTTCGTAGTAAAACAGGGTCACCACAAGGCGCTCTTTTTCCGTAAGCCGGTCAATGGCGCCGGCCAGCATGCCCACCAGCTCCTTTTTGCCCAGGGAGTCCTCCGGGCTCCGGGTGTCGAGATCCTCGAGCTGGTCCATAAACGTATCGCCACCGAAATCACCGTCTAACACCTCATGGAGGCTAACAATTCCCAAATGTCCGATTTCATTTAACATCTTATGATACTGGCCCAGTTCCATCTCCATGGCCCCGGCAATTTCTTCTTCCGTGGGCGTCCGGCCCAGGTCCTGCTCCAGTTGCTTGATCTCCCTGAGGACCCGGTTGTGCTTTTCGCGCATGGACCGTGAAAACCAGTCCATCTTCCGGAGCTCATCGCGGATCGCTCCCCGGATGCGGGTTTCCGCATAAGTTTTAAACATGACTCCCCGGCCCGGATCAAACCGGGCAGCAGCCTCCATGAGACCTTGCATGGCAGCGCTGCGCAGCTCGTCCATGGAAACGAATACGGGAATCTGGGGCCGCATACGGCATACGACAAAATCCACAAAATCCAGGTGGGACCGGATCAGCTCATCTCTTTGATCATATACGTTTGCCTGATACATCATTGTGCCTTCCTCTTTTCTACCGGGCTTCGCTGCAGGCCAGCAGCTGTTTCCAGAAAAACTGCTGCGTGCCCTTGGGTGCCAGGGTTTCAGATTCCAATTCCATTGTATCCACCAGTTCGGCAAAAGCCAGGCTCGGCCCGGAATCGGGATACAGTTCTGCAAGGGTTTTCTGCCGGCGCACCGACTTTGTAAACCGGGAATCCAGTGGTATGGCGCCCAAAAAATCAATCGAAATATCAATAAAGCGGCTGCTGACCAGGGTGAGCTTGTGATAGACATCCAGCGCCTCGTTTTCCGATGTCACGCAATTGACAATCAGCTTGAATGTTTTTTCATAGTACCGGGTGGAAAGCAGCTTCATCAGGGCGTATACATCGGATATAGCCGTGGGCTCCGGGGTGGTGACCACCAGGATCTCCTGGGCGGCCACGTTGAAATAGGTGACGTTTTCGGAAATACCCGCTTCGGTATCAATGAGCACCACATCAAACTTTCCGTGCAGGGAATCAAGGCCCTCCATCAAAGACAGCTTCTGATCGGATTCCAGGCGGGTGTAACGCTGCACCCCGGAGCCGGCGGGCAGGATGGTGATCTGCTCTGCTGCCGGAACCAGGATTTCCTCAAGGGTTTTCTGGCCGGAAAAGAAATGATTCAGATTAAACCTTGGGCTCACACCGAAATACAAATCAATATTGGCCAAACCCAAATCCGCATCAATAACCAGCACCCGGTATCCCTGCCGGGCCATGCTCACTGCCAGGTTGGCCACGCAGACCGTCTTGCCCACTCCGCCCTTGCCGCTGGTAACAGACATCACCCGGGCAGCCTTTGGGCTTGTTTTGTTCATAGAGGACTCCATTTCAAAATCCCGGCTCAGTTGACGCAGTGTTCCGGCCTGATCCGGGTATCCGGGGTATTCCATTGTGCCACCACCTCTTCAGGGTTAAGGATCATTTCCGCCATGTTGTCCGGCTCGGGAAACAACAGGTCCTCCGGGACCTGCTGCCCATTGGTGAAAAAAGAAAGCGGCCGCCCGGCGCAGACAGCTGCATTGAGGATCTGTCCCAGCATCTCGCATTCATCGAGCTTGGTGAGCACCAAGCCGGCCGGATCCAGGGAAGAAAACCGGTCAATGGCCATTTCCAGGTCCTGCTGGCCGGTGGTGGCAGACAACACCAGGTGATTTTCCGTTTTCAGGGCCGGATCCAGGTATGCGGCCAGTTCATTGCGGCGCATGTCGTCTTTGGGGCTTCTGCCTGCCGTATCCACCAGAATCAGGTCCTTGTCTGCGTGCCTTTGAAAAATATCGGCCAACTGATCCGGCGAACGGGCCAGTTCAACAGAAACATCCATGATCTGCCCGTAAATCTTTAATTGTTCGGCTGCGGCAATCCGGTAATTGTCAATTGTGGCAAGGACGATTTTTTTTCCGTAATGAAGCATGGCGCAAGCCGCCACCTTGGCAATGGTTGTGGTTTTGCCAACTCCCGTGGGACCCATGAAAACAAGGCGCCGCTGACCGTGCAGACCTGCGGACAAGGGATTTTCAATCCGGATATGATCGCGGATGCCGCGGATAAGAAACTCCCTGGGGTCCGGATCCCGGCCGGCCAAAAATTCGTCTTTATGTCGACATGCCGACTCTGCAAGCAAATCCAGCACTGAATCGCCGATGCCCAGCCCGGACAGGCCCGGCAGCCTTCCATCCTGCCCCGGTCCGGCCGGCAAACCCCTTTCCATCCGGCCTTCCCATCTGGCCACCTTTTTGGACAGGTTTTCAAAGGAGCGCTTCATTTGCCTGAATTCCTCCATCAGCCCGGCATCCTCCGGCGGATCCCCGCTGTCAGAGTCCGGCGCAGATGCGGCCGCTTTCCGGGTTTTTTCCAGAACCTGCTGAAAACCGGTTCCGGCCGCACCCGAAGAAGCCGGAGACAAATCCGCATCCACAGCTGCAGTCACTTCAATGCCGGAGCGGTTGACCCGCCCCTGCTTGCTGTCTGCCAGGCTTCGGGTGGATAAAATCAGCGCATCCGGACCCAGGGCCTTTTTGACCTTTTCAATGGCCGAACGCATATCCGCTGCTTCAAAGACTTTAACCTGCATTGAACCTCACCGTGCCCAGGGATTGAATTTTGACCTGCGGGGCCACCTCGTTATGGGAAATAACCGTCAGGTTGGGAAAATATCTTTCTGTCAATTTTTTGACATGAAGTCGGATCGCCGGCGGACAGAGCAATACCGGGCTGGCGCCGCCGGTGAATTTCTCCATTTGCCGGCCGATGCCTTCCAAAAGGGACCGTGCCTTTTTGGGCTCAAGGGCCAGCACACCTCCCTGGCCACCTCTTTGGACCGAACCGGCAACGCTTTCTTCCACGTCGTGATCCAGGGTGATTAGCGCAAGGGTATCGTTTTCACCCGCCACTGATGCCGTAATCTGCCGTGCCAAGGCCTGCCGGACGTATTCGGTGAGCTGATCCGGGTCCTGGACAGCAGGCGCCCAGTCGGCCAGGGTCTCGAGAATGGTTCTCAGATCCCGGATGGATACATTTTCCCGCAACAGATTCTGCAGCACTTTCAACACGCCTCCAAGGCTCATAAGATTGGGTATCAGTTCATCGATCAGCTTGGGGTAACTCTTGAAGATATTATCAAGCAAGTTCTGTGCCTCTTGTCTGCCGAGCAGCTCATGGGCGTGCCGCTTGACCACTTCACTGATATGCGTGGCCATCACCGTATTGCAGTCCACCACTGTATAGCCGGCCATCTGGGCCCGTTCCTTCTTGTCTTCGGAAATCCAGACCGCGGGCAGGCCGAAAGCGGGTTCCACTGCGGAAACGCCCTTAATTTTCTCGGTTGCCCCGCCCGAATCCATGGCCAGGAAATGGCCCGGGGTCATCTCCGCGGATGCAATGGAAACCCCCTTTAGCAGCAGCCGGTATTCATTGGGCTTTAGCTGCAGGTTGTCCTTGATATGCACCGGCGGCATAATAAAACCCATGGAAAGCGCAAACTGCTTGCGGATTGACCGGATGCGGCCGAGCAGTTCGCCGTCCTGGGAGGCGTCCACAAACCGGATCAGGCCGTAGCCCACCTCCAGTTCCAGCAGATCCACGCTCAGCAATTGTTCGTAATCCTCTTCCGCCTCGGTTTCGGGTTTTTCCGGTTGGACTTCCGCTTCGGCCTGATCGGCTTTCTGTTGTTTGCCAACAAAATGGGCCATGGTTAACAAAAGCAGGGAAAGCACGAGAAAAGGCAGGAAAGGCAGTCCGGGAATCAGGGCAAAACCGAGCAAAATCCCGCCCACAACCCAGATGGCCCGGACATGCACACTGAACTGGCTTTTGAGCTGGCTTCCGAAATCGCCCAGCCCGCCGCTTCTGGAAACCAGAATGCCCGCCCCGGTGGAGATCACCAACGCTGGAATCTGGCTGACCAGCCCGTCTCCGATGGTCAGGGTGGTATAGTTCTGGGCGGCCTCGCCAAGCGGCATGTTTTGCTGAAGCACTCCGATGATAAACCCGGCGCAGACATTGATCATGGTAATAACAATTCCGGCAATGGCATCGCCGCGCACAAACTTGCTTGCCCCGTCCATGGCACCGAAAAAATCAGCTTCCCGGGTAATGTCCTCGCGCCGGTTGCGGGCCTGTTCTTCATTTATGAGACCGGCATTTAAATCCGCGTCAATGGCCATCTGCTTGCCGGGCATGGCATCGAGGGTAAACCGCGCCGAAACTTCGGCCACCCGGCCGGCGCCCTTGGTGATCACGATGAAATTGATGACCACCAGGATCAGAAACACCACAATGCCCACCACGTAATTGCCGCCCACAACAAATTGCCCGAATGACTGGATGACCTTGCCGGCGGCGAATTCACCGGTATGGCCCTGAAGCAGGATCAAACGGGTGGAGGCCACGTTCAGGGAAAGGCGAAACAGGGTGGTGACCAGCAGCACCGTGGGAAAAATGGAGAATTCCAGGGATCTTTGCACATACAGGGTAATGATGAGAATCATCAGGGCCACGGTGATATTCAAGGCCAGAAACAAATCCAGAAGCATCGGTGGCATGGGGATGATCATTACCAGCAGAATCATCACCAGCCCCAGGGACACAAACACGTCGCTTCGGACAAAAATCCGGTCCCAGCGCTGCGCGATTATTTCACGAATCATTTCTTTTCCCCGTTTTTCAGGCTGTATACGTAAGCCAGAATTTCAGCCACTGCCTTAAACATGTGCTCCGGAATCCGGGCCCCGATTTCCACTTCATACAAAGACCGTGCCACAGGCGGATTTTCCACAACGGGTACATTGTGTTCAGACGCGACTTCCCGGATGCGCCGGGCCATGTGGTCCGCACCCTTTGCCAGAACCTCGGGGGCATCCATTTCCTGACGCCTGTAGGAAAGGGCCACCGCGTAATGGGTGGGGTTGGTGATGATCACATCCGCTTTGGGCACATCCTCCATCATCCGCCGCCTGGCCATATCCCGCTGAATGGCACGAACCTTCTGCTTAAGCTGCGGGTCACCCTCGGTTTCCTTGTTTTCCTCCTTGACCTCCTGCTTGGTCATTTTCATCTTTTTTTCCATCTCCCACCTGGAAAAGATGTAGTCAACCAGGCCAATAAATGCCAGCAGCAGGCAGCACTTGACCAAAATCACAAACACCACATCCGCCATAAAGGAAACAACCCCGGGAAGCGCAACACCGGATAGCCCCATGAATTCATCAAACCGGCCAATCAGGGTCCAGTATGCCAGCACGCCCACCAGAATAATTTTACCGAAGGACTTCAGGGCCTCAAATGCAGATCGCTTGGATATCATCCGGCCCAGCCCCTTGATGGGATCGAGCTTGCTCAGATCCGGCTGCAGGGGCTTTGCCGTAAACAACACCCCCACCTGTAGATATCCGGCAAGCACACCCAGCACCAGGCCCGTGAGCAGCAGGGGCCAGACAATGGCCGCGCACCCGGAGATGATAAAAACCATCATGGGACGCATGGAACCCACCGATACCGGCAGCTCGCTGCAGGTGCGCCAGAAAAAGGCCAGAAAGGCCTGCAAATCCGACCAGAAAACCGGGGCATAAAAAGACCAGAGCACCAGCAGACCGGTTAGGAGCATGGCGGTGTTGACCTCGCGGCTCTGGGCCACTTGCCCTTTTTCCCGAAACTCCCGGCGCCGCTTTTCAGTCGGGTCCTCGGTTTTTTCCTGCTGCTGTTCCTCGGCCATTTCAAAACCCCTTTAAACCATTTGCAAAATACGCATGAGCTTGTCCGGCAGTTGGGAAAACTCCCGCTCCAGAAGCACAAAGGCCAGTTCCGCGCCCAGCCCCAGAAGGATCAGGGCCAGGGAGATGTTGATGGGAAAAGACAAAAGAAACACCTGGAGCTGGGAAAAAACCCGGGACATGATGCCCAGGATAAACATGGAGACCATGAGCACCGCCATCACCGGCGCCACCAGCTGCAGGCCCAAAACAAACATTTGGCCGGTCAGATCCATTAAAAACAGCACCGCCACGCCCTCCATGTCCAGGTTTCCCGGGGGCAGCACCTCATAGGAACGGGCCATGACCCGGATGACCAGGTGATGAATATCCAGGGCCAGAAAAAGAAGAATGGCAAAGACGTTCTGGAACTGAGAAAGCAGCGGGATCTGCTGCTGGTGCTGGGGGTCGAGAATATTGGCTGCGGCAAAGCCCATCTGGTAGCCCACGATGGTTCCCCCGAACTGGACGGCAAAAAAGATCAGCTGGACCACAAAACCCAGCAGAAATCCCAGCGCGGCTTCCTGGGCCATAATGAAAATCAAGCCGGCCGGGGTTTTATCAATGGCCGCAAGGGAGATATCCAGCACAGGAAAAAGCAGCACCGCCAGGCCGGCAGCCACCCCGAGCCGAAGACGCATGGCCGCCTGAGAGGCGGTAAAAATGGGAAGCGATCCCATCATCGCCGCCATGCGGGATAAAATCACCAGAAACACATACCAAGTCTCAATTTCAAAGAGTTCAACTTCCAATGATCATGTTTCCGAAAATTTCATGTGCCAGCCCAAGCACGATATTCAAAATCCAGGGCACGGCAATGACCAGAGCAACCAGAACCGCCACGATCTTGGGTGCAAAGGTCATGGTCTGCTCGTTGATCTGGGTGGCGGCCTGAAAGATGCTCACCACCAGTCCCACCACAAGACCGGCAATCATCATGGGAGAGGCCGCCAGCAGAACGGCGATAACCGCCCGCCGGATCAGCTCCACAACCATTTCTTCAGTCATTTGAAAATCCCTTTTCCTTAATTAATCCAGGTTTGCACTTTTCATTTTCTTAAAAAATTTTGATATGGGAAGGTCAAACCTCCAAGATCAAGGCGCCCAAATCCTGAGGAATACAGCGTAGTTTTGTACGTGAAATGACGAAGGATGCAGCGCAACGCAAATATTGGATGTTTGACCTTCCCATCAATAGAATCCCTGCATCAACGAGCCCACCACCAGATTCCACCCATCGACGAGGACAAACAGCAGCACCTTAAACGGCAGGGAAATGATAATGGGCGGCAGCATGAGCATGCCCATGGTCATCAGCACCGAGGCGGTGATCATGTCGATGACCAGAAACGGCACAAAAATCATGAATCCGATCTGAAAGGCGCGCTTGAGCTCGGAAAGCATAAACGCCGGAATCAGGGTAATGGTAGAAATATCCTCCCGGGTCTCCGGGGCCTGCTCATTTCCGGAAATCTGTCTCATCAGCGCCAGATCCGCCTCCCGGACCTGGCCGAACATGAACTCGCGCATGGGAATGGCGGCTGTCTCCAGGGCCTGGCGGCCTTCAATCTCCTCCTGGAGATAAGGCTGGAGCGCCTCTTCATTGATCTGGGTAAAAACCGGGGCCATGATGAAAAGCGTCAGGAACATGGCCAGACCAATGATAATCTGGTTGGGCGGCATCTGCTGGGTGCCCATTGCCTGGCGCAGAAACGAGAGCACCACGACAATGCGGATAAACGAGGTGGTCATCAGCAAAATGGCCGGAGCCATGCTCAGCACAGTGAGCAGTACCATGATCTGAATCGCTGTTGAAACCTGTCCCGTGCCCCCGCCGCCGTCCATCTGAAGCGTCAGGGCCGCAGGTTCCTGTGCTGCGGCATTGCCTGCGGCACACAGCCATATGGCCGCAATGGCCAGGCCGATATGGACCCAGTGCATACCCTTCATGATTGGGCCTCAGCATGGCTGCGCAGGTGTTTTTCAAACTGCCCGTCCGAATTTGCCTCTGCATCAAAATGGTGCAGCAATTCCACCCGGTCGTTGCCCAAGCCCAAAAGCAGTCGCTGGCCGTCGACCTCCACCAGGCACAGGGCCTTTCTGCCGCCCATGGGGCGCGATTCCATTACCCGGATATGCCCGCCCTGACGTTTTTCCAGCAGCCGGAAGCCTTTTCTGCTCACTGCATGGAAAAGCAGCATGATCCCGATGACAATGGCCATGGCCACGGCCAGCTTCAACCCTGAACGAAACAGGTTCAACGGAGCCGTCTCAGCAGCGCAAAGATCTACGGGCAGAATCAATAAAATGAAAAACAACAGCCTGGCCATGGACGCTACCTCAGCTTCTCGATACGTTCAGACGGACTGACCACATCGATTAAACGCAAGCCGAATTTCTCATTGACCACAACAGCCTCCCCCCTGGCAATGAGCCGGGAATTGACATACAGGTCCAGGGGCTCGTCAGCCAGTTTGTCAAGCTCAATAACCCCGCCTTCTTTCATTTGCAGAAAATCCTTGATCAGCATCCGGGCCCGCCCCACTTCCACGGAAACCTGCAGGGGAACATCCAGCAGAAAATCAATCCCCTTGGCCTGATTTTGCCCGTTTGCTGCATCCCCTGCCGCCGATTCGAGCCGCCCCCGGGAGGTCTCTGTCCGGGACTCCTGCGAGTCCTGCGCTATGTCTGCTGCTTCTTGTTTTTTGCTTTCCGCCATGATTTACTCTCCTGCGACTTCCTGTTTGATGAGGCGGACGACCTTTTTGCCGTCCTTTACCCCGGGTTGGGCGCCAAATTTGGGCTGCGCGCCGGCCATAACAGTAACCGGACACTGTTCATCATAATCCAGGCCGATAATATCTCCCTTATCCAGGCTTAAAATTTCCCCGATCGTCAGAATCAAATCCCCCCACACGGCTGAAACCGAAATTTCCATTTTCTCTGCCTCCTTTGTCAGAAACCGGCTCCATGAGGCTTCCTTTCTGTCCTCGGCAAGCTGCAATCCCTCGTTGCGCAGCCGCTCCTTAAAGGGCTCCAGGGAGAAATAAGGAATCACGAGCTGGATCTTTCCCTCCAGCTCTCCCACCTGTACGGAAAAGCTGACCTGGATGACCTCGGTTTCCGGGGCCAGGATGTTTAACATCTTCCAGTTGGTCTCCGCCCGGGTGATCCGGGTAGCAAGCTGTTCAAGGGGCTCGAACGCCCGGTTAAAGACCCTGCAGCCTTCGGCCATAAGGCCCTTTATAATATTGGCCTCAATGGCGCTGACATCCCGGTCAAATGTCATGAACTCGGCACCGCCGGGCATGCCGAACATCACTTCCACCATGCCGAAGCAAAGAGCCTTGTCATAGACAATCAGCGCGTGGCCCTTAAGCGGTTCCAAAGACATCACCCCCAGCAGCCCGGCCTTTTCCTGGCTGACAAGAAAATCCTCGAAAAACCGGGACAAAATTTCCCCCCTGGATACGGTCACGCCCTGCTGAAGGCTGTTGGAAAGGGCAATGGAATAATAACGGGCAAAGGAATTAAACACGATGTCCAGGTTGGCGATCCGCCACTTGCTGTAATTCTGGCCCCGAATCAGGTCAATGCTGGAAACCCGCTTCTCCTCCCTGGGTGCGGCAGCCGAAGACATGCCGCCGACAGGGCCTCCGGAAGCGGGCTCGATTTGCCCGTCATCAAAAGCCAGGAGCAGCTCGTCAATTTCTTGCTGTGTTAAAATCCGTTCCACTGGACGCCTCTTTTTTTGTTATTGAACGACAAAATCAGTAAAATAAAGATTGGTGACCTCACCCTTGCCGGCAAGAGACCGGATCTTGGCCAGCAGATCGGCCTTGAGCTGCATTTTGCCCTGAAGGTCCTTGACATCGTCGTATTTCCTGTTGCCCAAAAGCAGCAGTACGGAATCGGTGATCTGGGGCACGCGTTTTTCAATGGATTCCCTGCTGGCCGGGTCCCGGACCTCCAGGGTGATGCCCACTTTCAGAAAACGGGTGCTGTCCCGGTGAACGATATTGACCACAAAATCATCCATCTCCACCAGGGGCCCCAGCTCGGTTTTATCCCTGCCGGTATCGGACTGCCGGGCTTCGGCTGAACCTGTTGTGTTCAATGCGCCCAGCAGGTAAAGCCCTGTACCCGCTGCAGCAAGTAAAATCAACAGAACCGGCACCCCGATAAAAAGCAGCCGCTTGACTGGACTGGCGATTTTTTCCGGTGCTTGTTTTTCCTTTTCTTTTGCCATGACGGCCACTCCTTGATTCAATGGTTAACGCAATCTTCCAACAATGATAAATCGTAAAACCCGGCATCCGGGAATTTGCTTAAAAGGGCAGCTGATCGCTGGAATCCACCAGGAAAGGCAGCTCCTGCCGGTAATCACCGCCGGTTTCCAGGACGAACTCCACCCGCCGGTTCAGAGCGCGATTTTCCGGAGTGTCGTTGGGCACCAGGGGTTTTTGATCCCCGTATCCCACCGCAGACAAGCGATCCAGGGAGAGCAGTTCATTTTGGGCGATGAATTTCACCACCCCGATTGCCCGCTGGGCGGACAAATCCCAATTGGTCTGATCCAGTGCACCAAAGGGCTGGCTGTCGGCATGGCCTTCAATACGGACCTGAAACGGCAGGGGCTTGACCAGCCGGGCCACTTTTCGCAGCACAGGCTCGGCCTGTTTTTTCAACCGGGTGGAGCCCAGGTCAAAGAGCACCTTTTCCTTGATTCTAAGCACGATGGCACCGCGATCCTTGACCAGCTCAATGTCTTCATCCAGCTCAAGCTTTTGCAGATCCAGCAGCATTTTCCGGTATACGCTTTGGAGCATTTCCAGGGGAATAGGCTCGATTTCCGGAACAATGACATCGGTCTGGGTTTCATCCGGGGGCTTGTTTTCCATGATGCCGAATGCCCCCTGCAGGGACACCACGGCACGCTGGAACTTGACCTTATCCATTTCCGCCATGGAAAGCATGAGCACAAAAAAGGTCAGCAGCAAAGTGACCATGTCGCTGTAAGTCACCATCCAGGCCGGGGCTGACGGCCCGTTGCTTTCCCTGTTTTTTTTCTTTCTTTTGACTGCCATGAAAATGCCCCCGCAAACCGGCTATTTCTTCTTTTTTTTCTGAAACACGCTCTGCCGGTCCTTGGGCTGGAGGTAGGCGTGAAGCTTCTGTTCCATGACCCGGGGGTTTTCCCCGGCCAGAATCGAGTTCATGCCTTCCACGATCAGCTCCTTTTTGAGCAGCTCGTACTGAGACCGGGTCTTGAGTTTCCCGGACATGGGCAAAAAAATCACATTGGCCGCAACAGAACCGTAAAAGGTGGTCAGCAGGGCAATGGCCATGGCCGGACCAATGGTGGAGGGATCATCCATGCTCTGGAGCATCTGCACCAGTCCGATCAGGGTGCCCACCATGCCGATGGCCGGAGCATAAGTGCCCAGAGCGGCGAAAATCTCGGCCCCGCTCTCATGACGTTCACGGATATAATCGATCTCCCGGACCATCATATGCTCCAGGGCCTCGGGCTCATGGCCGTCAGCAGCCATCTGCAGGCCCTTGACCAGAAACGGGTCCTCCACCTGCTTGGCCATGGCCTGAAGCGAAAGAAGGCCTTCCTTTCTGGCCTTGCCGGCAAACTCGGTTAACTGCTCAATGAGCTGAAGGGGCGGCACTTCCTTGTAAAAAAAGGTCTTCTGCGCCACGGAAAAAGCCCGGCGCACCTCGCCAAAGGGGTAATGCACCAGAAGGGCGCCGAGGGTGCCGCCGGCAACGATCATGATGGACTGGGGTTCGACAAAAACCATAATGCCGCTGCCGCTCATTATCGCCATGATCATCAGCCCGAAAGCAGCCACAATACCCAGAAGCGTTGAAAAATCCATAAACAAGATCTCCTTTTCGCCCTTTTGCTTTGCAAGCTTCATACCAAACCATGAAAAACGGACCGGACAGGGAGGAATCAATGGCAAACAAGAGGGATGTCCTCAGGCTTTCAGTAATTTTTACAGGGGTCTTTTTGTTTTTGCGAAAGGCGCCGGCACCGGACAATGAAATAAAAAGGGCCGGTCCTGACAGACCGGCCCCACTAAAAAGACAAATTTTTGACTTTGCCCCTAGCGCTTGATATTGATCACTTCACTTAACATTTCATCCGTGGTGGTAATGGTCTTTGAGTTGGCCTGAAACGAGCGCTGGGTGGTGATCATCCGGGTAAATTCCTCGGCAATGTCCACTGTGGACTGCTCCAGGGAGTTGGAAAAAATCCGGCCGAAACCGGCTCCCGGGGTTCCGATATCCGCGGGCCCGGATTCCCGTGTGGGGGAGTAGAGGTTGTTGCCCAGCTTTTCCAGGCCGTTTTCATTGGCAAACTTGCCCAGGGCCAGCCGGGCCAGGGACCGGGATTCACCATTGGAATAGGTACCCGTGATAACCCCCTCGTTGTCCACGCTGATATCATTGAGATACCCGGAACTGTAGCCGTCTGACTGCTGGGTGACCACCCGGGACTCGGTGGCAAACTGGGTTAAGTTCATGGTGTAACCCAAGGGATCTCCCTGGCTGGAGCCGTTATCCCACACCAGCTTGTTTTCTCCTATGCTGACTTCCGGCCAGGTGTTTCCCATATCCTGCCGGGTCTGGCCGTTAATGGTATTGAGAATACCGGCATCATCAAAACCAACATTGCCGGTGCCAACCCGGACCTGATCAATTTCGCCCTCTGAATCCAGGGAAGAGTCCTCAGCGCTGAAAGTGCCCGCGTCCATGTCCAGTTCTGAACCAGCAACCACCTGGTTGTATTCCCACTGATTAAGACCGGTTTTTCTGAAATAAGTGGTGATCAGATGCGTGTTGCCCAAAGAATCATAAATCTCCGAAGTAGTGGCAAAATCCGAGGAAGGCACGGGGTTGTTAATATCCCATCCATCGCCGTCATAGTGACTGACCAGCTCGCCCACCTCGTTGGTGCCGCCGTCATTCAAGGGCCCGGGGGTGCTATATTCCAGTGTATCACCGGCTTCTGTGGCCAGGGTGAGCGTCTCTGTAACATCGTCATAGGAAGCGGAAAGACCATCAACATCATTGAGTGCCGTGGCAAGGCTATCCCCGTCGGTAACGGAGCTAAGATCCGGAGTCACTGGGTTGCCATCCACCAGAATATTGACCCCTCCAACGCCCACGGCATCTGCATCCGTAATGCCGATCGCCGCCCGGCCCGGGGTAGCGGCCTTATTGGTATCTGTGTTGGCATTGAGGTTGGTGGTCAGCTCCACCATGGAAGATGCCTCTCCGGGCACCGAAGAACGGGTATTGATCTGGACATCCCCGGCCAGGTCCTGGAACTCGCCTCCTCCGATATGGTCATAACCCTGGACCACATAACCCTCGGGATTGACCATGTAGCCTTCCTCGTTTAACCGGAAGGCCCCGGATCGGCTAAAGCTGCTGGCCTGGGCATCCGGGTTGCGCACCATGAAAAAGCCAGTGCCCTCGATGGCCAGGTCCAGGCTGGAACTGGTGCTTTCAATGGAGCCCTGGGTGAAAATATCATCCACAGTGGACAGCCCCGAGCCCCTTCCCACCTGGCTGGTGCCGCCGGAGCCGGACACCGTGTCCGGGATCAGGTCTGCAAATAGCGTTCTGCTGGCCTTGAAACCTGCGGTGTTGGAGTTTGCCAGGTTGTTTCCGATCACGCCCATGGCGCTGGAAAAGGATCGAAGCCCGGAAATGCCGCTGTTCATTGCACCGCCTAAACTCATGGTCGTATCTCCTGTTTTATATGGGTAAATTCTTTTTTTGAGTTCATTGCCCGAGCGCGTCAAAATCCTGACACGTCCGGATATCCCGTGTCGTGTTACCGTACCCGGGTGATTTCCGAAACCTGCACAGGCCCGTTGTCGGTCAACAGGGTCTGGTCCGAATCGGAAAAATCCGCACCGGTGATCCGGCTTTCCACCAGGGCCCGGCCCTCGGTTTCCTCGCCATCGGCGTTTTTGCCCACAGCCGAAAAACTGTATTTCCCCGGGTCAAGGGGCTGCCCCGAACTACTGGTGCCGTCCCAGGTCACCCAGTTTTCTTCGGTTCCCGGGGCAGGCGCCTCAACCCTGCCCACGGTCTGGCCGTTTTCATTTCGGATATAAAGGGTGGCCGACTCCACGGGATCCTGGAAGGAAAAGCCCAGTTGAGCCTGCTCGCCGTCAAAAACAAAGGCGTTGTCATTGACCACCACATTTCGATCAATAAGCGAGAGCGCAGACAGCCGTCCGAATTCCGAGGACAGAGTGTTGATGGACTCCATGCTTTCACTGATGTTGGTGAGCTGCTCCAGGGAACTGAACTGGGCCAGCTGGGCGGTAAATTCCGTGGGGTCACTGGGGTTGAGCGGATCCTGGTGTTCCAGCTGGGAAACCAGGAGTTTTAAAAAATCGTCCTTTCCCAGATCCTTGGCCGCAACCTTGGATGCCGCAGCTGCTCCTTCAGAACCGGCTGACTGCTGGAGAGTATCAATTGCATTCATTTGCTTTTTTCCTCCTTGACTTATACCCGCAGGCTCAGACCCGAACCCTGATTGTAAGCCGCCGGGTCCGCAGATTCCGCTGATTGGGCTAAACGATTTTCATCCGATTCCGCTTCACCGTTGAAATTTCTCCGATCGGCCGTAAAATCCCCTTCCTGATCCTCAAAGCCGGAAGCATTCTGATCCGTGCCCGAATCCACGCTGACCTGGAGGCCCGAAAGATCAATGCCCTGATCAGCCAGGGACTGGTGCAGGGCCGGCAGATGCCGCTCCAGAATGGCGGCCACCTGCTGGTTCTGGGGATGCAGATGAACGTTTAAGCTCCCCTGATCGGAGACGATCCTGACCTTTACGCTGCCCAGTTCCGGAGGATGGATCTGGATGGTCATGTTGCCCGATCCCTGGCGCACACCGGTAAACAGGCGCACGGAAACCTGGTTGACCACCTGGTGTTCCGCTGCCTTTACCTGGCTGTCAAACGAAGCCCCCCCGGGCTGAACCACATTGGCGGCATTTTCCGCCCGCCCGAACAACCCGGTGCTCGTGGCCGACGTATTCATGTTCGCGCCGGCCGGGCCACCGCCGTCCTTTAAGATGTTCTGACGGTTTTCCGTCCTTTCCGCGGCCCCGGTTTTTTCCATAGTGTTGGAAACAAGGGAGTCGAGCATGGCCCGGAGATTGTCAGAACCGGGTTCCTGTTGAGGTTGAGGCCGGGCCGTTTGCCCGGTCTTACCTGAATTTTCAATCAATTGAAATTCATCGGATTTCTCTGATGCCTGAAGCCGAACCCGCAGGGAGTTCGTGTCTTCGGGCAGTTCGTTTCCCCGCGCGGTTTTGGCTGCAAATTCCTGCAGGGCCTGCATGGCCGTATCCGGTGACAGGCCGGCATTGGTTCCCCCTGCCGCACCTTGTCCCTGAACGGAATTTTTCAATACTGCCGGGATTTCCGGCATCAAATGATAAGACCGCTCGGCGGTTGCCGGGCTGCCGCCCTGAGAATCGCTTCGGCCCGCATGGCCCCCGGCTTCCGGGGCGTTTTTCTGCCCGCCCTTTAACTTCTCCACCAGGGACTGCAGCAGCACGCGCGTGGATTGATCCGTTTCAGACCGGCTGTCCTGTCCGGCCGGCCCGCCTGCTATTTGCGCCATAATCCGGCGAACCTGGCTGTCCAGCCCTGAATCCATGGCGCCTTCAGACACGGCCGTTAAATCGCCGCCCTGCCCGGCGCTTTGATTAAAACCGCCGTTGACAAGCAGATTTTCCAGCATCCGGGCATGGCCTGAACTGTTCCAGCGGCCCGGCATATCAACCTGCCCGTCCCGGTCAAAAGCAGAATTAAGAAAGCCGGCCGAAAGCCCGTTCTTTTCCAGAAAGTCAATGATCTGTCCCAGCAATTGCTCCAACTCCCGGTCTGAAATCGCCTCGGGCTGCCCCCCGGTTCCGGCGGCTTCCGGGACCTTGCCGCCCTCTGAACCCGCCGCCCGCACAAGCATTTGCAAGAAACTGGCCGCCTTGTGAACATCCTTTCCGGCGGAGCCGCCCTCAGTGCCAGGGTCCTGGAGGCAATCCCGGGAGGTACCGGTGTTTGCGTGCATTAAACCAAGCTGCGAAAAGATCATGCTGTTTTATCCCTGTCTTTCCAAGAATCCGGTTTTTTGTGCTTACGGGTTTAGGCGGCCCAGGGAAGTACTGTAGGCCACGGCTGTTTCCTGTTCCATGTTGTCTAAAATCTCACCGGCGTATTTATCCCGCATCATGGAGAGAATCGATACGGCCAGATCCTTGTCCATGGCCGCCAGGCTTGCTGCTGCTCCGGCGGGATTGCGTTTCTGATAGATTTTGCTGAGCTGTTTGACTTTTTCATTTTCCGTCTGCTCTTTTTCAGCCAGCATTTGGTCAAGCTTTGAACGAAGTGTCTTTAGCTGCTCGATTTTCTTATCGACCTCATCCTGCAAAATCTTTAATTCATTTTCGCGCCGATCAAGCCGCCTTTCCCGCTCAGCGAATCTCCTTCGCTCCTGTTGAAGCCGGTCCAACATCCTGCGGGCCTCGGTGCCGATGTCTTCGCACTCAAAAATCACCTCCGGCTCCTGGGCCCGGGCATCCGGTGCAGCCAGGCTTGCCAGGGCCACTGCCACCATACAGACAATCACCTGCAGACCGAGCTTCTTCATTTGCCCCCTCCGAATCCCAGGATTGCCACCTCATCTGTCATCAGGCGCTCCTGGCGGGCCTGGTTTTTCTGTTCCGCATCGCTGCGTTTTTGCCTGAGCTTTTCCAGGATTCGCTTTTTTTGCCTGGCCTTTACCAGCTTCTGCTGCTTTTCCGCCACCGCTGCCTCGGCCCGGGCCTGTTTTTCCTCAAGCCGGCGCAACTGGTCCTGTTTTGCGCAGATACACTGTTGGTACAAAAGCACCTCTTCCATACGAAAATTGCCGGCCTTGGCTGATTCAAGCTCCAGGCAGAGCCGCTGTCTTTCCTTTTCCACCTGCCTGCGCGCTTCGGCCACCGCATTTTTATGCTCCATGGCAACCACAACCGCTTGGTTTGCCTGATCGGAAAGCCGTTTCCGGTAATCAAGCAGGGACTGAAGTTTAAACGATTTCATCAAGTCTCCTTTTCAAACAGTTTTTTCATCTGCCTTCGGGTCTGCTTCATGGTGGCTTGCTCAGTTAAATCCTGGCGCAGAAAATGATTTACCGGCTCGATGTATTTGAGCGCCGTGTCGATTTTCGGGTTGCTGCCGGGCTGGTAGGCGCCGATATTGATCAGGTCCTCCTGCTCGGCATATACGGCCAGAATTTCCCGAATCCGGGCGCTGTATCGCGCATGCGGTTCATCCACCAACCGATTCATGACCCGGCTGGCAGAATGCAGCACGTCAATGGCCGGGTAGTGGTTTCTGGCCGCGATATCCCTTGACAAGACAATATGGCCGTCGAGTATGGAGCGTACCGCGTCTGCCACAGGCTCATTCATGTCGTCGCCTTCCACGAGCACTGTAAAAAGGCCCGTGATACTGCCCATGTCTGAAAAATTGCCCGCGCGTTCCAGCAGCTTGGGCAGGCGTGAAAACACCGACGGTGTATAACCCTTGGTGGTGGGCGGCTCACCCACCGCCAGGCCGATTTCGCGCATGGCCATGGCAAAACGGGTCACGGAATCCATCAGCAGCAGCACATGCTTGCCCTGGGCGCAGAAATATTCCGCCACGGACATGGCAATAAAGGCCCCGCGCATGCGCAAAAGCGGGGACTGATCCGAGGTGGCTGTCACCACCACCGAGCGGGCAAGCCCGTCTTCGCCCAGATCATCTTCGATAAACTCCCGGACCTCCCGGCCCCGTTCCCCGATTAAGGCAATCACATTGACATCGGCCCGGGTGTTGCGGGCCATCATGCCGAGCAGAACGCTTTTGCCCACGCCAGAGCCGGCCATGATGCCCATTCTCTGGCCTGTACCGCAGGTGAGCAGACCATTGATGCTCCGGACCCCCAGGTCCAGGGGATCATTAATGGGACTTCGTTCCATTGGGGTCGGGGGAGACTGATATAGTCTGCGATAATCCGTGTATTCAATAGGCCCCTTGCCGTCCACCGGGTTTGCCATGGCATCGACCACGCGACCGAGCATATCCGGTCCCACCTGGATATGAGCGCTTGCATCCATGACCCGGATCAGGCTGCCCGAACCCAGACCGTGCATTTCCCCGAGGGGCATGAGAAGGGCCGACTGATCCCTGAACCCAACCACCTCAGCCCATATGCACTGGCCGCCGTTGAGGGGCATGATCTCACACAATGAGCCAATGGTCGCACTGGGGCAATGACCTTCGATGACCATGCCCACAATCCGGGTGACTTTTCCCCGGACCCGCATGGGATTAAACTGCTTAAGGGATTCGACAACACCATCCATGATCAGACAACCGCCCTTTTGAGGTGCTGCTCAATTTCCCCGAGCTGGGACTCGATTGTGGCATCCACATCCCCGCCCCGGGATTCGGCCTTACACCCGCCAGGGGAGATATTTTCGTCAGAGAGGAAATAAATGTTGCGCAACCCCTTCATGGCCGCCAGAAAAAGGGGTTCATGGTCTTTGACCATTTCCAGGTCATCGGGATGCACCCGGATATAATATTCGTCATCTGCCACCGCCGCCTCCAAAGCCCCGGCTACGGTGCTGACAATAATATCCTTTTTCTCCGAGATCTCCCTGTGGATCACCTGCCGGGCCACGCCCATGATCAGCCGGACCATGTCTTCACGGCTTTTTAGAAGCAGAGACTCGCGCAGCCGGCTGATCTGCTCCAGGGCTTCTGCAAGGACCTGGGCGCTTGTGTGCAGTTTTTTTTCCGCTTCGGCCCGGCCCTCTTTTTTGCCCCGGGTATAGGCTTCCTTTTTTACCGCCTCCAGATCAATGGCAGGTTCCGGTTTCTTTTCATCATCGGATTCAGGCAATTCAGGGGCTGTTTCGGACATGGCCGGACCTTGATCCCGGCCCGGTTTTTCGGCCTGTTTTGCATCGCCAATTTTGGCTTGGCTTTTATCCAATGCTCCGGCTGCGGGCCACAAGGGAACAAAAAGGCCCTCCCCCATGCCCCCGGCCTGTTCCAGATCGGCAAAACGAACTGGCTGACACGCAACATCGCTTCCTGCATGAAATATTCTAGACAAGGGTTTCCTGTCCTTTCCCCGGCAAGACCAGTTGACCTTCCTCTTCGAGCCGCAGGGCGATTTTGACGATACTTTGCTGGGCCCGCTCCACGTCTGACAGCCGCACCGGACCCAGGGCTTCCAGGTCTTCTGCGATAATTTCGGCCGCCCGTTCACTGATGTTGTGGTAAATCTTTTCCTTGATACCTTCAGGCGAGGTTTTCAACGCCAGGGTGAGGGTTTCATTCTTGACCTCACGCAGGATTTTCTGCATGCCGCGGTTGTCAATATTGCTCAGGTCCTCAAAGGTCACCAGGGAATTGCGGATGGTTTCCGCGGTTTCCGCGTCAACCTCCTCAATGCCGGATAAAATCTGCTGTTCCAGGTTTTTCTCCATTCGTGTCAGAATTTCGACAACTTTATCCACACCGCCCACGTGATGCTGATCCTTTTTGACAAATCCCCCGATCTCCCGTTGCAGTGCTTCTTCGATCTGCTGGATGACCTCGGGAGAAACCTTTTCAATCCGTGCGATCCGGTAGACCACATCAGAACGCAATTCCTCGGGCAGGTATTGCAAAACATTGCCGGTATGCTCGGCCTTTTGGGTTGAAAGGATCAGGGCCACGGTCTGGGGGTGTTCGTTTTTCAGCAGGTCGGCCACCATCCGGGGTTCCATCATGGAAATGGTTTCCAGAGGCTTGCCGTCAAAACCCGAATTCAGATCCTCAAGAAGCGATTCCACTCGCTTCTGATCGCCGGTAGAGGTCAGGGCGTTGCTGATAAACTCTCCGCCGTCCACAAACAAGCCGGCATACTCCTGCTGGGTTTTGCGGTATTGATCCACCACCATCCGGGCGAGATCCGCGGGCACGTGATCGACGTTTTTCATGTAACTGCTGATCCACCGAACCTCGTCGTCCTTTAATTCCTTAAACACTTCAGACGTTGTATCCTCGCCGAGACACAGCAGCAGGTAGGCTGCTTTTTCAGCTCCGCTCATTTTTGAAAAATCCTTGCTCATTGCTGCTTACCCCTCCTTAAGCCAGGCCTTGACCACCTGGGCCGGTGTTACGGAAAAACTGTCCAGCTCTCCCCGCAGCGCCGCCGGCGCATCCAGCGCCTTTGTCTGCTGATGGCCGTATGCATCCGGCAGCTCAGCCGCATATTGCTGTTGCTGCGCCACAGCCTGCCCGCGCAGGGTCCGGATCATGGGCCGCACCAGTGCCAGATAAACCAGAAGTGCGCAAATCAGGAGCAGGATGTACTTGGCATAAGGCAGATAATCATACAGACCCGGAGATGTCTCCCGGGTTCCGGCTTCTGCCATTTCCTTTTGAAACGGCATGGAAACGACCTCCACACGATCGCCCCGGTCGGCGTCCAACCCCAGTGCGGATGACACCATTGTGCGGATGGATTCGAGCTTTTCAGGCGCCATGGGAACCCATTGGCCCTCGCCGTCGTTGGCTGCGGGATCAAAGGTGTCGGCCACCAGCACTGCGGCCGAAATCTGGCTGACATCGCCCACCGGGCGCTGGATCTGCTTTACGGTTTTGCTGATTTCGTAGTTAATCACCTCGGAATTTCTGGACTCGGTCATCAGACTGCCGCCATCTTGCTGGTTATCGCCCAGGTTGGACTCAGCGCCCGGAACCCCGCCGCCCTGTTCCCGTCCCGAGCGGCTCTCAGTGATTTTCTCGCTTCTGGGCACCAGACTGTCCGGGTCGTATTCCTCGGTGGTAATGGCCTCCTGGGTAAAATCAAGGTCTGCGGTCACCTGGACCTGGGAGTTGCCGCGGCCCAGGGCCCGGTCCAAAAGGGACTGCACCCTTTGTTCCAGGCGGCTTTCAAGGGTGTTTTTGAATTTCAGCTTATCCGGCAGCATCACCAGGCCGGGATCATTGGAGCGGTTTTCGCTCAAAAGCCGCCCCCCGGTATCGAGTACCGTGACATGGTTTTTATCCAGCCCCTCAATACTGCCGGAAACCAAATGAACAATCGACCGGGTCTGGGTGGCATCCAGGCTCCGGCCCTGCGCTATGTCCAGGACCACGGATGCCTTGGCGGGCTTTTGCTGCTCCCGGAGCAGACGATCCTCGGGCAGCACCAGATGTACCCGGGCGGATTTCACAGGTTCCATGGCCGCAATGGTCCGGGCCAGTTCGCCCTGCATGGCCCGCTGGAAATTGACTTTCTGGGTAAATTTGGTGACCCCGAAATCCTGCTTGTCAAAAATCTCAAATCCCACCCCGCCCTGCCGGGGAAGTCCCTGACCGGCCAGGTTCAGGCGGGTTTCATACACCAGATCGGCCGGCACGTGAATGGATCGACCGTTGTTTTCCAGCCGGTAGGCAACCCCTTCCTCCTTGAGCCATTGGGTTACCGAGGCGGCCTCCTGACGGGGCAGATCCGTATACAAAGGCCGGAAATCCGCCTTGCCGGCCTGGAAAATCAGGACCCCGAACAAGATCAGTGACAGCAGCCCGACACCGGCCAAAGACAGTTTTCTGGAAAGGGGCCAGTTGCGGATATTTTCCACGAATTTTTGGTAAGGCTTGGTTTCTTCCATTGGTGTTTATCCTATAGGGCTGCATTAAACCTGCATGCGCATTATTTCCTGATAAGCATCCACAGCCTTGTTGCGCACCTGCACTGCAAGGCGCAGTGAAATATCGGCTTTTTCCATGGCGACCATTACATCATGGAGGTCGGTGGAACCACCGGTGTTGGCCTCCAGAATTGCCTGATCAGCCTTTTTCAGGTTTTGAGCCGTCTCGTTTAACATTTTTTCAAAACCGCCTTCCGGCCCGGGGTCATCTGTTTTCTGCGCCGCATTGGGCCCGGGGTTTGCAGATATACTGCCCGCAGCTGCCATAACTGAGTCTGCCATTGCTTCTACCTCCCGATTTCCAGAGCCTTCATGGCCATGCGCTGGGCCGCCTTGATGGAAGTCACGTTGGCTTCATAGCTCCCCCTGGCCTTCATCATGTCCGTCATCTGCTCCACCAGGCTGATATCGGGCTTTTCCACGTAGCCTTCGTCATTTGCATCCGGATGAGAAGGTTCATAGACCATTTTGCCTTCTCCCTGGTGGGTCATGATCCGCTCTACCCGCACCCCCCGGGCCTGCTGTTGGCTGCTGTTTTCAAGCTCCCGGGCAAAGCTGTTTTGCTCGCTTGTAAAAATCACGGATTTTTTGCGGTAAGCGCCGCCTTCCGGGGTACGGGTGGTTTCCATATTGGCCAGATTGGAGCCAATGACGTTTAACCGCAGGGTCTGCGCCCGCAAAGCCGAATAACCGATGTCCATGGCGCCGAAAATATCCATTGCATTTCTCCTTGGGTTTATGCTCTTTCCTGAATCACGAATTTGAGCATGCTAAATTTTTTGTTCAGCATCTGAATGGCTGCCTCGTACCGGATCTGGTTTTCCGACAGATCCATCATTTCCTGCTCCATCACCACATTGTTGCCATCTCCTATAACGCTTGGATCCTGTTGACGATAAACAAGCCCCTCGGCCTGGCCTGCACCGGCCTGCATATGCTTCGGATGGGTGACCGCCTGCGTATCATCCGATCTGCCGGCAGCCGCGGCCATGGCATCTTCAAAATCCATCCGCAGCCGTGCATAACCGGGCGTCTCAGCATTTGCAATATTGGCGGAGATGGCTTCATGCTTGCGGCTCCTCAATGAAAGGGCCTGATCGAGCAGCTGGATATTGCTGTCAAAAATGCCGTTGACGGGCATAATACCTCCCCCTAGTTCATCCGGTTTTCAATTTCGATTTCCTGGGCTGACAGGGCCAGCCAGGACTCTTCTATTTCCATTTCGGACATTTGCCGGTAAAGGTTAAGGGCCTTATCCCGGCTTCCCATGTTCAAATAAGTCCGAATCAATCGGAATGCCGCCTGCCCCCTGTATTCATCCACATCAAGCAGTGATTCATAAACAGATGCGGCCTTCCGCCATTTATCCCGGTAAAACAGGGCTTCAGCCTGTTTAAAATCCGTTTCCGGCAAACCGCTTTCCCCGGCCATGGCCGAGGCCCTGCCCAGATAACACGCAGCCAGCCTGTATTTCTTTTGTTCAAAAAAAAGCTCTCCTGCCAGGAGATCGGTTTTTTCATGAACGGGCCGCTTGTTTTCCCTCAGCATTCGTGCCGCTTCCCGGGATTCTCCGGTTTTGGCCAGCGCCCGGACATAGTAATAAAACACCTCCCTGCGATCAGACCCTTTCGGAAACCGGTTTAGGTAATCCGGGGCATAACGCATCACCTGACCGTGATTGCCTTGCTGATCAAAAGTTCGGATGAGGGGCAGAAAAATCCGGGCCTGTTTTTTTTCGTCCTTTTCAAAATCCATGAGATAACGGTAGGTGGTAGCTGCCTGGTCCAGAAGCCCGGAGCGGGTGTAGCTTTCAGCCAAGTCATATAAAAATCCGTAAGTGATCGGAGCTTGCGCGAGCAGATCCCGATGCTTGGAAACCAGGGTGAGCGCCTCGAAATAAGCTTCTTGCTTTAGCATGGCGCCTACGGCATCCGGAAAAATTTCCACAAACAGGGCCTGGGCTTCAGCCAGCAGATCTCCGGCCCAGTAATCGTCAAAAAACCGACCCAGCTGCCGGACAGCCGCAAGCTCGTTTCCGCTCAGATGGCAGGCCAGAATTTGCTTGAAAAAGGCCTCCTCCCGGATCTGTCGTTTCTCGCCGGCCTCAATGATCGAATCATATCGTGGTAGCAGGGCATCGAAATCCGGATCCGGCTTTTCCATCACATCCAGATCCATTAATTTCAGCCTTGCCCGGAGTGCGGCCTCTGAATCTCCGGCTTTTTCCTCGATTTCCCAGAGCATCAGCCGCGCCCGGTTGGGCTCGCCTGAATGAAACAGGGCCATGGCCGCCCAGTAGTCGGCCAGGGGCTTGTGCACGGGCGCTCTTTTGACAAGTATTTCAGACAGCAGAAACCAGTGTCGATAGGCGGTGTCATATTGCTGGTTCCGGTAAAGCAGCGAGGTGTACCTGGCAAGAGAACCGGGGTATTGCTGCACAAGGCGCAAATCAGAAACAGCCTGATCGTAGGAATCCGATGCGGCCTCCATATCCCCGAGATCATACCGGACATCTCCCTTGCGAAGCGATGCAATGCAGCCGGCGGCCCCGGAATAAGCCAGATCTTGTTCCAACCCGTCAAGTGCCTGTTCCGGCTCTCCCAAGGCCATATCCATTTCCGCGTCCAGAATGGCAAACCAGCCGGCTGCGGAAGTTTCCTCCAAAACCGTTTTCCTTTGGGTTTCTGCAATACGGGCGGCCTGGTAATACTCCCGCATCCCGGCTGTGGCACGGACCTGAAAATAAATCTGCCAGGCCCGAATCTGAGGTCTTTCAGCACCCGGCTCCATATTTTCAAGCACGGACAGGGCTTTCTGGTTCCGGTTTTGCCGAACCAAAGATTCAGCCAGCATCAGCCGGTACAAATCCGCCTGCCGGCCGCCGATATCGCCGTTGAGAAGTTCTGTTGTTTTGTTTTCCACAGCCTGCCACATCCCGCCGTTGACCATTTCCACGAGTGCATCCGGCAGAAAGGCCCGGTTTTCCGTCACCAGGGGCCCGGGAAACGGGGGAAGAGAAAATTTTACCGGCAGATCCCATTGCGGCGGCCATTCGAATCGGGAGAAAAAATCAGTCCATCCACCCGTATAATCCGAAGAAATCATCTGCCGGGCCACGGCCCCGTGGCGAATCGGCTGAAGCCGGCCCACCCGCTGATCCTGAATTGCCGGCCGGCTGCCGGCCTGCTGCCGGTCCCAGAACACATTGACCGTCAGCCTGGCGCTGCCTTTATCCCTGGTGATATCCACGGATCGGGGTATCTGCCGGAAATAGAAATCCACTATACTTTTTGCTCCTTCGGAATTGAGCTTGACCCTTACCAAAGGGGGGGTCAAGTCCTTGCCGGCAATCTTGCGAACCGAATCGGAAACCCGGGTATTTTCCATTTCCACCCGGACGCGCTGTCCGGAACGGCTGACATGGATTCCCGGGATCCTGTCAAAAACAAAATCCACCTGATTCACATTTTCCTGCCGGTCATTGGACATGCCCAGCAAGCTGGCACTGCCGGCCAAACACAGGCCTGTTGACAAAAAGATCAATACGCAAGCAATACCGACTGCCTGGGAAATCTGGTTCATATGCGCCTCCTGCAGGGCTTGTATGCAAAACTGGGGCCAGACTTGTTAAAAACCTTCAACATTCTGTAATTGAACAGAATTTTACGAATTCAAATTACTTGCGGCTGTTCATAAGCCAAATGAAATAAAAGAATTCTTGACATTGCCCCCGCCATGTCAGTATTTTGACATGAAATGTACTATATTTGCTGTTTTCAAGCAGTTTCCAGCTAACACCCATTTGATAAACCGCCTGTTTGAACAAGGGTGAAACATGCTCAAAAATATTTCCGTCCTGGTGGTTGAACCGGGAGACAATGCCGGCAGAGAAGTGGCCGGTTTTTTCAGAGAACATACCGAAGCCAATATTTTTCAAGCCAAAAACTCGACAGAGGCCCTGAAGTTTATCAACAACAACAGACATGTGGAGCTTCTGGTCACGGATCTGTTCTTTCCGGACAAGTCCGGACTGGAACTCATCCAAAAAGGCATTGCCATAAATCCGGCAATGGTTCCCATCGTGGTCATGCCGCCCGGGGGACGTCAGCATGTCGTGGAATCCTTACAGGCAGGGGCATACTTTTATATTCACACGCCCATTTACCAGCAGGAAATCCTGGAAGTGGTCAAAAATGCTTTGGAATACCAGAAACTGCTGGCCCAAAGCCTTCAGCACAAACCGCGCCTGCGCAAAAGCGACGGATTCGCCGGTATCATAGGCGAATCCGCGCCCATGAAAAAACTCTTTGAGATTATCGAACGCATTGCCGGCAACAGCGAAGGCAATGTATTGCTCAAAGGCGAAAGCGGCACCGGAAAGGAACTGGTGGCCCGGGCCATTCATGACCTGACACCGGAGCGCAATCAGTATAACTTTGTCCCCTTAAATTGCGCGGCCATTCCCGAGGAACTGCTGGAAAGTGAATTGTTTGGATATGAAAAAGGCGCTTTCACCGGTGCCAACCGGGCCAAAAAGGGCAGACTGGCACACGCGGATCAGGGAACGCTGTTTCTTGATGAAATCGGGGACATGAAGGCCAACCTGCAGGCAAAGCTGCTGCGGGTCCTCCAGGAACAGAACTTTGAGGCGGTGGGATCGGTAAAAAGCACACAGATTGATGTGCGGGTGATTGCCGCAACCAACCGAAACCTTGAGCAGGCTGTGGCTGACGGCGCATTTCGCGAAGACTTGTATTACCGGTTAAGCGTCGTGCCCATCACCCTGCCGCCGCTGCGCAAGCGCACCGGAGACATCCCGCACCTGGTGCAGAAATTTCTGCTCATGTACAACCGGGGCAGGAAAAATGTCCCTCTCGGCTTCACGGACCAAGCCCTTCAGCGGCTAAAAGCCTATGAATGGCCCGGAAATGTCCGGGAACTGCAGAACCTGGTTCAGCGCATGTGCATCCTCCACGGGGGAGCCACGGTTAATGTGGCCTCCCTGCCCCAGAGATTCCAGGACTTGGGCGACCCTGCGGACAACCCAGAGGCGGAACAACAAAATAATGTCTGTGAAGATCTTGATTTTCATGCCATGACACAAGAATTTGAAAACCAGCTTATCCTCAAAGCACTTAACATGGCCGAGGGAAATAAAAAAGAGGCGGCCCGCCTGCTGAACATGAAGCGCACCACTCTGCTGGAAAAAATCAAAAAACGACATCTGGAAGTCAAAATATAGGCAAAGGGCGGCAGCAGATCTGCCCTGCCGCCCTTTTGGGGAGCCGGGGCGGGCGGCAGGGCGGTAAGATTTTTCCCCCATAGAGGGCCAACCGATTTACTTTACGGTCAAAACCGGGCAATGTGCATTTAAAATCAGAAACTGGGCTGTGGAATCAATATATGTGGAAGATGCATTTTCCACGGATTTATCTATACCATGGCATCTGATAAATGGGAATGCCGTTGAACTCAACAGCTCCGGAACCGGGCTTTAATACCCCGGCAATGGTTCGAAACAATGTGGTTTTGCCTGCGCTTTCAGGCTGCAGGACCGCTCTGTCCATTGATAACACCTTTTGAGATTACCGGTTGGCTTTCCGGTATCCCAGACGATCCATAGCGATAATGTGCTTGCAGATATTGGCCGATCCCTCAACCAGCACATAGGTGGGGATATCCCGGTAATACCGGGCCAGGGAGTATTCAGTGGAATACCCGTAGGCTCCCATGATGCGCATGGTTGATTCCGCGCACTGCATGGCCACCTCTCCGGCCATGTACTTGGCCTGGGCCACTTCAAACCCGTTGTTGAGCTTGCCCTGGTCCTTCTGCCAGGCCGCCTTGTATACCAGCAGGCGTGCGGCCTCGATATCGGTTACCATCTTTGCGATCAGTTCCTGGTTCATCTGAAATTTGCCGATCTGCTGGCCGAACTGGACGCGCTGGTTGCAGTATTTCAGGGCCATTTCATAGCATGCCTGGGCACATCCTACGGCACCGGCCGCCGCAGACAGCCTTGTGTTGGCAAGGGAGCTGAAAACGATTTTGGCCCCGTCACCGGGCTGGCCCAGCAGGTTTTCCTTGGGCACGGGCGTGTTGTTGAAAAAGATTTCACCTGTGGGCGAGGAGTGAGAGCCCAGCTTGTCAATATCCGAGGTGGTGATGCCCGGGAAATTCTTGAGTTCCACTGCCAGTGCGGACAGACCCTTGGTCTTGGCCTCCCGGTCAGTGTAGCAGTAAATCACGGCCACATCGGCCTGGTTGGCATTGGAAATCCAGGTCTTGGAACCGTTTAACACGAAATGATCCCCCTTGTCCTCGGCCACGGTTTCCATGGACATGACATCAGATCCCGCATTGGGCTCGGTGATGCCAAAGGCGCCCAGCATCTCTCCGGCGCACAATTTTGGGACATACTTTTTTCTGGCCTCCTCTGTGCCGTAAAGATAAATGGGGTAGGCGCATCCGATGCCGATGAGATTGATCTGGACCCGCAGGGAACTCGAAGCCCTGGCGATTTCCTCGGTGGTAATGGCCGCGGCCATCCAGCCGGCATCCTCGCCGCCGTATTCCTCCGGAATCACAGTGCCGATAAAGCCCAGCTCCGCCATGGGCTTGATGGCCTCTTTGACCGGCAGGTAGTTGTCCGCATCCCACTGGTCGGCATTGGGGGCGATTTTCTTGTCTGCAAATTCCCGTACGGCTTTTTGCAGCATTTTATGTTCTTTGGAAAGTTCAAATTGCATGCAGATATCTCCTTCTAGAATTCGCTTCTCTCAAATATGGCGGCAATGCCGAGTCCGCCGCCCCCGCAAATGCATTCCAGGCCGGTTTTGGCACCGGTTCTGCGCATTTCGTGCATCAGGGTCACCAGAACCCGCACGCCGGTGGCGCCGATGGGATGGCCCAGGGAAATACCCGAGCCGTTGACGTTGACCTTGCCGTAATCATCGGGCGAAACGCCCATATCCTTTAAATCCGCAAGCACCTGGGCGGCAAAGGCTTCCTGGATCTCGATGAGCTCCATGTCCCCCAGCCGGGCACCGGCCAGGCCCATGGCTTTTTTCACCGCGGCATTGACCGTCAGGTGGGTACGGGTGGGATCGGCTCCGGCCGCAGCCACGGATTTGACTGCGGCAAAGGGCTCAATTCCCTGTTCCCGGGCCTTTTTCTCAGACATGAGGACCACGGCCGCAGCACCGTCGTTTTCACTGGAGGAATTGCCGGCCGTGCACACCCCGCCGAGCACCGGGGTCAGCCGGGCCAATTTTTCCAGGCTCGTGTCCCTGCGCGGGGTTTCATCTTTGGCCACCACCACGGGGTCTTCCTTTTTCTGAGGGACAGAAATGGCGATCACCTCCTGATCGAATTTTCCCTGATCCCAGGCGGCGCACGCCTTTTTCTGGCTTTCAAAGGTCCACTGGTCACATTCCTCCCGGGTGATATTTTCCTCCACAGCAGCGGTTTCGGCCCAGGACATCATGGAGGGCAGCTTGCCGTAGCGGTGCTCGGGCTGGCTCATGACCCGAGCCCGCTGGATTCTGTCATAAAACGGCAGTCCCCAAATGGACAGATCCCCGTGGCCCCGGGGCATCCCCTTTTGCCCGCCGATTCCCCACTTGATATCCCCGGGCAGGTAAAACTCGGCATGGGACATGCTCTCCACGCCCCCGGCCACGACAATTTCCGCATCCCCGCTTTTAATCAAAGAGGCGGCCAGCCGGATGACTTCCAGCCCGGTACAGCAGCGGCGGTCAATGGTAAAGCCGGGGATCTCCTCGGGCCAGTTGGCGTTTAGCAGGGCCATGCGGGCGATATTGACATATTCGCCGTTCTGGTAGGCCTGACCCATGATCACTTCATCGATCTGGCCGGGCTCGATGCCGGCCCTGGACACGGCCTCGTTTAACACCATTGCGGCCAGGTCATAGGCCTCCACCGTGCGCAGGCCGCCCATATATGCACCCACCGGCGTTCGCACGCCGCTTGCGATCACAGTGCGGTCATCAGACATAAGTTGCTCCTTGAAACGTTTGATCCATTAAAATGCCGTATCGGCAATTTCGACAATCTCCCGGCCCTGGCGCGTGCAGGTGCCGGCACGCTCGATGGTATGGGGCAGAACCGTATCGGCAAAAAACGTGGCCTGGGCCACCTTGCCCCGGAAAAACTCATTTTTCCGGCCCTTTTTCTGCGCCCGGGCAAAGGCATTTTCCAGGTCCCGCACATGGCCGCCCAAGTGGTCATGATCCCGCCGGGCATCAATGAAATTTTCCATCTCTTTGGCAAATGCAGCAAACATGGCCCCGTCGTTGATCCGCATCTTTCGGCCCATCAGGTCAATGGCCTGGATCCCGTTGGTTCC
>NZ_JAWODO010000033.1:0-3012 GCF_046483245.1 Desulfosalsimonas sp. | reverse complement strand
GATGGCGATAATGACAATGATAATAATGCTGACGGTTATTATCTTCTTATCAGCAGCAATCCCATCAATTACTGGGATGATAGTGAAAATGATACCGGGAACCATGCAGGATGGTTTTTTGACCTGCCTGATTCCGGAGAACGGATTATCCGTGATCCGGCCATTCGTGCAGGCCTCGTAGTGGCCATTGGTACGGTTCCTGCCCAGGAACCCTGTTCTGCAGGGGGAAGCTCAACTCTGTATCAACTTAATGCATGCAGCGGCGGTTCATCGGGGAGGGAATGGTTCCATGACGGAGACTCTCCGGTTTTGCTCGATGGTGTTCCGCCCTCAGGGAAAAAATATGATACAATGATATATGAACCAGTGGATATAAAAGATAGGCTTTACATGCCCAATGAGGAAGCTGATTTGATACAGGAAAAAATTCCAGCTATCACCGGAGGTGAATTTTATTGGCACGAAATCAATCTGCGCTGATAATTTTGATGGCGCCGTAAAAAGTTCAATATCTGCGTTACGCGCAATTTCTCAGAATTTCATGTACGGATAAGTACGCTATATAGCCAAATCAAATCGATGTTATTGCCGTTATTCATGGGGTAAGGTTATTGTCGGATGAATCTTAATCATCCGGGCGTCCCCGGATTCTGAGATATAGCTGAGCAGGTGCGGATCATTTCGGGACGGCCCAGGGATAAACTGTTCGGTTTCAGCCGCGTTTACTTCCTGCAACCATAGCAGACCGCTTCAAGTCGGCTGTTGAAATGAATATGAGAAATGGGTTTTTTGCAGATGGTGCAGGGCGGGGGATCGATTGCCCGGGTGACGGGGTTGTAGGTCAAAAAGAATTGGCGGCGTTGTTTGCCGATGGAAAGGCGGCAGGCGATTTTTTTGGCCGGTGTCCGGATGTACATGGCCGCGGCAAGCTGAAGGCGCACTTTGATGCTGTATTTTTTCAACAGGTCTTCTTTTTTTCTGGCAAGCTCGGCGGGAATCGCATTGATCTTTGCCTGGCGGTCGCTTCGGGCGCTTTCAGACAGCCCGGGTTTTTCCAGGCTTTTCTGCATCTCCGCTTCCAGGCTGCTGTAATATTCCTCCAGGTTTGCAATATCGCGCTGAAACCGGCGGTTCATGCTGGCATGAAACATCGCAAGCCGGTCTTCTAAAAGTCCGCGCGCGGTCTGTTCCATTTTTTCGGCCAGGGGGGTGATTTTATGCTTTATATCCGTGTCGGGCCGGGTAAAAGCAGTGCGGAATCCGCCTGTATCGAACGCCTCGGCCATAGCCGGTACGACTCCGCCGGTATCGGTATTGAATACCATTGTCAAAAGCCCTTCTTTCTGCTCGTCGCTTAAGGCTGTGTAGCGGCAGGACACCTGGACATATTCGGCGGTCACTGCAGCAACTGTTTCTATGGCGGCGGTTGCGCCGTAAAATGTCAGTTGGTCTTCGAGAAGCCGGTCAAATCCGCCGTTTTTGATGTAATCAAATTCCAGCCGGCAGCCTGCTATGGGGATTGTTTTCAGTGTGTTGCCGATCATTCGCTCCAATATGGGGGTGCCGTATGTCACGGTATAATGATAGTCCCGGTCTTCGGCATCTCCGCCATCCTCCGAAATCCGGATGTGCTCGGGCACTTCCAGCAGGGTGCGCAATCGTTGCGGAACCAGCGCTTCTATAGCCGAGGTGTCATTTTCCACGGCAGCATCGTGGAGCTGCAGAAAACGCCGGGCGAATTCCAGGGGTTGGATTCGTGTATCCGCATCAGGCCTCATAGTTTTCCCCAAACAGTTTCTCATCCAGGGTTTTGGTTTTTTCGTAGCCCGTCCGGCATCGTTTCAGCCGGGTTCCAAGCTTGTCAAAGGCTTCTTTCCGCTCATCTTCAGAGGCCGCATTGATCCAGAGATCGTAGACCAGGTCGGCAAAATCCTGCTCGCCCCGCATGCGGCCCATGATCATGTCGATCTCGCCGATGACCATTTCAAACATGTTGATTTTGCGGTCCAGAATATCAAGAATGGATTCTTCGACTGTTCCGGCGGCGCAAAGATTATAGATCATCACTTCACGGGTCTGGCCAATGCGGTGAATGCGGCCGATGCGCTGCTCGATGCGCATGGGGTTCCACGGCAGGTCATAGTTGATCATCCGGCTGCAGAACTGGAGGTTCCGGCCTTCACCGCCGAGTTCCGTGGTGAGCAGCACCTTGTTTTCGGTTTTGAATTTATCGATTTCACGGTCTTTTTCCGCATTGGGCATCTGCCCGTGAAACAGGCTGTGAGCGACTTTGTGCCATGCCAGCACATCCGAGAGATGATCCAGGGTGGCGCGGTATTTGACAAAAATAATGACTTTTTCGTTTGCCCCCTGTATCAGTTGCAGGGTTATTTTGTTTTTACCGGTATCGTCCATGGATCTCACCAGGTTGCGGATGGCCTGGATTTCCTCCTGCTGGCGGTTTAACAGTTCAAGTTTGCCCGTCATACCGGACAGGGTCTTTTCAACCGCCGCGGGCGAGGAGCCTGCCTCTGCCAGCAGATGTTTTAATATCATTCGGTTTTGGGTGCCATTGGATGCATTGATATCCTGAACCAGGCCGGTAACCCGCCGGTAAACTTCAATCTCCGCAGAAATGGGCTTTGTGCTGATGGTTTCGGCAAACCGGGGCGGAATCCGGATATTGGCTACAGCCCGGGTGTTGCGAATCATCACCTGATCGAGCAGCCCCTTTAACAGCGTTCGGTTTTTGGGGTCCGTGGGATCGCCCCGGGTCATGAACTCTTCCTTGAAAGCGGAGGCGGTTTTGAGCTGTCCGGGCTTGAGCAGCGTAATCAGGTTGTAGAGCTCCATCAGGTTGTTTTCCACCGGTGTGGCGGTGAGCATCAGCAGGAAGCGTTTTTTCAGGGAATTGAGCAGTTTCCAGTTAAGGGTGTTTTTGTTTTTGAAATGATGGGCCTCGTCCGCAATGACAAGATCCCACTCCCGGCTGACCACGGCGGAGAAATTCTT
>NZ_JAWODO010000163.1:0-10840 GCF_046483245.1 Desulfosalsimonas sp. | reverse complement strand
CGCCTTTTCATGGACCTCTGCCCACTGATTCTGGGACCGGAAATTACGGTCGCAGATGATCCCCGCTACCACTGCATGTGGATATCCAGGCCGGGCCGCAGGCGCAAAAACCGCATGCGTCGCACCACAGCCCGGGAACTGGGAGGAATCCTGCTCAACGCACTGGAAAATGCGCCCCCGTCAGCCGAGGTCCTGGCGGAAATATGCCGGAAAACCTTTCAGATCCGTGCCGAAGTGGCCGGCAATGACAAAGGGGAAAAAACAGGGATTTGGATCGACACGGACATGCAGGGGTTTGCATGCAGACAATGCGGCCAGTGCTGCCGGGTGCTGGATTACCGCCATGAGCTGTCTGCGGCCGATTACCGGCATTGGCAGATCCTGGGAAGAAACGACATCCTGGAGCGGGTGGCCACAATCCGCCATGGCAGCCGGATTGTCTCCTATGCCGTGTGGGTGGAGCCCGGCACCCGTCGGTTTTCAGAAACCTGCCCGTGGCTGACCCCGGCAGAACCAAATCATGGATCCGGCCGATGGATCTGCCGAATCCATGATGTCAAGCCCGAAATCTGCCGGCAGTACCCCGGCACCCGGAAGCATGCACAGATGACCGGGTGTGCGGGGTTTAGTGATTAATTGCCGTATCGGGCAAAAATCTCAGCCATGGCCTTTTCATACCAGGCATTCAGGCGGTAGTTCTGGATAAAGCCGTTATGCCCGCCGTGGGCATGCACGATCAGGTCCGCGAGGTCATTTAAACGCAATCCGTAAAAATCCTGCACCGGAATGATCGGATCATCTTTTGAAGTGATGATGGTGGTGGCAACGGCAATATTTTCCAGGGCTGCACCGGTGAGGGTGTAGGTCCGGAAATAATCGGCCGGCTTGTCAAACGGACTGCAGCGGGGAAGCAGATCTGCGGTGAGCCCGAGGATGGTGTTGTGTGCCAGCACGCCGGAAAAATCGTACAGATCCGGATACAACTGCTGCTTGCGTACCAGGGATTTTTTCCATTTTTTCAAAAAATAATACCTGTAGAAAAGCGTCCGGTCCACCACGTCCGTGGCCCGGCCCGGGTCCAGCACCGGGCTGACAGCCACCACGTGACAGATTGCCGGTATGGAGCGCCGCGAAAGCTCCCGGGCAATGCGAAGAGCGTAATTGCCGCCCAGGGAAAAACCGGCCACGAAAAACGGAACGTTTGCGGCCAGCTTTGCCACCTGTTGTGCGGCTTCAAAAACCTCGTCAAACAGGGTTCCGAAAAACAGCCCCTTGTTAAGATGATGACTTTCGCCGTGATCCCGCAAATTCAGGCGAAAAATATCATATCCCCGGTCAAACAGGTACCTGGTTGTGGTGCGGACATAGGTGGACCGGGCGCTTCCCTCCCAGCCGTGAAGCAAAAGCACCAAGCCCTTTTTTCCGGGCTGCGGCCCGGGCGAATAAAACCCCTGGAGACGAGCGCCCTGGCTGGTTTCCAGGACATGTTCCCGGGCATCATTGATCACAGCACCGGTATTGGCCGCCCGGAACCGGGCGCTTGCCAGTAACGACTGGATGTGCGGGCCTTTTAACCCGGCCGGGGGAACAAACCCATTTTGTGCAGACATTTCCGACTCCCTCTAAAAAACGCATTGCTTGTCAATAAATACAAAAAATCCTTCTACCGGTTTTCCGTGTTTCTTTCAAGCCGGCATATGCAAAAAAAAGAAATTGACAAGCCCCCGGCCAGTAACTAATTTGTTGTGAAATTTTGCGCAGAACGCAAAACCCGGAATCTGCGGCAAGCATCACAAAAAAACATCTTCAGCAAAAAGGAACAAACTGACATGAAAACGAAAATAGCGATCCCCTCGGCTGCGCCGGGCGGATTGGAAGCTCCCCTGGAAGCGCATTTCGGCCATTGCGACCTCTACACCCTGGTGGAAGTGGAAAATGATCAAATCCAGAACGTGGAAGTGGTCCCCAACATTCCCCATGAGCAGGGCGGGTGCATGGCGCCGGTCCAATATCTGGCTGACAAGCAGGTGCAGAAACTGGTGGCAGGGGGAATGGGCATGCGTCCGCTTATGGGTTTTAATCAAATGGGAATTGAGGTCTTTTACGGTGAACAAGCCCCGACCGTGGGCTCTGCCGTGGACGCCCTGATCAGCGGCCGGCTGCGGCAGTTTACCCAGAATCACACCTGCGGCGGTGGGTCCGGCGGCTGCCATTGATTTAAACTCCCGTCAGATAGAATCTGACGGGCTGTCATTTCTTTTCCTGCCTGGTGCCGGAACGCTCTGCCCGCCCCCGGTGCCAGGCCCAATTCTCATAATACTCCCAGCTGGCAATGCGATTGAGTTCCCTGATTTTCCGGTCTTTTTCCAAAAGGCCGGAACGCAGTACATCGCCGATGGAAAGCAGGCCGATGCATTCATTGTCTTCCATGACCAGGATATGGCGGACAAAAAGGCCCAGAAACATTTCCTCAAGGCGGTCCGACGGTGTATCCGGGGGAACCGAAGTCAAATCGGTATGCATGCAATCCTCCACCACAGCCCTCTGCGGGTCAAAGCCGGGATCAAGCATATTGTTCAAAAAGTCGCGCTCGGTCCATATGCCGGCAATCCGCCTTTCCTTTCCGATTAGCATGGATCCGATATTGTGAATTGCCATCTGCCGGATCACCTCGATCACCAGGGACCCCGGGGGCATGGACACCAGGCGTTGGGTCCGTTTTTCCTGCAATATATCGGCTGCTGTTTTCATGTTCGTCTCCCTGTTGATACGATGGTTGCAAAAACATAACGTCGCCCCGGCCGGTGCGCAAACAAATGACCCGGGCCCGGCATTATATAATCTGTTTGCTATTGAATTGATTTTTTCTTATGATTTAATAAAAAATCCGGCAACAAAGGCCTGTCCAACCCGGGGGATGGATGAAATACCAGAAACTTCTCTACTTCCTTCAAAACGTCGGCAAAAACCCGTCAGCCCTGATTTATGAAGACGAGCTGACAGGTCTCAACAACCGGCGATACCTGTTTCACCACTGCCAGAGCGCCATTGACTGGCAGGCCCTTGACCGTCGGCCGGCCAGCCTGGTGATGATCAATATTGATTATTTCAAGCGGATCAACAACCAGTACGGACACAACACAGGGGATCAGGTTCTGATCCATGCCGCTGAAAGCATCCGGGCAGCGGCTCCGGAAAATGGCGTCTGCGTGCGCTATGCCGGGGACAGCTTTTTTCTGCTCCTGCCGGATCGCAACAAAACCGAAGCCCGCAGCATTGCTGAAAAGCTGCTGCATCAGATCCGCAGACAACCCTTTTCCGCCCCTGACGCCGGAACCCGGATACCGCTGAGCCTGAGTATCGGCATTGCCGGCGCGCCCGAAGACGCCGCTGATATCAAAAATCTGATCCACAAGGTTGACACGGCCATGCATGCCGCCCGCAAAGCCGGCCGGGATCGGTGCATGGATGCAGAGGAAGTCAGCGATGCCGGCGTTTTTCCCAGAACCGCCATCCAATACCTGGAAAATGCCGGCCTTGCCGGAAGGGGCGACCAGCTGGCAAGGATGCGGGAATCACTCCGGCATTTTGGCCAGGGCCAAAGCCGCATGGTCATTGTGGACGGCGCCCCGGGCATCGGCAAAACCCGCTTTCTGAACACAATTGAAAAGGACCTGGAGGAAAATTTCCAGCCCGTCCGGGTCCAGGGGATCATCCAGGAGGCTTTTCGCCCCTATTACCTGGCCGCCTATATTGCCATGGCCCTGATGAACAGGTTGGAGGACAAGGGCCTGTCCATTTTAAAACAAGCAGATGATCCGGAAATCGACCGGCTTGCCCAGGTGATCCCCCAGATCCGGGAAGGAAAGCCCCCCCTGCCGGAAAATGACCCTGAGGCGCGCGTGGCCGTCTTTGAATCCTTTACCCGGTTTGTCATCCGCCTGGCCGGCGACCGCCCCCTGGCCGTGCTTGTTGACGATCTTCACTACTGCGATCCGGCCTCCCTGCACCTGATCCGCATGCTGATGCAAAGCAGGCAGATCCCGATATTTTTCTGCGGCACCGCCGCCCGGGAAAAACAGACCATCGGCGAAGCCGTGGCCCTGGACCTGTTCCGTAACGCCTACTCCGAAGAACTGGAAATCCAGGATATTGCACTGACCCCCTTGAGCCAGTCCGATATTGAAACCCACCTGGATGCCATATTCCCCGGCATCCATCTGCCCCGAAGTCTTTGCCGGGAAATGGCCCGGGTAACCCGCGGAAATCCCTTATTTTTAACCGAAATCATAAGAAAAATGATCCAGGACGGCCATATTGTCAAAAAAAACGGCAAATGGACGGTACCCCCCCTTGACAAGGAGTATTTCCCCCGCTCTTTGGAGGAAATCATCCGCCTAAAAATGAATTCCCTGGACGAGGACAGCCGGCGGTTTCTGGACCAGGCATCGGCTTTCGGCGAATCCACGTTTTTAAGCATGCTTGCCGGAATTACCCGGGATTACTCGGCCCGGCTCTATGAGATCATCGACAATGCCGAACAGCAGGGCATCGTTGAAACAGAATTTGCCGCAGATGACGAAAACATAAAATTTTCGAGCAAACAGGTCAGAGACATTATTTACGACGGCATCAGCCCGGAGGAAAAAAAGCTGCTTCACCAGCAGATCGCCATCTACCAGGAATCATTGTTCCAGCAGAACCTGCTGCCTTCGGCCGCGTTTCTGGCCCATCATTTCAGCCAGTCTGATGAAATCGAAAAAGCCCGGGAGTACAAGGAATTCCAGGACAACTGGAACCAGCACCTGTTCCGGGAAGACGAGATCGAAAACCGGAGCGCCGATTTTGACCCGGAAGCTGTTGACCGGGAAGAAACCGGCCCGGAAACCGGACTGGGCGATGAACCCCTGCCCCCCCAGGCCCGGCAGCTGGTGCCGCACCTGCTCCGTGCGCTGCTGGTGGCTGTGCGAAACACCCGGCTTTATCCGGCGGGCAGCAAATCGGTTGTCACCGCCTCAAGGGACCTGGTGCGCATACTGGAACGAATCTTTTATACCAACAGCCAGGTTTCCATCACCGTTGAAGGCGATGATCTCTGGATTAACGGGGAAAAAATCCGGGATGCCGCCCCATCCGGTGTTTCCGCCAATATCCGGGCACTTTTTTCCCGGATGGAAATCAAAAGCCTGATATTCAAATACGGCACAGCCGAAACCGAGCTGCAGCGCGTACTCAACGAAATCAGCCAGGCGGGCAGAAAAACCATCCCGCCGGGATTCTGGAAGAGGTTTGCAGACCGGCACGATCTTGCCTGCGTGCATGTCCGCCAGGTGACTTATACACGGATTGAAATATCAGACGCCCCGGCAGAAGACCCGCTGGAAATCCCGGATGCGTCCCCTGAGGAAGCGGCAAGGTCTTCAGATATACAAACCCGGCAGGCGCAACGGATCATCGGTGCATTTCTGGGCACTTACAGCAAATTCCGACTGTATCCCGCCGGCGGACCTGTCACCCGGGAGGCGGTGGGCATGCTCATGAGCGAGCTGCAGGCGGTTTTTGCAAGTCAGCCAATCATTGTATTCTCCCGGGTAAAAAACAACCTGCTCGTCAACGGGGCAAAGGTGGATCCCAGTGGTTTTGAGGCCCTGTATAACGGCATGATCCGCTTCATGGCCCATACCGGCATCCAGAGCCTGACACTGAGTTCCGGGATAACGGAAAATGATCTGAATACGTTTTTTCAGGCCTGTTTTGAATTACCTGACCGGCATGAACTGGCCGGGTTCTGGCAGAAACTGGCAAACAAGCACAAACTATCGGGTCTTTTGATCAATCAGCGCCTCTACGATGAGCAGCAAATTCACGCCAGGGCTGAAATAACGGAAGCAGAAGAGGAACAGGGCCATCAACACGCATCCGCCGGGGAAAAAACAGCGGCTGACGAGTCCGGACCGGAAAGCGCTGCCCCAACCGAGCCCATGTCCAGCGAGGATGATCAAGCGCTTGCCGCCCGGCTGCGGGACCTGTTTTTAAAAGGAAAAACCGAACAGGTCAAAAGGATTTTGCAGCAGCTGGCCCACTTGCATGCCGCTTCTGACAAAACGGAAAAAATCAGGATCCGCAACCGCTTTTACGCTGTTCTGGATCCCCCCGGATGGCAGCCGGCCGGGGCTTATCTCAAGCTGGTACTCAGCGCGCTCATGCCGCTTATCGAGGCTGAAACCCACGGCCCCGCCGTGCGCCAGGCCGCAGACAGGCTCCATCAATGCGCGGCATCCCTGATTCTTTACGGGGAATACCCGGCAGCCGCCTGGATTTTCTCCCGGCTCCTGCAGCATCCGGTGCTGACCGCAGAAAGTGGCATGGAACCATCTGACCGGCCCCGGGTTCTTGGCCGGCAGTTGGATACGGAAATCGTGGACATACTCCGGGCGGACATGAAGGCTTCAGACAGGCAACGCTGTCAGCAGGCCTGCCAGCTCATCAGCACCCTGGGCACCGGGATGACCCCAATGCTCATTGAAATCATCACCCAGGAAGAAGACATCCGGGTCCGGCGGCTGGCTGCCCGGCTGCTGGCCAACTTCGGCCAGGCAGGCGCCGATCGGCTCAAGTCCGCGCTGATCAATGAAACCCGGGAAGATGCAAAAATAAAAATTCTGGAAATCATAGACGGGGTGACAACCGAGCTGACCACAGAGCTTCGCTACACCATGGCAGACGCAAATCAACATGTCCGGCGGGCGGCATTCCGGCTCATCCAGAAAATTGACAAGCCCGAAACCACATCCCTGCTCGGTGAACTGGCCGGCAGCCGGGATGCGGAACTGGCAGCAGAGGCAATCAATCATCTGGGCACGAGAAAATCAGCACAAGCAGCCGGAATTCTGGCGGAACTGGCGGAGAAGAAAAACGCCCCGGAGCTACTGTGCGCCGTGTGCCGGGCTATGAGCCAGCACGCCAGCGACCGGTTCCTCCCGTCCCTGGAAAAAATCTTGTTTTCACAGCGACGGGTGTTTAAAAAAAGGCTTTATCCGACCCGCGTGCGCATCGCAGCGGCTTACGCCGTCTCCAGGACGCCCGGATCCCGGGCGCGGCAAATGATCGATGCGCTCAAAAACGATAAAGACTCCCGGGTCCGGGAAGCGGCGGCAATGATGCAATAGACACCCGGGAGTCTACTTGACCACGCGCAGATGACCCATCTGCCGCAGCCGCTCCCACAACTTCCGGATGATCACGCGCATCGCACCGGAAGCATCCAGATCCGGTTTTCCCGCCTGATTTCGGCAGGATTCCAGCAGCGCCGGGTTCCCGGCATCCAGGCCGAATTCTTCAAGGATCGGTTCGCCAAGGATGTCTTTTAAGCCGGCCAGATCATCGCCCGGCCGGCTTGCCACCCGGGACTTGGTTTTTGCTGTCAGGCGTTCCAAAAGCAGATTCACGGCTTCATCCACGGTTGCCGGCAGTTTGTTGTCCGAATCCGCGGCATCCTCCCGGCCGGGCAAAAACTCCGCAGCATTGGGCATGGCCCCGGAAATGGCATCCATGTGCAGCACCATCTCCAGCAGGTTCCAGGTCAGCTCGTAAATGCCCTCATCCTTGCTGGCCCGGGGGCCGGCCACATTTAACACATGAACTTCGTGGCCCCTTAACCACTCGTAAACATCAATGGCCGCATCAAAGACGATAATGGTTTCCAGGTCCACATGGACACAGGGCCGGCCGTGTTTTTGCGCAAGCTCAAATGTCAAAAGAGAACCACCGGACAGCGGCCCCCGGCTGACAATCAGCGTGCCGTCGGAATCTTCGACATTTTTTTCCGTGCGCTGGGGATAGCCGCCGCCGGGCAATTCGCTCAGCCCGTAGCGGTCCGGAATCGGACCGTCTTCGGCCATGCGCCCCTCGGGCATCCAGCCGCCGTAGTCCATATCGTATTCAATGGCAAAATCCAGGGCGGCCCGGTCTGCGCCGGTCTGGCCGCCTGAAACAATTTTTGTTATTTGCATGGCAATATCATCCATTGGCTTGCAATTTCGGGATTTATGGGAATAACGGAAATTACCTGGCAAGCTTTGCCCGGCAGGGTCACTTCCACCTCCGCGGGCTGATCTCCCGCGGCCTTGCTGTAGCCGGCGCATATGCCCGCGGCCTGCAGGATGCAGGCACCGGCGGTGTGTTCCACGATGACGCCCAGGGGCCCGGCCATCTGATTCATCCGGATGCGGCTGTCTGCGTCCGGGTCATAGAGGCGCTCGATCTGCTCGTTTTCCGCCTTGTTGCGGCCCATCACCAGCTTTGTCCCGGCATCCAGGCGCAGGTGCCGGCCGTATTTAAGCAAATCCAGCTCCCGCCTGGGCCATTTCTGCCTGTGGGCCATCAGGTCCTTTAACCGCCCGGCAAACCCGGCATCCGTCAGCAGACACCCGCCGGCCGGAGCCGGGTAATCGGTGATGGCCAACTGTTTTGCCAGCGCCATCTGGGGCTTTCTGGACCGGCCGGAAAAATCACAGAGCTGATCGCGGTCCACCAGCCCCTTTTCTTCCATGAATGTAACCGGCAGATTTTTGGCCGACAGCGGGCGCAGGATATATCCGTCATAGCCAGAGCGTTTTTCCACGTATCGCAAAGACGGCTTGACCTGGCTCATGGGCCGCTGACCCACCACCTCTCCGGAAAAAAGAAAATCCGCGCCAAGTTCTTCCATCATTTCCCCGGCAATGCGAAACATCAGGGCATGGCAGTCCATGCACGGATTGACAAACTGGCCGTAGCCCGCCGGCGGCGCCGCCAGCATGGGAAGATAGCGATCCGTGATATCTTTCACAATCAGCTCAATGCCGGTCTGCGCGGCTGCGGCCCGGGCTTTTTCCGCGTCAAAAAAAGGGGTTTCAAAGCTGATCCACACCACGTCAATGCCCTGACGGCGGAGCACAAGACCGGCCAGGATGCTGTCGAGCCCCCCGGAGCAAAGCCCCAGGGCTCTTGTTTTTTTTTTGCTGCAATCCGTGCTATGAAAAGCCAAAATATTTGTGGCGCTACAGTAATTCATATCAATTTTTATTGATGGGTCAACAAATTCAAATTTTTTATCCAGTGCCGTGCCACCAGGGCGATGTGCTTCCCGCTCTGACAAACCACAAAATCAACAGGCCTGTTTCACATGACCGGAAAAAAAAATCGCATACGCGAAATTCGACAGATATTAAGGGCCCAATACCCGGATGTCAAGACGCAGTTGAAACACAACAATGCGTTTGAGCTGCTGGTGGCCACCATTCTTTCGGCCCAGTGCACCGACCGGCAGGTCAATGCGGTTGTGGGTCCCTTGTTTGAAAAATTCAAAACACCTAATGATTTTGCCGAAGCCGACCTCAAAGAGATCCAAGCTCTGATCCGGCCCACGGGGTTTTACAAAAACAAGGCAAAGCATATCCAAAACTGCGCCCGGGATCTGGCAGAACGCTTCAACGGCCGGGTGCCCGGCAACCTGGAGGATCTGGTATCGCTGCCCGGCGTGGGACGCAAAACCGCAAACGTGGTTCTGGGAGCGGCCTTCGGCATTCCCGGCATGGTGGTTGACACCCACGTGGCACGCATCTCCCGCCGCCTGGATATGACCCGCAACAAGGATCCGGAAAAAATCGAGGCCGATCTCATGGCGGTGATCCCCAAAAAGGAATGGAACGCTTTTTCCCTGAACCTGATCTTTTTCGGCCGGCAGATCTGCAAGGCCAGAAAACCCGAATGCGAAAACTGCTTTCTGGCAAATCTTTGCTATTCAACAGACAAAAGAACCTAAGGGGTCTTGCCGGTCAGGGTCTCGTAAGCCTCCTGGATTTCCAGAAACCGCTGCCTGGCCAGTTCCTGGAATTCCTCCCCGAGATGTGAGACCTTGTCGGGATGATACTGGTGGGCCAGCCGGCGGTAAGCCTCGTGGATTTCCTGGCTGGATGCACCGGCTGAAAGGCCCAGCACTGCATAAGGGTCCTTTTTGCCGGCCGTCTGCTGTTTGCCGCCGGCGGCCCGGCCCTGATTTTGGGATTTTCCCGCCCCCGAACTGCCCGTTCCGAAAAGCCAGCCGGCAATACGGGAAATAAACGCGGGCCAGCGACCGGTTTTCAGGTAATAAATCAGCAAGGCCACCAGCCCGAGATCATCGAGTCTGCCGGCAATGGGGAAAAAATCCGGCACCAGATCCACCGGGCTGATGATATAGACCAAGCCCAGCACTATAATAAGAACGACCCAGAAGGGATTCATCAGCTTCTCAGGGTGGCTTTGATACGCAGGGGGCTGGCCAGCACCCCCAGGGCCGAAAGGATGGAGGGGCAAAGCACGTCTGCGGCATTGACGGTCTCCACGCAGGCGCCCTCATCGAGCAAAACACAGATGCCAAGGGCGGATTCGGCCAGCATGAGCCGGTCGTTTCTGCCGTTTCCAATGGCAGCGGTGTTTTGCGCCCCCAGCTGCCTGACATAATCGCGCTTGGCTGCCGACTGGTCGCCTGCAGGCAGAATTGAAAGCCTGCAGGGCATGGCTTTAAGCTCTGCGGCCGCCTTGCCAAAGGTATCGGCAGTCAGCACGTGCAGTTCCAGCTCACCGGCCAGGTTTTCCAGGGCTCTGTCCACCCCGGCCACAACCCGGCCCTCCACTGCCAGGGTGCCGTTATAATCCATGACCACGTATTTGAGATTTAGGATGCCGTATCCCGGTATATCGATTTTCAAACCCGCCCCTTTTGAATCGTTTGTGATTTTTTTAAATCCAGACCCGGACAATTGGGCCGGATCTTTTCCTGATCCATATCAATACTAAAAGCCTGATTTTTGTCAAG
>NZ_JAWODO010000122.1:0-36261 GCF_046483245.1 Desulfosalsimonas sp. | reverse complement strand
GTTGTTCGTGGTATCCGCCTCCGCTCCGTAGAGCTCGCGCTCATGTCCGCCAAAGCGCAGGATTGCGCCCCAGCCACCGGGACCCGGATTACCGCGACAAGCCCCGTCGGTGCTCGGTGCTTTCTCGTGCGACTTGCATGTGTTAAGCACGCCGCCAGCGTTCATTCTGAGCCAGGATCAAACTCTCCACTTAAATCGTACGTATTGAATAATACGGATAAGCGAAAATAAAAATTAACTTGGCCCGCTTATTGCCACTATTTAGTTTTCAAAGATCAAGAAGCCCTGCCGGTACAAACAGGTCCGGGCAAAAGCATTCTTTCTATCTGCAAAACAAGGCAGTGTCAAGCCTTATTTTGTTTTTTTGGAAAGATCAATCAGGTAATCGCAAACAGTCGAGACCGTTGTCTTCGGTCAGAGGAGAGCAGATTCCATGTTCAAACCTGTTTCCAATTATAATCAAATCCGCGGCCCAGTCAAGAGCAAATCTCAACTTTTTTGCGCCGCCTCTCCGCAAGGGCTTTGCCCATGTGAAGAATTAAACTTTTAACCCAAGGATCCAGATGTGTCAAGAAAAAAATCGTTCATCTGGAAATCAGCCCTGGATCCTGATTTTGTGGTACTTCTTCTTGCCCGCCCGCAGCACGATCTCGTTGTCTTCAAGATCCTCTGCGCTGACCAAGTAATCCTGCCGGTCAATGCGGTGACCGTTGATATAAGCGCCTCCCTGTTTGATCAAGCGGCGGGCGGCGCTGGCCGAATCGGCCAGCCCCACCTGCTGGTAGAGCTTGAAAGCTGGAATGCCCTGATCCAGATCTGTTTTTCCAAACACCGAACTTGGCACACCAGCATCATGATCCACAGGCTGCCTTGGTATCCCGCTTGACGGCAAAAGGGTTTCGTCAATGCGCCGTGCGCCAAACATCTGTGATGCTGCCTGAAAGGCATTGATTGCTTCCTGGCGGCCATGTGCCAGGCAGGTGGCCTCGTAGGCCAGCACCGCCTTGGCATTGTTGATGTCGGCATCCTTGAGGTTCTGGACAGCCCGGATCTCTTCGACTGGCAGGAACGTAAAAAGAAACAAAAACTTGACCACATCCCGGTCGTCGGTATTAACCCAGTACTGGTAATATTCATAGGGACTCGTCCGATCGGCATCCAGCCAGACAGCACCCTGGGCGGTTTTGCCCATCTTGGCGCCGCTGCTGGTTGTCACAAGGGGAAAGGTCAGCCCGTAGGCTTCTGCCTGGCGCATGCGCCGAATCAGATCAATGCCGGCCACAATATTTCCCCATTGATCGCTGCCGCCCATCTGCAACCGGCATCCGTGGCTGTCATAGAGCTTTAAAAAATCATAGGCCTGCAACAGCATGTAGTTGAACTCGATAAAATTCAGCCCTTCTTCGGAATCCAGGCGCACCCGGTAGCTTTCGGCCTTGATCATCCGGTTGACCGAAAAATGGCGGCCAATATCGCGTAAAAATTCAATGTATCGCAGGTCCACCAGCCAGTCGGCATTGTTTAGCAGTTCGGCGTTGCCTTCGTCAAATGCGATAAACCGGGACAGCTGCCCCTTGATGGCATTCGCATTGTCCTGAACCATTTCCAGGGTCAAAAGTTGACGCATTTCGGTTTTTCCGCTCGGATCGCCCACAAGGCCGGTACCCCCGCCAACCAAGGCAATGGGCCGATGGCCGGCGCGCTGCATATGGGAAAGGGCCATGATCGGCAGCAGATGCCCCACATGCAGGCTCGATCCGGTGGGATCAAATCCGACATAACAGGTTACGGGCGCGTTTGCTTCCAGTTCCCGCCCCAATTGTTCGTCATGTGTGGTGGCTTCAACAAAGCCCCGCTCCTGGAGTGCCTCCAATACATTCATGGCAGTGGCTCTTTTCAGGCTGATTTGGTTATGTGCTTTCCTGATCGCTGATTTTACTGCGAATCACGGGTGCCGGGACTATAGAAGCCCGCACTTGTACCGGCTCTGGCCTACTTATTGGCGTATTCCACGGCCCGGGTCTCACGGATGACCGTTACCTTGATCTGGCCTGGGAAGGTGAGTTTTTCCTCGATTTTTTTTACAATGTCTTTTCCGAGAATAACGGCATCATCATCAGACATTTTGCCCCCATCCACGATGACCCGAAGCTCCCGGCCTGCCTGAATCGCATAGGCATTGGCCACGCCTTTGGCCTCCTTGGCAATGCCCTCAAGGTCTTCGAGGCGCTTGATGTAATTTTCGAGCAATTCCTTGCGTGCACCAGGCCGGGCGCCGGAAAGACTGTCTGCTGCCTGCACCAGAAGATCATATACGGATTCAGGGGTTACATCCTCGTGATGGGCGGCAATGGCATGGACCACTTTGGGTGCCTCACCATACTTCTTGGCCAGCCTGGCACCGATTTCGGCATGATTGCCATCCACCTCGTGATCAATGGCCTTGCCGATGTCATGGAGCAGACCCATGCGCTTGGCCATTTTCACATTCAGGCCCAGTTCCGCTGCCATGGCCCCGCACAGAAAGCCCACCTCTATGGAATGCTGAAGCACATTTTGCGCGTAACTGGTGCGAAACTTCAACCGGCCCAGGTATTTTATCAGTTCATTGTTAATGCCGTGCACGCCCAGATCAAATGCGGCCTGGCTTCCGGCCTCCTTGATGGTCACCTCCACTTCCTGATCCACTTTCTTGACCACATCCTCGATTCTTGCCGGATGAATCCGGCCGTCCTCGATAAGGCGTAAAAGAGACAGGCGGGCCACCTCCCGGCGCACAGGATTGAACCCGGATAAAATCACAGCTTCCGGGGTATCGTCAATAATGAGGTCAATTCCCGTGGCCGCTTCCAGGGCCCGGATATTTCGTCCTTCCCTGCCGATGATCCGGCCCTTCATTTCATCATCCGGGAGTTGCACCACGGAAACCGTGCGTTCGGCAACAAAATCTCCGGCATAGCGCTGGATTGCCGTGGCCATGATCTTTTTGGCTTCCTTGTCCGCATTTTCCTTGGCCTCGGCAACGATCCGCTTAATCATCTTGGCACTGTCGTGCCGGGCTTCATTTTCCATGGACTGCATAAGCAGTTCCTTGGCCTCCTCGGCAGTCATGCCGGAAATGGTTTCCAGCTGACGTTTCTGCTCATCTATGAGATCTTGATAGTCTTTTTCCCGCTTGGCAATGCCGGACTCCCGTTCCTGGAGCTCGCGTTCAATACGTGCGTTTTCTTTTGCCTGCTGTTCTATCTGCTCGTTTTTCTTGTCAAGATTTTCTTCCTTGGAAAGCAGGCGTTTTTCCTGTTTTTTAAGCTCATCGCGGGTTTCTGCGGTTTCGGCGTCAAAATCGCTTTTCATTTTATAAAGCCGATCCTTGGCCTCAAGCTGTGCCTCCTTGATCAAGGAATCAGACTTGCGCTCCGCAGCCTCAACGATCATTTTTGCCTTTTCTTCGGCATCGGCTATCTTCTGGCCTGCAAGCCGGTGCCGGAGCAGTTGCGATGCGCCAAAGCCCAGCGCAGCGCCTGCAATGAACATTAAAATATAAATTCCATCCATTCTTGCCCCCTAAGCATAAAATCCAACGGAGGCCCTGAGATGTGGGCAAAGGGTCCCGGGGTGTGTTTGTTTTGTGTCACAACACCATCTTCTCAGCTACTGGCTGAGAATCACAATCACTATTGATGCATCTGTAAATGGTGCGGTTGATTTGAGGTGGTCAACGGGAAAGAATGTCGTGATACAGCTGGTGGAAAAGCAAAGCAGAGCAAAAGTTCCTGTACGGACTAAAAACCAGTCACCGTAAAATTTGGGGGGGAAATAACCCCCGCCACGCCGTGTTGAAAGAGCCTTGAACCGGCTCATTGAGGTGGGCGCCTTATGACTTCTTCAGGCTTTTCCGTACATGCGGAACTTGCACACCAAAGCCAGGGAAGGCTCCCTTTTTCATAGGTGTTGGGTCAAGGGGCACTATTCAATCACGAACATAGCAGGGGGATTATTTCATCTCCATGTTTCACGGTTCAATTTTTTGCTCTAAGCAATGACACATCAAACAAGCCATCAATGGCATTGGCTTGACGCAATCATCCGGTCCATTGTCAAGGCACGGCTGGCCACAGACTGCAAAAGTTCGTCGTGATCCTGCTTCAACTCCATGTGCTGTTTGGCAACATTTAAAGCTGCGAGCACCACGATGGCAAGCTTATTGGTTTTCTGCGCATGCGCGGGAAATCGCGAGGCCACCTGGTTAACCTCGGCAACCAGATAGTCGGCCACTTCCCGTGCATCCATCCGACTGTCTTTATCAGCCCTGAATTTAAAATATTCGCCCAAAAGCTCTACTGTAATGATCTGTTCCAACGAAGGCATAATCACCCTGCCTGGCAACCGCTTTTGTAATCCCCTTTATTCTTCCGGGGACGGTGTTTCGGCTGCATTGTTGAGCTTGGCCAGTAAATCGTCGATTCTGGATCGAATTTGCGTCTTTTGCCGTAAAAATTGATTCTCGGCTTCAGTCTTTTGATCCAATTCCGATTCCAGTTGCTGCACCTTGGCTTGCAAATCGGTATTGTTTCGTTGAAGCGCTTGACATTTCTCAATCAAGTGTTCCACTTTTTCCTGAAGCGTATCCAGCTGATGCATCACTTCATCAGATTCCACTATCTCACCTCTTTATTTGGTATATAAGGTTGACAACAAAGAAAGTCAAGGCTTTTCATTGTGATGAAATCAGGGACTCGACGCTTTGGAGATCCTTGGGACTGTTGATGCCGATCACTTCACGATTATCCCGGCAGATCATCAGCCCCACCCGCCTGCCGGAGTCAACGGCAATTTCCACAATATCGGTGAGATACATCTCAGATTGCGAGTTGTTTGTTTTGATCTGCAAAAGCGCGGTTTCCAGAAAAAGGCGGTCGACGATATAGATTCCGGTATTTATTGTGGTTATCGCCTTTTCGGCCGCAGTTGCGTCAGATTCCTCCACAATGCATGCCACGTTTCCATCCGCTTTTTGCTTAAGCCTTCCATAACCGGTCGGATTCTGCACCTTGGCGGCGAGCACCGTGATATCATGACCATTTTCGGTATGCCGGGCAACCAGCCGGGCCAGAGTCTCCCGGGAAATAAGGGGGACGTCCCCGCACAGAATCATAACATGGTCTGCATTTTCCGGCAAAGCCGGCATGGCACACAACACCGCATGCCCCGTGCCTTTCTGCTCTGCCTGAAGGGCAAAATCCACAGTCGCGTGGGACAGCACTATAGATTTGACTTTATCGGCCTGGGTGCCGACCACCACCACGATATTTCCGGCTACGCCCAAAGCCGCATCAACAACATGGAGAATCATCGGCCGGCCCCCTACCGGATGGAGGACCTTGGCCTTTTCCGATTTCATCCGGGTTCCCTTGCCGGCTGCAAGGACAATGGCTGCAACCGCGGTATGAACATTGTGTTTATCTTGACCAGATACCATTTCTGAATCCTAAACCTGTCAAACAAGGCAAAAAGGGCAAGCCATATCAATGGCATTGCCCTTTTTGCGTATTATGATCCCCCGAGCAAAATCGGGGTTTATTGTAAAATACGGCGATACACGGCAGTCCGTGTTCATCGGCGCCGTTGGTTAGTGGGTGGAGCCGCTGCCCTGCACAATGTTCATGCGCGTCAGAGCCCGCTGCATCGCCGCCCGGGCACGGGCAAAGTCCACATCTTCCTTGTCACCGGCAAGACGCTGCTGTGCCCGCTCATAGGCAGCCTTGGCGCGCTCATAGTCGATGTTTTCCAAACGTTCGGCGGATTCGGCCAGAATGGTGACTTTATCGGGCAGTGCTTCGGCAAATCCGCCGCTTACAAACACGAAGTGCTCATCGCCCTTTTCATCCCGATAGCGCACCTTGCCCACCTGAAGCGAAGTCAGAAAAGGCGTATGACCGGAAAGGACACCAAATTCGCCCAAAGTGCCGGGGGCCATAACGATCTGGCTCGATTCACTGACCACGTATTTTTCCGGGGTCACAATTTCGAGTTGAATATTTTCAGCCATGCACAGTTCCTTTTCTCACTGATTATGCAGAAGCCATGTTCTTGGCTTTTTCCACCGCTTCTTCGATCGTACCGACCATGTAAAAAGCCTGTTCCGGCAGATCATCGTGCTTGCCTTCGCAGATTTCCTGGAAGGCGCGGATGGTGTCTGCTATCTTGACAAATGCGCCTTTCAAGCCGGTAAAGGTTTCTGCCACGTGAAAAGGCTGTGACAGAAATCGCTGAATTTTACGCGCGCGGGCAACAGTAACCTTGTCTTCGTCAGAAAGTTCTTCCATACCCAGAATGGCGATAATATCCTGCAAGTCCTTGTAACGCTGCAGGGTGGTCTGCACTTCACGGGCGACCCGGTAGTGCTCCTCGCCGATAAAGTTGGAATCCAGGATGCGGGATGTGGAATCCAGCGGGTCCACTGCGGGATAAATCCCAAGCTCTGCAATCTGACGGGAGAGAACCACTGTACCGTCAAGATGGGCAAAGGTGGTTGCAGGGGCCGGGTCGGTCAGGTCGTCTGCAGGCACATACACGCACTGGACCGCTGTAATCGAGCCCTTGTCCGTGGAGGTAATGCGCTCCTGAAGTTCACCAAGCTCCACAGCCAGTGTTGGCTGATATCCAACAGCCGAAGGCATGCGACCGAGAAGTGAGGAAACTTCCTGACCCGCCTGGGTAAAGCGGAAAATATTGTCAATAAACAACAGCACATCCTGCCCTTCCTGATCACGAAAATACTCTGCGCTGGTCAGGGCGCTAAGCGCCACACGCATACGTGCGCCGGGAGGTTCGGTCATCTGCCCGTAGACAAGTGCAGCCTTGGGCAAAACGCCTGAATCCTTCATTTCATGGTAAAGGTCATTTCCTTCACGGGTCCGCTCGCCCACCCCGGCAAACACGGAAATACCGCCATGGTGCATGGCGATATTGTTGACCATCTCCATCATGATAACGGTTTTTCCAACGCCGGCACCGCCGAACAGTCCCATTTTCCCACCCCGGGGAAACGGAACCAGCAAGTCAATAACCTTGACACCGGTTTCCAGAACCTGCACGGACACGTCCTGCTCTGTCAATGCCGGAGCCAGTCTGTGAATTGGGGACATTTTTTCATTGCTGACAGGACCCAGACCATCAACGGGCCGGCCCACAACATTGAGCACCCGGCCCAGAGCGGGTTCCCCGACGGGAACCATGATGGGATTGCCGCTGTCCTTGACCGGCATGCCGCGGACAAGGCCGTCAGTGATGTCCATTGCAACGGTACGCACAACGTTGTCACCCAGATGCTGGGCCACTTCAACCACAAGATTATCTTCCTGATCATTAATCGACGGGTTCGTAATCAACAAGGCTGTCAGAATTTCCGGCAGCTTGCCCTGCTCGAACTCGACGTCAACCACAGGCCCCATAACCTGTGTTATCTTACCCATATTCTCTGCCATGAATCGACCTCCTATCCTATATACGCAGAATTGACGTTTTGGATTATCCCCGCAGGGCTTCGGCACCGCCGACGATATCCATCAGTTCCATTGTAATTGCCGCCTGCCGGGCCTTGTTATATGCCAGGGTGAGGCTTTCAATCATATCATCACATGCCTTGGTGGCATTATCCATTGCCTTCATCCGGGATGCGTGTTCACTGGTGGACGTCTCCAGCAATGCATTATATAGCTGAACATACACATTACGCGGAAGCATCTCGTCAAGAAGGGCATCCGGGGAAGGTTCGCAGATATGCTCGGGCATGTAGCCCTTTTCCTCCTCAGCGACTTGTTCCTGGCTTTCCACGGTTTCAATCACCGGGATGGGAAGCAGCTGCTGGACCACCGGCGGCTGACTGGCCATGCTCATAAATCTGGCGTATACCACGTGAACCTCGTCATATTCATTGTTTAAAAACGCATCAATGATTTTTTGTGCCGAGGTTGAAGCCGTGTTAAAACCGAATTTACCGCCGACCACGTTGAGGTATTCGTCCACGATGGGCAGTTTTTCCCTCCGGCACCAGTCCCGTCCCTTTTTGCCAAAAGCGGTAAAGGAAACATCGGCACCGGTATTGACCTTTTCCTCCATGAAGGCCTCGGCCTTCTCAACGAGGTTGGTGTTAAAGCCGCCGCAAAGACCACGATCGGAGGTTAACAGGACAATGTGGACATTTTTGACTTCCTCCCGGGCAATGAGAAGCGGACTGACCTCATCACCGGCTTTTCCGGCGATATTTCCCAATACCTCGGCAAATTTTTCCGCATACGGATGGAAGGACTCCATGGCCGTCTGGGCACCGCGCAGTTTGGAAGCCGCGACCATGTTCATGGCCTTGGTGATCTGCTTGGTCTTTTTGACGCCGTTAATCTTGGATTTGACTTCTTTTAAGGATGCCATTATCGACTCGCCTTATTCGCTTGTTATCCAGTTGCGGTTAAAAACGGCCAAACACTTATTTGATCGTATCCTTGAACTCTTCGCCATACTCGGCAAGTGCCTTTTGGAGCTGCTGATCGATATCGTCCGTAATTTCCCGCTTTTCGGAGATGCCGGAAAGAATGTCGGGATAACGGCTCTCAATAAACTGATAAAGACCAACCTCATACTTGGCCAGGGTATTGATGGGAAGCTTGTCAAGAAAACCCTTGGCACCGGCGTAGAGAACCAGCACCTGTTTTTCCAGGGGCAGAGGCTGGTACTGGGGCTGCTTTAGGATCTCCACCAGTCGCTCGCCGCGGAGCAACTGTTTCTGGGTGGCCGCATCCAGATCCGAACCAAAAGCTGCAAATGACTCCAGTTCCCGATACTGAGCCAGATCCAGTCGCAGGGTTCCGGCCACCTGTTTCATGGCCTTTTCCTGGGCAGCACCACCGACCCGGGAAACCGAGAGTCCGACGTTAATGGCCGGGCGGACACCGGCGAAAAACAGACCGGGTTCAAGATAAATCTGGCCGTCTGTAATGGAAATCACGTTAGTGGGAATATATGCGGAAACGTCTCCTGCCTGGGTTTCAATAATGGGCAGGGCGGTCAGGGATCCGGCGCCGAGCTCATCATTTAGCTTGGCAGCACGTTCCAGCAACCGGGAATGGTTATAGAAAATGTCTCCGGGATAGGCTTCGCGGCCCGGAGGACGGCGCATCAGCAGGGAGACCTGACGATAGGCCGCAGCCTGCTTGGAAAGGTCGTCGTATATGATCAGGGCATGTTTGCCGTTGTCACGGAAATATTCGCCGATGGCGCACCCCGCGTACGGAGAGACGTACTGCTGGGTTGCCGGGTCAGAAGCACAGGCGGAAATCACCGTGGTATATTCCATGGCACCGTGTTTTTCCAGAGTCGCCACCACCTGGGCAACAGTAGAGCGTTTCTGACCTGTGGCAACGTAGATGCAATAAACGTCCTGCCCTTTCTGGCTCAGGATCGCATCAATGGCCACCGCGGTTTTTCCGATCTGGCGGTCGCCGATAATCAGTTCCCGCTGACCGCGGCCAACCGGAGTCATGGCGTCAATGGCCTTCAAACCGGTATAGAGCGGCTCATGCACACTTTTGCGGTCAATAACGCCAGGAGCCACCATCTCGATTCTTCGAGTTTCCTTGGTTTCCACGGGCCCCTTGCCGTCAACCGGCTCGCCGACTGCGGAAAGCACCCGGCCAAGGACGCCGTCGCCCACCGGCACCTCAGCAATCCGGCCGGTACGCTTGACAATGTCGCCTTCCTTGATCTCGGTGGTCTCACCCATAACGGCGACACCCACATTATCTTCCTCAAGGTTCATGGCCAGCCCGAGCACCCCATTGGGAAATTCCACAAGCTCCAGTGCCTGGACCTTGTCAAGGCCATATACGCGGGCGATGCCGTCACCAACCGACAAGATAATTCCGGTTTCGGAAAGCTCTACCTTCTTGTCGAACTCCTGGATTTGATCCTTAATAATCTGGCTGATTTCTTCGGCTTTTATTTCCATTAGACACTCTCACCCCTTTTTAAAGATTCTCGCATATTTTTCAGTTGTGTCCGAATGCTGCCATCCAGCACAAGATCCCCAATCTTTGTCACCACCCCGCCAATGAGTTCGGGGTCCTGTTTGGCCTCAACCACCACTTCCTTGCCGGTCATCCTGGACAGGGACTGGCGGATTTGTTCAAAAGAATCAGAGGAAAGTTCAGTGGCCGAAGTGAGTTCGGCGCGCACAACACCTTTTAATTCATCTGCAAGCCTTTGGTAATGCTCATTGACGTCCTGGATGTAACCGAATCGCTTTTTCTTAAACAAAAGGGTTACAAAGGATTTCATGACGGCCGACATGTCCAGTTCTGCGAGCACGGCGTTTAGCACCCGCTTGCGGTTTTCCGTACTATGGAGGGGATTGCTTACAGTTGCCGCAAATTCCGGCTGTGCATTCAGCAGTTCCACAAACGACTGAAGTTCCTCACGGTATTTCTCCGCCTGTCCGTCCTGCCTGCCGATCAATATCAAGGCCTTGGCGTAACGTCTTGCGATTGCTGAGCTTCTCACTTTGTCACCACCTTAGTTAGATATTCTTGCACAAGTTTCTCCTGGTCCTCAGGGGTTGTCTCTCTTTTGAGCTTTTCCTCGGCTTTTTCAATCGCTTTCTCAAACACCTCGGTTTCCAGTTTCAGCTTGGCCTGGGCAAATTCCATTTCAATATTGCGCCGGGCCTGCTCCTCGAGCTTGCCGGCAGCTGACTGGGCTTCCTGGAGGATTTTTTCCTTCAGGTTTTCACCCTGCTGGCGGTACTGATCAATGATTTGTTCGGCTTCCTGGCTAAGGGCGGAAAGGCGATCGTTGTATTCGGCGAGTTTTTTTTCGGTTTCCTGCTTCTGGGCTTCAAGATCATCGAGCTGCTCCTTGATCACCCTGATCCGATCACCAAGAAACTGTTTGAGAGGCTTTTTTAAAGCAAAAAACAGGATCAGAACCAAAGCAATAAAATTCATCACCCGGTAGGTGTCGGTGGCAACCCAGCCGGGACCGCCGTGGTCCCCGTTGCCCCCGCTTGCAGCAAAAACAATGCCGGCGGTCGCCAGCATGAACAAACCAGTAAAAAAGAGGGCTGTACGTACGTTAAGTCTTTTCACTTTCTCCGGTATCATCAAAGCGCCCTCCCCAGTATCTTTTCGCTGATTTGGTCTGCAAATTGGTCAACCTGCGGCTGGAGAGACTTTCGAACGGATTCAACCTCCCGGCCCACACGTTCCCGGATTTCAGCCATATCGGAACGCGCCTTTTCATTGATCTGTTCCATCATCTGGCGCTCCTGCTCACGAGCCTGCTCTTCAAGTTCTTCCTTTTCCTTCTGTCCCTTTTCCCGGGCCTGCTTGATGCCGGCCTGAAGCGCCTTTTCCTTTTCGGAAAGGTCCTGCTCGTAAGTGGCAATACCCTGCTCCAGACCCTCGACTTTTTCCCGGCGCTGGGCGAGGATACCCCGGATCGGGCGATAAAGGACAAAATTCAACGCCCAGATCAGCACCACAAAATTTACCATCTGGATGAATAGCGATCCATCAACATTGATCATAGGATAAACCTCCGCATAAAGAACTTGTCACTTCCGCAAAAAAAAACTATCACCCCAGTATCTGTTCATGATCATAAAATCATTGCTTGAAGCAACAGCTCATACCATACGTATTCACAATTTGTCAAATAATTTTGATTTTTTTTTTGCATTTGCCCCTCCCTAAGAAGTAGCAAAACGCCGCATGCTGATGTTCATCAGCAGCCCCAGAGACAGCATCACCGTGACCAGCGAGGATCCCCCGTAACTGATTAGCGGCAGCGGCATTCCCACCACCGGCATCAGGCCCATGACCATCCCGATATTGATAATGCTCTGCCAGAAAATCATTGCAGTAATACCCACGGCCAGAATTGTACCAAAAGCATCCCTGCAGGCATCGGCAATGTTTAATCCAAAGGCAATCAAGAGCAAAACAAGCGTCAACAGGCCAATGGAGCCGATAAACCCGAATTCCTCGGCCAGAACGGAAAATATAAAATCCGTGTGCTGCTCGGGCAGAAACGAAAATATATTCTGGGTTCCCTGCATGTAGCCCTTTCCTGAAAGCATGCCCGACCCGACCGCAATTTTGGATTGCAGGATGTGATATCCTGCCCCCAGGGCGTCGCTTTCCGGAAAAAACAGCATCATAATGCGCATCCGCTGGTAATCCTCCAGCAAATACCAGCCCATGGGCAGGACGCCGAATCCCAGAATCAACAGAAAAATCAGGGTCTTTCGCTCTATTTTCACAAAAAGGGTCATGGTCAGCGCAACCAGACCAATAAGACCTGCGGTTCCCAGATCGGGCTGGGATGCGATCAGCAAAAAAGGCCCTGCCCCAATCAACAGGGGCGGCATCAACGCACGCAGACCAAGGCCTTCGGGCCTTACGTTCCTGGCATAATAGCGGGCAAGCATTAAAATGACAGCCAGTTTGGCCGGCTCCGAGGGCTGCAGCACAAATATCCCCAAATCCAGCCACCGGGTGGAGCCGCCAATGGTTTTGCCAACCAGCGGCACCAGCGCCAAAAGGATCAGGATGCCGGCATAAATCCAGGGGGAGGCGCTGTAGAGCCGCTTATAAGAGAACAGAAAACTGGCCGCCATAACCATCAGGCCGGCAGACAGCCAAAAAACCTGCCTTATCCACAGCCCGCCCATAGACCCGCTGTCTCCGGCATTGACCGCACTCTGGATCAAAAACACGCCCGTGCCCGCAAGCACCAGGGTCAGTGCCAGCAGCCACCAGTCAAAATATTGCACAAGCCGGCGATCAAACATGAAAACCTTTCCGGGCGTGTTTGCCATTGGTTGTTTTTTGATTTATAATCAAGGTGTTTTTAAGCCAATCCAAAAATCATTGCAAGGATTTTGAATCAAGTTCCATCAAAAGGAGGCACGATGACAAGCAAGGTTTATTTCATGGACTTCCGCGCCACTTACAAGGACAGCGGCGTGGCCAAGCTGCAGCGCTTAATGGATACCGCAGGCATTGACAAATGCGTCGGCCACCGGGATCTGGCTGCCCTGAAGCTTCATTTCGGCGAACTGGGCAACACCGCCTTTATCCGGCCTGTATTTATCGGCCATATCGTGGACCGGGTAAAACAGGCCGGCGCCACCCCGTTTCTCACGGACGCCAACACCTTGTATGCCGGAAGCCGCGGAGATGCTCCCAATCACCTGATGACCGCCATGGCAAACGGTTTTGCCTATTCCGTGGCCAAAGCCCCCCTGGTGATTGCCGACGGCCTGCGCGGCCGCACCGAAACCGCTGTGCAAATTAACAAAAACCGATTCAAAGACGTCTATATCGGCACCGAAATTGTCAATGCCGATTGTCTGATCTCCATTGCCCATTTCAAAGGTCACGAACTTTCCGGCTTTGGCGGGGCCATCAAAAACGTCGGGATGGGATCGGCCTCCCGCAGGGGAAAAATGGAGCAGCATTCCGGCCTGGCCCCCAAGGTCAAACAGAAAAAGTGCATCGGCTGCGGCGAATGCGCGGACCACTGCGCCTCTGAAGCCATTGACATGGTCGACGAAAAGGCACAAATCAATCCGGAACGATGCATTGGCTGCGGTGAATGCATCCTGATCTGTGAAAACGGGGCGATCCAGATCCAGTGGTCACAGTCCGGCGAGGCTTTTCTGGAGCGAATGGTGGAATACACCCTGGGTGTGCTGCAGAACAAGACCGGAAAAGCCTTTTACATCAATTTCATCAACCATGTATCACCGGCCTGTGACTGCGTCCCCTACAACGACGCCCCCATTGTCAGAGATATCGGCATCGTGGCCTCCACCGATCCGGTGGCCATCGACCAGGCCAGCGTGGATCTGGTCAACCAGGAACCGGCCCTGCCCGGCTCCTGTCTATCCACCCACACTGATGCCGGGGCGGACAAGTTCAGGGGCGTCTATCCGGATGTGGACTGGACTCGCCAGCTTTCCTATGCCGAGGAACTCGGCCTGGGCAGGCGGCAGTATGAACTGATAACCATTTGATGGCACCATAAAAAGTCTGATTTCCGATGGTGCCGTAAAAAGTTCAAGATCAAGGCTTGCGCGATTTCGAAGAATGCAGCGTAGTTAGCCGTACGTGAAATTCTGAGAAATTGCGCGTAACGCAGATATTGGACTTTTTACGGCGCCATCACCATTTAAAACCCTATTGTGTCTTATCCCCTGCCACCAACACAAATGCCGAGGCCGGAAAAAAGCAGTATGGACACTGCTCCGGCGGTTCCTCTCCGTAATGGACATGGCCGCACATCCGGCACCGCCAGGCATTGGTTTCGGGCCGGCCCTCGATGCCCACATCATCCGGGTGCCGGTCCCGGTGCAGAGGTAGATTGTCAAGGGGCGGCATGACCGGCTCATAGGTATTTAAGGCATGCCCGGCCACAATCATCCGCTGAATTTCGCTGGTGCCCTCGTAAATTGGATAAACCCGGACGTCCCGCAACAGTTTCTCCACCGGGAAAAACCGGGTATAGCCGTAGCCGCCAAAAACCTGCAGTGCTTCGCTGGCCACCTGCACGGCCGATTCTGTAGCGTAAAACTTGGCAACGGATGCTGAAATGGTGGGGTCCATGCCGTTGTCGGCCTCCCAGGCGGCCTTTAGCACCAGCAGGCGCGAAGCCTCGATCTTTTGATACATTTCAGCGATCTTAAACTGGATGGCCTGGAAATTGGCAAGCTTGGATCCAAATGCCCGGCGCTTTTTGGCGTAATCAATGGCAAACTCCATTGCGGAACGGGCTGCACCCACGGCAAAACTGCCGATCGACGGCCGGGTGCGGGAAAATGTGCGCATGGCCAGGCCAAAGCCCTCACCCGGGGGAGCAAGCATGTTCTGTTTGGGTACGCGCACATTGTTGAAATGCACCGCGGCCGTGTTGGAGTTGCGCTGGCCCAGCTTGGGGATGGCCAATCCTGTCTGCACGCCCTCAAACTGCTTTTCCACGATGAAAGCGCAGATGCCCTCGTGTTTCTTTTCCGGATCCACTGTGGCAAAAATGGTGAAATAATCGGCAATTCCGCCGTTTGTCACCCAGTACTTGGTGCCGTTTAAGATATAGTCATCCCCGTCTTCTTTGGCCAGGCAGCGGATGCCGGATACATCCGAACCCATGGTGGGCTCGGATGTGGCAAAGCTGATCAGGTTAAAGGATTGGATGAATTCGGGCAGGTATTTTTTCTTTGCCGCCTCATTGCCGCAGAGTATCAGGGGCTCCAGGCCCAGGGAGTTGTCAAACAGGGAAGTGGCAATACCCGGGCATGCCGCGGCGATTTCCTCGGTGACCAGACACCCCTCCACCATTCCCTGGCCGCTGCCGCCATAGGCTTCCGGAATGCCCCCCGTTGAAACGCCTTCATCAAAAGCCGCCCTGAGGATCTCCACCGGGGTTTCATCTCTTTGATCATAATAGGCGGCAATGGGCAGAACCCGGTTTAAGGCAAATTCGCGCGCCTTCTGCTGCACCTGCTGCTGCTGCTGCGACAGCTGAAAATTCAACATCTCCCCCTCCTTTTGATGTCCTGTATCAATTTTGCTGTTTCTGCGCTTTCTGAATTTTCGCCCAGGTGTCACGCAGGGTCACGATGCGATTGAAAACCGGTTGTCCGGGTGCGGAATCTTTGGGATCCACGGAAAAATATCCCAGCCGTTCAAATTGATATCTTTGCTCGGACACCGCCTTGGCCAAACCCGGTTCAAGCATGCAGCCGGTGAGTGTTTCGAGTGAATCCGGGTTGATCATCTCAAGAAAATCCGGCTGTTCTGCGGGATTTTCCACAGTAAACAAGTGATCATAAAGCCGGACTGTGGCCTGCAGGGCGTGAGCAGCGGAAACCCAGTGAAGGGTCGCCTTGACCTTTCGCCCGTCCGGGGCGTCGCCTCCCCGGGTCTCCGGGTCATAGGTGCAGCGCAGTTCCGCGATTTCACCGTTTTCGTCCCGCACTACCTGCTCGCATTGGATAAAATAGGCATACCTGAGCCGGACCTCCCGGCCCGGGGCGAGGCGGAAAAACTTTTTGGGCGGATCTTCCATGAAATCACCCCGCTCAATGTATAACACCCGGGAAAACGGAATCTGCCGGGTCCCCATGGATTCATCCTCTGGATTGTTGACCGCGGGCAGCATTTCGGATTGGTCCTCGGAATAATTTTCAATGACCACCCGCAGGGGGCGCAGCACGCCCATGACCCGCATGGCCGTCTTGTTGAGCTCCTGGCGCACGCAATGTTCCAGCAGGGCCAGATCCACCATGCTGTCGCGCCGGGCCACGCCGATACGGTCACAAAAATCCCGGATGGCCCCGGGGCTGTAGCCCCGCCGCCGCAGGCCGGAAATGGTGGGCATGCGTGGATCATCCCAGCCGTCCACATATTTTCGCCGCACCAGTTCAATGAGCTTGCGCTTGGACAGCACCGTGTGTGAAAGATTGAGCCTGGCAAACTCGATCTGCTGGGGGTGGTAGGCATTGAGCCGGTCCAGGATCCAGTCGTATAATTCCCGGTTGTTTTCAAACTCCAGGGTGCAGATGGAATGGGTAATGCCCTCTATGGAATCTGACAGGCAATGGGCAAAGTCATACATGGGATAGATGCACCACTTCTCACCGGTCCGATGATGGCTTTTTTTCCGGATCCGGTATAGGGTGGGATCTCGCATGATAATGTTGGGGGCGGCCATGTCGATTTTCGCGCGCAGGACGCACTCGCCTTCGGCGAATTCACCCCTGCGCATTTTTTCAAAAAGTTCCAGGTTTTCTTCCACTGAACGATCCCGATAGGGGCTCGGCCGGCCCGGCTCGCTTAAAGTTCCCCGGTATTGCCGGATCTGATCCGAACTCAGGGTGTCAACATATGCATCCCCGTTTTTGACGAGCGCAACGGCAAACTGCCAGAGCTGTTGGAAATAATCCGAAGTATAATACTCGCGGTCCTGCCAGTCAAAACCCAGCCAGCGCACATCCTCCTTGATGGATTCAACGTATTCCATCTCCTCTTTCATGGGATTGGTATCGTCAAACCGCAGATGACAGCGTCCCTGGTATTGAAGGGCCAGGCCGAAATTTAAGCAGATGGACTTGGCATGGCCGATGTGCAGGTACCCGTTGGGCTCCGGCGGAAACCGGGTCACAACCCGGCCGTCATATTTTCCGCTTTCCAGGTCGGCTTCGATGATATGCTTGATAAAATGCGAACTCGGCTGTTTCCGGGTTTCAGACGTTTTTTGCGCGTCGTGATTTTGACTCATGGTTTACTCCGAATCCGGATTGGGCGCAGAATCCTCTGCTTCCGGATCATCCTGGGAAGTTAAATAAGACAGCACCATTTCTTTTGCAAGCGGACCGGCACCGCTGGAGCCGTGCTCCCCGTGCTCGATGAAAACGCATACCGCAATCTCGGGACGATCCGAGGGGGCATATCCCACAAACCAAGCATGCGGCAGGTATTGATCGCCCTGATCCGCCTCCTCCTGCCCGGCCCTTCGGCTGATCACCTGGGCCGTGCCGGTTTTGCCGCTGATGTCCACCTCTTTTGAGCGCACGTACCAATATGCCGTGCCCTTTCGGTGATGGACGACATCATAAAGGCCTTTCCGGATGATTTCAAGGGTTTCCTGGCTTGCGGGAAGAGGGGCCGGCTTTCCGGTCTGCATTTTTTCCTCGATCCGGCCCTGCACGGATTCAACCCGGCGCATGATCCGGGGCTTGTAAAGATTTCCACCATTGGCCACCGCAGCCGTAAGCATGGCCATCTGCAAGGGGGTCGCCAGGTTGTAGCCCTGACCGATGGCGATGGACAGATTTTCCCCGGCCTGCCAGGGAATGCCGATTTTGCGCTGCTTCCATTCCGAGGTGGGCACCAGGCCTTTTGCCTCATGGGCCAGGGGAATGCCGGTTTTCTGACCCAGGCCACTTGCCTTTGCATATTCGGCGATCCGATCCACGCCGAGTTGTTTGCCAGCCTGGTAGAAAAACACGTCACAGGACTGGGCAATGGCTTCATTGATGTCCATTGATCCGTGTCCCTGCCGTTTCCAGCACCTGTAAGTCCGGTTGCCGAACCGCATCCCGCCGGGGCAGTAAACCGTTGTCTGTTCATCCATGACCCCCTCTTCCAGAGCTGCCATGGCAGTGATGATTTTATATGTGGAAGCCGGTGGATATTCGGCCTGAATCGCCTTGTTGTGCAGGGGGCGTTTGGGATCATTGACCAGGGCCTGCCATTGCTTGTTGTTCATCCCCCTGACAAAGTCCTCCTGCTGAAACACCGGCCTGCTGGCCATGGCCAGAATTTCCCCGTTATTCGGATCCACGGCCACAATGGAACCCGTTTTTCCCTCAAGCAAATCTTCTGCTTGCTGCTGGAGCGCAAAATCAATGGTCAGATACAGATTATGCCCTGCTTCAGCCGACTCCTTTCCCAGAACGCGCACCACCTGTCCCACGGCATTTACCTGAACGATTTTTCTGCCCGGAATGCCGCTTAGCTGGTCTTCAAATGTCTGTTCCACGCCTGCGCGGCCCACCATGTCCCCGCCCCGTTTGTGGGGATAGAGTCCGTTTTTCAGCTCGTCCCTGCTGACCTCGCCCAGATATCCGATCAGATGGGCGGCCGACGGATCGTAAATATAATTGCGCCTGGCACTGGTGGCAATGGTAATGCCGGGTAGCTCATGGCTGCGGGAAAGCAGCACGGCCATCAGCTCCCGGCTGATATCACCTTTGAGCAACACGGATGCATAACCGTAGGCCCCCTGGTTTTTGCGCACCGTTGCTTTAATCTCTTCGGCCGTCATGTCGATAAACTGCGAAAGACGATCTGCGGTTTGTTCCAGGGGTTTGGCGTCATTGGGGATAATGCGCAGCTCAAAGGATGGACGATTATCCACGAGCAAATGGCCGTTTCTGTCGTAAATCAAACCCCGCAGGGATTCGATGCGCTGCTGGCGCAGAGTATTGTTGGCAGACAGCGCCCGGTAATGTTCGCCCTTTAGGATCTGAAGATAAAAAAGCCTGACTGCCAGCAGGGCGAACACGGTGAGCACAAAAAGCATCACCAAAAGAATCCGGCCCTTGAACCATTCATTATCGATTTTTGGCAAAAAAGGAATGGACATTTCGTTTTCTTAATATGCCGTATGACAAAATCAGGGCTTCCGTGAAAACCGGCCCCGCGGCTATCTGCCGTCGGTTTCCCCGGTACCGGATGCCTGATGGGTATCGGAAAACAAAAACTGAAATAAAAGCCACAGAAAGGGTGCCGTGACCAGAGCCCAGAACAACTGCAGCAAAACAATCACCCCGGTATCACCAGTGAAAAACGGAACACGGGAAACAGACCAGGCCGCAACCCCGAAAATCAGGTTCTGTACACCGACGCCAATGATGGATAAAAAGAAAAAAAGGGTATGATCACCAATTCTGACCCAGCCGGACACATGACGAAAAACCAGAAACACCCACAGATAGGAAGCCAAGTATATCCCCGGCGGCGCACCGGAAAGCATGTCCATTGCCAGCCCGGCAATGACCATCACTGGAATGCCGGTGGCAATGGATTGATACAGACTCAGGTAAACGGCAAAAGCCACGAGAAAATCATAAAAACGCAATATCTCCGGCAGATACGGCAAAATGCTGGTCTCGACAACGATCAGCCCGATGATCACCATCAGCGAGAGCAAATAGCGCATCATTGATCCAGAACTTCGTCGATTTCAGGCGGGTCGAGCACCACCAGCACCTCCTCAAGTTTATGAAAATTAACGTTGGGAGTAATCTGGATTTCCTGGAAGATGCCTGAATTTCGGCGAATCACCTTGGATACCCATCCCAGGCGCAGTCCCTTGGGATAGATACCGTCGAGGCCCGAGGTAATGATCTGATCGCCCACCTCGATATCCTGTTTGCGCAGCACGAACTCAAACCGGCACCCCTGATCGGCACTGCCAATGCTCACCCCCCGGGCCCGGGTTCTTTGCACCAGTGCATCCACGGCGCTGTTGCGGTCAATGATCAGCAACACCTTGGCATATCGCTCGGACAAATCGATTACCTGACCCACAACCCCGTCGGGCACCACCACGGGGCTTGCCCTTTTTACGCCATGAGCCCGCCCCTTGTTGATGATCACAGTATGATACCAGGGGCTCGGGTCCTTTGCCACCACTTCAGCAGCCTGCATTTCAAGCGCTGAGCCGGCATGGAAATCCACCAGACGGGTCAGTCGCTGATTGGTCTTTTCCAGTTCCTTGAGTTCGTGGATGCGCTGCCTGGCCCGGGCCAGGTCCCTGCGGAGATTCTGGTTTTCACGGGCGGCACCCACCATGTAAAAGTACTGGCGCCAGATGCCCTCGCCGGTATCAATCACACCGGTGACGGCTTCCTGTACTGGAGAAACAAAAAAAAGCGCGGTTTCAACGGCCGCCGCCTGAAAGGAAGACTTGCGGATATAATTAAAGGAAAACACAATGCCGTTTAAAACGATCAGGATGATCGCCCCGGCTGCCACCATCGTCTTTTTGGAAAACATGAAATCAGTCGATGACCACCTGTCGTAGAATTTCAATGCTATTTAAGGTCTTGCCGGAACCCATGGCCACGGTGGACAGGGGATCGTCCGTAACGGTAATGGGCAGCCCGGTTTCCTCGCGAAGCAGCTTGTCCAGGTTTTTGAGCAGGGCCCCGCCGCCTGTGAGCACAATGCCGCGGTCCACAATGTCTGCGGCCAGTTCCGGGGGGGTTTGTTCCAGGGCGATCTTGGTTGTCTCCACAATTGCGTCAATCTGCTCGGCAATGGCCACCCGGATTTCTTCTGAATCAATGGCCAGAATCTTGGGAATCCCGGATACCAGGTCCCGGCCCTTGACCTCAATGGTTTCATAGTTCTCTGAATCCGGATAGGCGTTTCCGATGGTGGTTTTGATGATTTCCGCGCTTCTTTCGCCGATGAGCAGGTTGTATTTTCGCTTGACATACTGGGTGATGGCGGCATCCATCTTGTCGCCGGCCACCCGGATGGAACGGCTGTAGACAATGCCGGCAAGGGAAATCACGGCCACTTCCGTGGTGCCGCCCCCGATATCCACAACCATGTTGCAGGTGGGCTCAGTGATGGGCATGCCGGCGCCAATGGCTGCGGCCATGGGTTCCTCGATCAAAAAGACCTCGCGGGCGCCGGCGGATTCGGCGGCCTCGCGCACCGCCCGCTTTTCCACCGGGGTGATGCCCGTGGGCACGGCAATGACAATTCTGGGCCGGACAAAAGTTCTTCGGTTGTGCACCTTATGGATGAAATGCCGGAGCATGGCTTCTGTAACGTCAAAGTCGGCGATCACCCCGTCATGCATGGGCCGGATGGCCACAATGTTTCCGGGGGTGCGGCCGAGCATGTTCTTGGCCTCCAGGCCAACGGCCAGCACCTTGCTTTTGGCGCGATTATCGGTTCGAACAGCCACCACAGAGGGCTCGCTTAACACGATGCCCTTGCCCTTGACGTAAACCAGGGTGTTGGCCGTGCCCAGATCAATGGCCAAATCATTGGAAAAAACACCAAACAATGAATCCCAGAACAAGTCCGTGCCTCCTTACGGTATTTGACGAAAACAAAAAAACGGGGCTGAAGTTTTAAAACAGATATTGAAATGGATGGACGCCGGCCCGGTCATTTCATCTGCGCTTATTTACAGTTGACGCTTAAATGTGGACTATTAACAGTTGTCCAACCGAATGACAAGCAGAAAATACCATAAAGACCGCAGACATCTCAGGTTTTGAGGCCATTGATGACAGCATCGTGGAACCGGGGACGAAAATCTTTGATTTTCCGGCTTTCCGGATCCGTGCAAACCCGGTTGCTCAGCAAAATCACCATGATTTCACGCCGTAACTCAATCCAGAAGGAGGTGCCGGTATACCCGAGATGACCCACGCTCGTATCCCGGGGAAAAAACCGGCCGCTGCTGGAATTTTGCGCCTCTGGCACGTCAAATCCCGGGGTCCGGCCGGCACCCGGCGGTATTGTTAAAAAACGCTCCACCACGGCCCGGGAAAAAAGCCTCTTTTCCGCTGTTCCGGAACGGATCTCCAGCAGGTGGCAAAGAAAGTAAAACACTGCAGCCGCCGTGCCAAACAGCCCGGCATGGCCGGCCACCCCGCCCATGGCCCGGGCATTTTCATCATTTACCCGGCCGTAGACGGCCCTGTTGTTTTCATCTACTCCGCTGGCAGCAAATGCCCGGTCTGCCGGCACAGATGAAATTTTCCCCCAATCCGGGAGAAAAAAAAGGTCGGAAATATTTAAAGGCAAATACAGGTTGGTGGAAACATAGCCATCCAGCCTTGTGCCCGCCACTTTTTCCAGGACCCATTGCAGAAGCATAAACCCCACGTCACTGTAGAGGGTTTTACGTCCCGGCGGACAGACCAGGGGCTCTTTTGCCAGCAATTGATGCAGCCGCTTTTTTCGCCGGTCCGCCGGCAGGGTGTTTAACTCCCGAAAATAGGGGCGCCAGGCCGGCAGGCCGGCATTGTGGCAAAGAAGATTTTCAACGGAAATACCGGCCTTATCCGATCCGTCCAGCCCGGGCAACAGCGTGCCCAGCCGATCATTCAAATCCAGTATCCCCCGATCTGAAAGATGCATGGCTGCAGCTGCGGTGGACAGTGGCTTTGTCAGGGAGGCCAGGTCATAAACCGTGTTCCGGTACACCAATCCGTTTTTGAAATGGTCAAGCCAGCCAAAGCCCTTGTGAAAAACAATTTCATTGTTTCTTGCCACCAGGGCCACGGCACCCGGAAACACCCCGGTGTCAACCGCCTCCTGCATCAGGGCATCCGCTTGCTTCATGACACGCCCGTGTTCTGGTGCCGGCCGGCAACGGCAGGCTCCGGGTAAGTCAGGGTCATGGCTTCACTGTCAAGACTTGCGGCAACGCCCATGGGCAGAATCCTGTTGGGCCGGCCATGGCCTGCGGGAAATCCGAATACAACGGGAAAGGCACAATCGGCAAATACATCTGCGAAAACCCGATGAATTTCCTCCAAGGAGCCGCACCGGGTAAAGGATCCCGCAGCCACGCCCGCCAGATGATCAAAACTTCCGGCCATACGCATCTGGGTCAGCATCCGGTCAATACGGTAGGGCTTTTCCCCGGTGTCTTCCACAAACAGGATGCAGCCGGTCAAATCCGGAAAATAGGGTGTGGCCAGCATATGGCACAAGGTGGATAGGTTGCCGCCAAGCACGCAGCCGGCGGCTTTGCCCGGCCGGATCACACATCCGTTCTCCGCCCTTATCTCAACTGCTCCGAAGCCGGTCAGCGCCCGTGTGATTCCTTCTATGGTGGGCTTGTCCGCATCCGCCAGAGATACGACCATGGGGCCATGAAAAGTGGGCATGCAGCATCTACGGCTGATGGTCACCAGCAGGGTGGTAATGTCGCTGCAGCCAACGAAAATCTTGGGATGTTTTTCAATAAGCGAGTAGTCAAGGCATTCAAGTATGCCCAGGGAACCGTAACCGCCCCGCACACACCAGACCGCACGGATGTCAGAGGCGGCGAAAAACGCCTGCAGATCATCGGCCCGCTGCCGGCAGGTACCGGCATAATACCCGTTTTTTAAAAAAAGTCTCTCCGACCAGACCGGATCAAAGCCCATATCCCGGAGCACTTTTAGTCCCCGCAGAAACCGCTCCCTGTCAAAGGGGCTGGCCGGGGCCACAACCCCCACGCGGTCGCCGGCCTGCAGGGGGGCGGGCCTGGTGCATGCCGGAATATCTCTGCAATGGGTCATGGCGCGCTTCCTTGACAAAAGGCGGCCAGGGGCACCTGCGTCTTATTGCGGATCCGGCAGATAGCCAAGGGCAGCGGCAATAAAGCGGGAAAACAAGGGATGGGCCGCCATGGGACGGGACTTGAATTCCGGGTGAAACTGGCACCCCAGAAACCAGGGGTGATCCTTTAGCTCCACGATCTCCACCAAATCCCCTTTGGGCGAAAATCCGCTGAACACCAGTCCGTTTTCTTCAAGGGGCTGTTTGTAGTCCAGGTTGAATTCATAGCGATGCCGGTGACGTTCGAAAATTTCTTCCGTGCTGTAGGCCCGGTAGGCCAAGCTGTCTTTTGCCAGCCGGCAGGGGTAGGCGCCCAGGCGCATGGTGCCGCCTTTTTCCGAGTTCACATCCCGTTGCTGGAGGGTCTGGGTGCGCTCATCAAACCATTCCTTCATCAAATAAATCACCGGCGCTGGGGTCTCCGGATCAAACTCGGAGCTGTGCGCTTTTTCAATCCCGGCCACGTTGCGGGCAAACTCGACAACCGCCAGCTGCATTCCCAGGCAGATGCCAAAAAAGGGAATCCCCTGCTTTCTGGCATATCCGATGGCACAGATCTTTCCCTCCACCCCCCTGGAACCGAACCCACCGGGCACCAGAATTGCCTGAACTCCGGTCAGGGCCCGGGCGCAATTGTCCGGGGTCAGGGCGCCGGAATCGATGAATTCAAGCTCCACTCTGGCTTCATTGGCGATTCCGCCGTGATACAGGGCCTCGTTTAAGCTCTTGTAGGATTCAGTCAGATCCGTGTATTTGCCAACTACCGCAATGGTTACACGCTTTGAGGGCGACTTGTAACGGTCCACCATGTTTTCCCATTGCTCAAGCCGGGGCGATCCCGTCCAGATATTGAGCAGCTCCAGGATCTTGGAATCCAGTCCCTCCTTGTTAAACACCAGGGGGCACTCGTAAATGCAGTCCACGTCCTTGGCCGTGACCACGGCATCCTGGCTCACGTTGCAAAACAAAGCCACCTTGGCCTTGATATCCGGAGATAGGTACCGGTCGGTGCGGCACATGAGGACATCGGGCTGAATGCCGATACTGCGCAGTTCCTTGACGCTGTGCTGGGTCGGTTTGGTCTTGAGCTCGCCTGCTGCGGCAATGTATGGGATATAGGTCAGGTGGATGTAGAGCACATTGTCTTTTCCGGCATCGAATTTAAACTGCCGAATGGCCTCAAGAAACGGCAGGCTTTCAATGTCGCCGATGGTGCCGCCGATTTCCACGATCACAATATCAGCGCCCTTGGCCGCCTGCCAGATGCTGGCCTTGATCTCATCGGTGATATGCGGAATCACCTGAACCGTGCCGCCAAGATAGTCGCCCCGGCGCTCCTTGCTGATCACCGAATCATAGATCTTGCCGGTGGTGAAATTGTTGTCACGGCCCAGCCGCACATTGACAAACCGCTCATAATGGCCAAGGTCCAGGTCGGTTTCCGCACCGTCGTCTGTGACAAACACCTCGCCGTGCTGAAACGGGTTCATGGTGCCGGGATCCACATTGATATAGGGATCGAGCTTCACCAGGGAGATTGTCAGACCCCGGCATTCGAGCAGCGCCCCGATGGAGGCTGAAGCCAGTCCCTTGCCCAGGGATGAAAGAACCCCGCCGGTTACAAAAATAAATTTGGATTTGCCTGCCATAGGTCTACCTCGATCACAAAACGTGCGTTTTATTGGGTTGGGGTTTCATATATTTTTTTGAATTCCTCGATCTGCCGGCGGACTTCTTCTGCGGCCCCGCCCTGCTCTTGCGGGGCACCGGAGGCGGGTGCGTATTTTTTGCGCACGGCGCTGATGTCAAAATCGGATGCCGGTACTCCCGAAATCCGGTCCAGTTTTTCCACGGTCACGGCCCGGGCAAGACGGCCGTTTTCATAAAATTCGATTTTTCCCGGATAGCGGATGCCGTCAAAAGGCTGCCAGTCAAGATAGCGGATTTCAAATGCCGGCGGCTGTCCTGTCTGTTTTGCCGGGGCCACGATCCAGCGCACGGGCAGAAACGTGTTTTTGTCAAACCACACCTGGGCGCTGCTCAGGTCGGGATATCTGGCGCCGGCCACGTAGACGGTTTTTTTGTTGAGCCGGCCCAGGCTGGAAATGTTCATGTCAACCCCGAGCTGCTCCAGGTGCCGTACCAGCGGGGGCCGGGATAAAAACATGAACAGATCTTTGTAGCAGGCATACCACTGCCGGCTGTCGTCTATGATCTCGCCATCAAGGACAAAAAGCTGTGATCCGGATGATTCGATATAAATCTGGCTGAAATCCGGGGTCTTGATATCGGATCGATAGGCCCCGGGCCGGCGGTAGCGAACGGTTTGGAAAAAACCGGCCGGCCCGGATGCCTCCGGGTCTGAATCTTTTTCAGCATCCGCACTGTTTTGCCCAACACTGTCCGCACCCTGGCTTTTGCCGTCGGCTTCAGCTGGATACACATGTAGCTGCTGGGTGATTTCCATCTGATCGGGCAGGTTCAGATGCTTTTGCATCTGACTGGCCACAAACGGCGCCGGCAGGACATAACCAAACGCACCCGTGCAAAGGGCTGCCGCCAGAAGGCAGGCCAGGGAAAATATCAAAGCGGAACGCAGCATTATCTGTTAGACCATAAACGGGTTCTGGGCCATTTGCGCGCTTTGCCCCAGTTGCTCTTCAATGCGCAAAAGCTGGTTGTACTTTGCCACCCGGTCGCTTCTGGACATGGAACCGGTCTTGATCTGTCCGCCGGCCACGGCCACCACGAGATCGGCGATAAAGTGATCCTCTGTTTCCCCGGAACGATGGGAAATCACCGTAGTATAGCCGTTTGTCCGCGCCATGTCGATGGTTTCCAGGGTCTCAGAGACCGTACCGATCTGATTGAGCTTGATCAGGATGGAATTGCAGACCCCCTTTTCAATGCCCTGGGCAAATATGGAGGGGTTGGTGACAAACACGTCATCGCCCACGAGCTGAACCCGGCGGCCAAGTTTTTCTGTCATAACCGCCCAATTGTCCCAGTCCTGCTCGGCCAGACCGTCTTCGATGGAAAAGATGGGATACCGATCAATCAAATCGGAATAATAATAAATGATTTCTGCTCCGGACATCCGCCGGTTTTCAGATTCCAGAAAATAGCCCCCGTCCTGGTAAAATTCCGTGGCAGCCGCATCCAGGGCCAGGCCGATGTCTTTTCCGGGCCGGTATCCGGCCGCTTCAATGGCCTCGATAATGATTTTCAATGCAGCCTCGTTGGATTCCAGATCCGGGGCAAACCCGCCTTCGTCTCCCACCGCAGTGACCATGCCGCGTTTTTTGAGCAGGGATTTGAGGCTGTGGAAGGTCTCGGCCCCCATGCGCACGGCCTGGGAAACTGAAGTCGCGCCCACGGGAATGATCATGAATTCCTGAATATCCAAGCTGTTTGCCGCATGGGCCCCGCCATTGACGATATTCATCATGGGAAGGGGCATGTAACGGGCATTGAGCCCTCCAAGATACCGGTACAGCGGCATTGCATAAGCATCCGCACCCGCCCGGGCAGCGGCCATGGAAACGCCCAGAATGGCGTTGGCCCCCAGGGAGGACTTGTTTTCCGTGCCGTCGAGTTCGATTAACGCGGCATCAAGCTGGTGCTGATCTGCGGCATCCATTCCCAGGATTGCCGGCGCAATGCGGGTATTGACGTTTTCCACCGCCTGCTGAACCCCCTTGCCCGCATATCGACCCGCATCATTGTCCCGCAGTTCAAGTGCCTCCCGGGAGCCGGTGGAAGCCCCGGACGGCACGGCAGCACGCCCCATGCCGCCGCTTTCAAGTTCCACGTCCACCTCCACGGTCGGATTGCCCCGGGAGTCGAGAATCTCTCTTGCCAATACATCAATTATTGCTGTCATGGAATATCCTCCAGTGGTTGTCTAACAAAAACGATCCGTGAAAGCCGATCTTTTTTCGTTTTCATGCAAAACCCCATCCCCTTGACTCAAATGCCAGGTATGATACGATTTGAAAGATACCGTGTCAAGCACTTGAACCGGCAGGCACGGCAGCAGCATGAAAATGCTGAGTCATCATTGACAGTTGTATGAATCCTCAACACAAGGAAGCGCCCCATGAACGTCAACAGCCCGTACAAGGAAGCCCACCTGCTGGTGGCGGCCGTCCGTATCCTGGAATACAGACATCAGCGCCCGCCCGCCCTTGAACAGATCGCAGAGCTGCTATCCATATCCACCGAGGAAGCCGGCCGGTTGTGCCGCAAATCCGAGTCTGCAGGCATCATTGAAACGCTTGAAAAATCCGGTGAAACCCGGATTTTTATCAGCGATCACCGCCGGATTGAAAATCTTTCCGATCAGGCCGAAGAAACAGCGCTTTCCGCGGAACTGGAAAAATTCCGCAAACAAAAGCAGGCCGAGCGCAAAACCATAGATGAACTGCGCACCCGCCAGGCCGACAAGCGGAAAAAAAAGCATGAACAAATCGAGCGCCGGTTAAAAACCCAGCTAAAAGCCCAAAGCCCGGAGACCAGGGGCAACGACTGATCCAGGCCCTGTTTAAGCATCGTGCTGCAGACACTCGGCCACCTCGGCGATAAACCGGCTGGCCGGGCTGTACTGTCCCTTGCGGTAATCAGCGGTGGTTAAAAATAAAAATTTTTCCGCCCGGGTCATGGCCACATACATCAGCCGCCGCTCCTCCTGGAGCTCAGCCTCGGATTCCCGGGACTTCCAGTGGGGCAGCAGGTTTTCGTCGCATCCCACCACAAAAACCACGTGAAACTCCAGGCCCTTGCTGGCATGAATGGTGGCCATGCTCACCCCGCCTTCATCGCTGTCAGCCTCTTCCTTGTCCTCCCGGACCAGGGCGGCTTCTTCCAGGTAATCCAGGAGGGTCTCGTAGGTGGAGGCGGCATAGACAAGCTGTTCAATGTTTTCCATGCGCGTGGTGAATTCATCTGCAGTCTTTGACTGCTGATTCAAATATGTCTCATAATCAACCCGGTCCATGACCTTGCGTATGGCCGCATCCGGGGCCATGGGTTCGATATCTTTGAGCAGCTGGATCAAAGACGTCAGGCCCGCATGGATTTTGGATGACAGAATTTTTCCGGAAACCGCCCGGGCCACGGCATCCTGCAGGCTGCCGCCCGGAGGGCGGCAGGCGTTTAACTTTTCGACCATTTTCGGGCCGATGCCCCGCTTGGGGGTATTTAACACCCGCTCAAATGCCGCGTCATCTTTGGGAAATACGGCTGCGGTGAGATAGCAGTTGATATCCAGGATTTCCTTTCTTTCAAAAAAACCCTTGTCGCCGAGCATGCGATAGGGAATGCCGGCAAAACGAAAAGCCTGCTCAAAGGGAAGGGAGCAGAACTTGGTGCGGTAAAGCACGGCCATTTTGTCATAGGCGATGCCCGATCGGTGCAGCATTTCAATCTTATCCGCCACCCAGCCGGCTTCCTCCTCGTCGCTGAAAAATTCGTGGATGCCCACAGACCCGCCCTTTTGCTCGGAAAAACAGGATTTGTCCATCCTGTCGCGGTTAAAGCGGATCAGCCCGTTGGCGGTTTTGACGATCTCGTCAGCAGACCTGTAGTTCTGCTCCAGCCGGAAAATGCTGGCTCCCTGGTAGGAGCGCTCAAATCCCAGGAAATGATCCACGTTGCTGCCCCTAAAGCCGTATATGGCCTGCCAGTCGTCTCCCACACAGAAAAGATTGCCGTTTCCCAGAAGCAGCCGCGTGAGTTCGGCCTGGAGATTGTTTGTGTCCTGGTATTCATCCACCAGAATATAGGAGAAATAAGCCCGGTAATCCTCACGCACCCCGTCATGATCCCGGAGCAGGTCTCTGGCCTTGAGCAGAATATTGTCAAAATCCACTGCGTTTCTGGCCCTGAGCTCGTCTTCATAAGCGGAGAACAAGTCTCTTAGCCGGATCGGGCCGATTCGGGGATGAGCATCCATGTAGGCATCCGGGCTGCCGGAGTTTTTGGCGTTGGAAAGGGCGGCGCGCACGGCATAAAAATTCTTCCGGTCCATATCAAAACGAATCATCAGATCCTTGATGAGTTTCTGCTGCTGGTAATCGGAGTAGATCTGAAGCGGGGGCTCATAGCCCAGCAGCCGGCAGTGCTCCCGCAGAATCCGGAAACAGGCGGAATGATAGGTGCGCACCCAGGGAAACCGCTCCACGGCCAGGCCGGTGAGTTCTGTGAGCCGGCGTTTCATTTCATCGGCCGCCTTGTTGGTAAACGTGATGGCCAGGATTCGTTCCGGGCGGTAGCCCAGATCAATGAGGTGGGCCACCTTGGCGGTCAGGGTTCGGGTTTTGCCGGATCCGGCCCCGGCCACCACCAGTGCCGGGCCGATATGTGTTACAGCGGCTTTCTGCTGATCAGAGAGCTCCATTAAAATGTCATTCCTTTTTCAATCAATGGCAGGCCCGGCAATGATATCCGGCCGGCCGGTGCGGATGCAGGTAAAGTTGTGCCGGACAATGAGATCGGTGCTGTAGAGATTTCTGGCGTCAAAGATCACCGGGTGTTTCAGGCGCTTTTCAATACCGGAAAAATCCGGGGTCCGGAACTGGTGCCAGTCGGTGAGCACGGCCAGGGCATCGGCCCCGTCAAGGATTTCATACTGCTTGTCGCCCACAAAGACATGATCATTGCCGGCAAACATTTGCTTTGCATTCTGCCCGGCCGCCGGGTCAAAGGCCCGGATCTGCATGCCCGCCCGGCTCAATTCGGCCACAATGTCGATTGCCGGTGAATGGCGGATGTCATCGGTATTGGCCTTAAACGAAAGGCCCCACACCGCCAGGATCCGGCCCGAAACCCCGCCGGCGGACTCAAAAAAGCTTTGAATCTTTCGGGAAACCATTTGCCTCTGGCGGTTGTTGACATTGTCCACCGCGCTGAGAACCTCCGGCCTATAGCCCAGGTCTGCGGCCGTATGAATCAGCGCCCTGACATCCTTTGGAAAGCATGACCCCCCGTAGCCCACCCCGGGATAGATAAAATGATAGCCGATGCGGTGATCCGAGCCGATGCCTGCGCGCACATCGCGCACATCCGCGCCCACCTTCTCGCAGATATTGGCGATTTCATTGATAAACGAAATCTTGGCGGCGAGCATGCAGTTGGCCGCGTACTTGGTCATCTCCGCGCTTTTCGGGCTCATGAGGATCAATTTGTCACGGCTTCTGGCATAGGGCTCATACAGATTTTCCAATAATTGCGCAACTTCCGGATTGTCCGTGCCGATAATGATCCGGTCGGGCTTCATAAAGTCGCTGACCGCATCGCCTTCCTTTAAAAACTCGGGATTGGAGACCACGTCAAAATCAAGGGAAACCCCCCGGGCGGCAAGCCGCTCTGAAATGATACCCCGGACCCGATCGGCCGTGCCCACGGGCACCGTGGACTTGTTGACCACGATTTTGTGGTCCTCCATGTTGTCGCCCACCTGCCCGGCCACCCGGAATACAGCGGAAAGATCACAGGAACCGTCTTCTATGGGCGGGGTGCCCACGCAGGAAAAAATCAGGGTGGCGTTGGCCATGGCTTCTTTGAGGGAAGTGGTAAACACCAGGCGCTCTTCTGCCAGGTTGCGCTGGACCAGTTCTTCCAGCCCGGGTTCGAAAATGTGGACATCGCCTTTTTTCAACCGCTGGACAACGCCGTCGTTGATATCCACGCAAAAGGCATGATTTCCGGTTTCAGCCAGACAGGCGGCTGTCACCAACCCCACATACCCGGTTCCCACGATACATACGTTCATGTCTTCGGCCCTTCTGTCCTGAAATGTTATGCCTTGAATGGTGCCTGGGACGAGAATCGAACTCGTACGGGGACTATGCCCCAAGGGATTTTAAGTCCCTTGCGTCTACCTGTTCCGCCACCCAGGCACGGAATTGAATTTGCGAGGTTCTTGAATGGTTTTAGGGGGTTGTTTTGCAGAAGGGGTATATAAAAATATATGCAAACCCGGAAACCATAAAACCAAATCGAAACATTGAATTTGGAAATTTTTTTAGCACCCGGACCCGATAAAGTCAACCCGCAAGATACAGGGTGGGGACAGGTGATGGGTAATGGGTGATGGGTGGTTAATGGGGAGCCGGGGTCGCGTGCAATAAAATTCGGTTTGCAAATACATCGGGGTGAAGGCCGTTTATTGTTTTTTGTTAACCTGCTGGAGCATGGTTAATATTTGGATGAGAATCTTTTTAATATGTCAAATTCAATCAGGAGGACGGAAATGGGTTTGCAGGAAAAGCTGGACGCGCAGAAAAAAGAACTTGAGTCCGCGGCACCGAAACAGGCCATTGATATCATGCACAAGGCCACAGAGGATCTCAAAGCCTCCGGCATGGCAGACAAGGCCAAAACCATCGGCGACAAGGCCCCGGATTTTTCCCTGGAAGATTACAGGGGCGAAACTGTAAACCTTTATGAAAAATTCAAACAAGGTCCCGTGGTGCTGGGGTTTTACCGTGGCGGGTGGTGACCGTTTTGCAACATAGAGCTGGACGCTCTTGAAGCCGAGCACAAAAAAATCAAAGAACTGGGCGCATCCCTGATCATGGTCTCGCCGCAAAGCAAAGAGGCCTCCCGGCAGTTTGCCGAAAAAAAGGGGCTTACAATGCAACTGCTGGTGGATTCGGGAAATCAGGTGGCAAAACAATTCGGTCTGGTCTACACGGTGCCCGATGATCTGCAAAAAGTTTATCAGCAGTTCGGCATTCACGTAGACAAAAACAATGCAGACGGCTCCTGGGATCTTCCCATGTCTTCGCGCTACATCATTGATAAGGACGCCAAGATCCGATACGCGCAGGTTAATGCCGACTATACGGTGCGGCCGGATCCGTCCCATACCATCGAGGCCCTGAAAAGCCTGTAACCATCGAAACCCCGGTGGGGAAATTCGGGAAAAAATTTGTCGGGCACGGCCGCGGAGTTCAACCGGCCTGTGGACAAAATACAAGCACGCAAAATTTTCAAAACGGTTTTTTTCGATATTTCATGGAAACACGCCAAAACAGGACAAACAAAACCTCGGCAAAGCCTCCGTGGATCCGGGTGGCCGCACCCGGGGGTGAAAATTATGAAACCGTCCGCCGCCTCAAAGCGGCCGCGGGTCTGCACACGGTCTGCGAATCCGCGCTTTGCCCCAATATCGCGGAATGCTGGCATGCCGGACATGCCACATTCATGCTCATGGGCAACGGCTGCACCCGCAACTGCCGATTTTGCGGGGTCAGCGGCCGGCCACAGCCGGTGGATAAAGACGAACCCCGGCGCGTGGCAAAAGCCGTCGCCGCCATGGAACTGGATCACGCGGTGGTGACATCTGTTACCCGGGATGATGTTTCCGACGGCGGAGCCGGCCATTTTGCCGCCGCCATCCGGGAGATCCGGAAAAACTGCCCGAATACGGGCATTGAAGTGCTGATTCCGGATTTTGCCGCAAGCCGCAGGGCCCTTGAAACCGTGCTCGCAGCCGGCCCGGACGTTGTGGGACACAACATGGAAACCGCGGCCCGGCTCTATCCAACGGTGCGGCCCATGGCAGACTACCGGCAGTCCCTGTCCCTGCTTCGGACGGCAAAGCAGATCAGCCCTTCATGCATCACAAAATCGGGATTCATGCTCGGGCTCGGCGAGACCATGGACGAAATCCGCCAGACCATCGCCGACATCCGGGCGGCAGGCGTGCAGGTGCTGACCATGGGCCAGTATCTCAAGCCCGGACCGCAAAACATGGACGTGGCTGAATATTTTTCACCTGAAATCTTTGCACAACTGAAACAATATGCAACAGAGGGGGGGTTTGCACTGGTGGAATCCGGCCCCCTTGTGCGAAGCTCCTACAGGGCGGCTGACCAGGCAAAAGCCCTGGGAATCATCCGCGCACCAAAATCCGGCAAGATAAATCCAAGGCATACCGCCTGCGGGCTGAAGCGGCCATAGATCAAAACCACACAAACAGGAGACGCACCACACAATGACTTATAAAGGCCCATGGAGCGCCCGATACATTGAAACCCAATACAGCCGATGGAAGCAGGATCCAAACTCCGTGGACCCGGACTGGCAGTTTTTTTTCCAGGGCTTTGAACTCGGCTTCACCGAAAAACCGGCAGCGTCCGAAGAAGTATGCGAGCCCTGCGACGAGCAAACCGTCAGAAAACAGTCAAGGGTCGAGGCCCTTGTCTACAGGTATCGCGATATCGGCCACCTGCTGTCGTGTCTGGACCCCCTTGCGGCATGTCCCACCGACCACCCCCTGTTAAACCCGAGAGCCTTTGGCCTGGATGAAAAAGACATGCAGCGGCGCTTCTACGCGCCGGGTCTGCCGGAAAACCAAGGCCGGCAAATGACACTTGGCGAGCTTGTCAACCATCTGCGCCGGACCTACTGCCGCTCTGTTGGTGTGGAATACATGCACATCCAGGACCCGGAAGAACGCAAGTGGCTTCGGGAGCGGATGGAATCCACAGAGAACATGCCGACCCTTTCAGATGAGGAAAAAATCCGGATTCTCCGGAAACTCACCGAAGCTTCCGCACTTGAGCAGTTTATCCACAAAAAATATCTGGGCCAGAAACGCTTCAGCGTTGAAGGCGCAGATGTGATCATCCCCATGCTCGATTCCCTGCTAGCCCATGCCGCAGCCGAACACGGCTGCGGACAGATTGTTCTGGGCATGACCCACAGGGGACGGTTAAATGTTCAGGCCAATATCTTGAGCAAGCCGTATGCAGATATCATCGGTGAATTTGAAAGCCACCACAACCCGGAAGCCGAAGTAGGCGCCGGAGACGTGAAGTATCACAAGGGTTTTCACGGCAAAATCACCACATCGGGCAACAGGCAAGTCGATATCCTCATGGCCGACAACCCCAGTCACCTGGAATCGGTCAACCCGGTGGTGGAGGGAATGGCCCGGGCCCGGCTGGATGCGGCAGGCATTGAAAACACCGGTGCTGTCATGCCGTTGCTGCTCCACGGGGACGCGGCCTTTTCAGGCCAGGGCATTGTGGCCGAAACACTGAATATGTCTCAGCTTGATGGCTATCATACCGGCGGCACAGTGCATATCATCGTCAACAACCAGATCGGTTACACGGCCCTGCCCGATGACCTGCGCTCCACCCGGTATGCCACGGATATCGCCAAAAGTTTAATGGTGCCCATATTTCACATACACGGTGAAAACCCCGAGGCGGCCGTGCATATTGCAAAGCTGGCCTGTGACTACCGGATGCGTTTTGGCAAGGACGTGGTCATGGATGTGGTCTGCTACCGCAGATACGGACACAACGAGGGCGATGAGCCCTATTTCACCCAGCCGCTCATGTATGAACGGATCAAAAACCGCCCCACCCCGGCCCGGGTCTATGCCCAACAACTCATTGACCAGGGCGTATTGGACGAAAACACAGCCAGCGACATCCAGGAGCAGACAACCCAATGCATCGGGCATGCCTATGATGCTGTGCAGAAAGAAACCGGTCAACCGGCGCAGGAAACCACAGCCGAGGATCACCCGCCCACAAGGGAGCCGGAAAAAAGCCGGCAGAAACCCCAGGATCAACAGGATTCCGGCGTGGACACTGCTGTCAAGCCCTCCCTGCTAAAGCAACTGGCTGCAAAAATCAACGCGGCCCCGGATGATTTCCACCTGCACCCCAAAATTGAAAAACTCCTGAAAAAGCGTCTGGCCGCAGTGCAAGACGGCAAGGGCATAGACTGGGCAAATGCCGAGGCCCTGGGGTTTGCCACAATCGTAAACCAGGGGATTTTCGTCCGCCTGTCAGGCCAGGACAGCCAGCGGGGCACTTTCAGCCAGCGCCACAGCGTATTGTTTGACACCACCACCAACGCGGAGCATGTGCCCATAAACAACGCAGCCAAAGACGAGGGCGGATTTACCGCCATCAACAGCCTGCTGTCTGAAGCCGGGGTTTTGGGCTTTGAATACGGCTATTCCCTGGTGCGCACAAACGGCCTGACCCTTTGGGAGGCCCAGTTCGGCGATTTTACCAACAACGCCCAGGCCGTCATTGACCTCTACCTTGCCAGCGGCGAGACCAAGTGGGGGCGCAGAAGCGGTCTGGTGCTGCTGCTGCCCCACGGCTATGAAGGCCAGGGCCCGGATCATTCCAGCAGCCGTGTGGAGCGGTTTTTGCAGCTGGCCGCAGATGAAAACTTCTGTGTTTGCAACCCCACCACACCGGCCCAGTATTATCATCTTCTGCGGCGCCATGCCTGTGCCGGGACATTAAAACCCCTGATCATCCTGACCCCCAAAAGCCTGCTTCGCCATCCTGAAGCCGTCTCATCA
>NZ_JAWODO010000102.1:0-15801 GCF_046483245.1 Desulfosalsimonas sp. | reverse complement strand
ACGGCCACGGGCCGGAAGGCCTGTTTTTCATTTCGGGTGATGGCCAGAATCTGCCTGACCAGATCCCTGGCACGATTTCCGGCAGCCAGCACCTGGCAGAGATTCTGATGCAGCTGACTGCCTTCGGCCGCTTCATCCAGGGCCAATTCAGTGTATCCGGTCACAGAGAAAAGAATATTGTTGAAATCATGGGCAATGCCCCCGGCCAGGGTTCCAATGGCCTCCATCTGCCGGGCATGTCTGAGCTGTGCCTGGAGCTTTTCCCTTTCCCGGACGGCGGCATTGCGCTCCGTGATATCCCGGGAGACACCGGTAAAGGATACGGGCTTGCCCCCGGCATCCCTGTGGAGCACCGCATTGACCTCCATGCTGACCTTTTGCCCATTTTTCCCCAGATGATCGGCCTCTGTCATCACCCGGCCGTCACCGTCCGGATCCGTAGCTGCAAATTCAAAAGCAGCCCTTACTTTCTTTTCGGTTTCCGGGTCAAAAATATCATCAAGTCCCACTCCGCTGGCCTGATCCTGGGGAAGGCCAAGGATCCGCTCCACGGACCTGGAAACATAGACAAAGGTCATAGAGGACAAATCAAAGGTCCAGATAATATCATTGGATTCCTCGACCAGAAAACGATACCGCTGTTCGCTTTCTTCCAGTTTCCGGGCCGCCTCCTTTTGTTCCGTGATATCCTTGGCAATGCAGACCACTTCCACATTCCGGTCCGTTTCCTTGACAAGGGTGTTTCCGGCAGAGAGCCATTTGAATTCGCCGTCACGGGTCAGCGCCCGATATTCCAGGTTCAGACGGCCGACCCCGTTGGCGCCGTTATTCTGGTACCGGGTAAAAACCTCGGAAAGGATGCTGTAAACACCCGGAGTGTCATCAGGATGCACAAAAGGAACAAAAGATTGGCCGATAAAGGCCTCGGGCTCATAGCCCAGAATAAAGCGGCAATTAGGAGAAATGTAGACAAACTCGCCTTTTTCATTGACCGTAAAAATCAAATCGGCTGCATTTTCAATGATCAGCCGGTAATACTGCTCAGCGCTTTGCGGACCAGCAGCGTTTTTATCCGGTTCCGGCGATTGGCCCTGCAAACGTTTGAGGCCTGCGATTTCCGCTTCCAGATCGCGAACCCGTTGCTCTAACGCCTGCCGTGTCAATTTCCCTGTCATATTCCCACATATGGTATCCAATGGATTGCATAGCAACGGCTAACATGCACGCAAGCCGCGCCCAAAAAAATCAATTTCCGATGAATCTGATTTTATGCTATAAAAAAGTTTTTCTCAAGCTTTGAAAAAATTTGAGAACTGCGTAAAAAAGTAAGTTTTCAGATGGCGCCGCAAACAGTTCAAAATCAAGCCTTGCGCAATTCCGAAGAATGCAGCCTGCTTAGCCGTACGTGAAATTCTAAGGGAATGCGCATAACGCAGATATTGGACTTTACGGTGCCATCAAGTTTATCACAATGGAGAAACTGGGCTTTTATATGAAAAACAACCAGTCGGTTCTTATCCGTTTTTTCGTCTATACCCTGCTTTTGCTGCTCCTGGGCGGTTTTTTGAACTACGTGGCCGGATTCGGCGATATTGAGCAATTCAAGGAAGGCGGGATTTTGGAATGGCTCCAGTTTGCTGTTCTGGGCGTCTCGGCAGCACTCATGATGGCCGCGGCAATGCGCCGGAAGCCGGGGGGAAAAATTTTTCCCGTAATAACGGCATTTGCGGCGCTGCTTGCTATGGTCCGCGAGTGCGACGCCCTGCTGGATCAGGCCATACCCGTTGGCGGCTGGCAGGCACCCGCGGCCATTCTGGTGGTTTCAGCAATTTTGCTGGCCTGGTACAACAGAAGGATCTTTGGCCGGGAACTGGCACGGTTTGCTGCAACGCCTGTTTTCGCCCTCATGTGGGCCGGGCTGATCGTTGTGATATACGGCCAGTTAACCGGACACGGGCCGTTTCTCGAACCCCTGCTGGGCGACGATTACGATAGGGACTACAAGCGCCTTTTAGAGGAATGTCTGGAAATGCTGGGCTACTTTTTCATCCTTGTCGCCAGCCTTGAACTGTTTTTGGAACACGGAGACCCGTCTGACACGAATTGATTTTCCGGATGCCGAAAATGAGGATCAATATTTTCCGCCGTGCTCATTTTTGACCTGATCCCGGTCAATTTCGCCCTTTCCGGTTTTGGGCAGAGCATCGACAAACACTACGGAATGCGGCTTCTTGTACCGGGCGATCCGGGAAGCCACAAAATCAATCAGATCCTTTTCCCCTATGGTTTTGCCGGGCTGTGTCACGCACACGGCCAGGACCGCCTCGCCCCACTGCCGGTCCGGCACGCCGATAACGCTGACCTCCGCAATGTCGGGATGTTCCATGATCACGCCCTCGACCTCCGCGGGATAGACATTTTCTCCGCCCGGCTTGATCAGCTCTTTTTCCGGTTTTCGCTTTACATACCAAAGATAGCCGTCCAGATCAAACCGGCCGATATCCCCGGTATGATGCCAGTTGTTGCGAAACATATGCGCGGTGTCCGCCACCCGGTTCCAGTAACCGAGAAAAACAGAGGGACCGCGAACGCAGATCTCGCCCTCCCCGCCGACGGCCACGGGCTGGTCATCATCGTCAAACAGGGCCACCTGTGCAATGATGGTGGGCTTGCCCGCGCTTCCCGGCCGCTCGCTATACGGGGCCCAGGTCACGGCCATGGCCTCGGTCTGCCCAAATCCCGCCCCGAATGAAACATTGGGCGCGATCCGGCCGAACTGCTCCAGGTTTTCGGATTGATCCAGTCCACCCACGGTACGCAGGCTCGAAAGATCAATGCTGCCGCCCAATTCCCGGTGCTTGTCGATCAGGCGTTTCAAAATCGGGGAAAAGTTGAAAAACGTGGTGCCTTTTTCCGCTTCAATGCCTTTTAATACCTGCTCCGGTTCAAAACGTTCAAAAATCACGTTTTTCCCACCCGCGTGCATGACCGCCATGAGCCTGGCCAACCCGGCAATATGGAAAAGGGGCAGAATGCACATGTGGCAGGACTCCGGGCCAAACCCCTCGCTGGCGATTCGCTGAAAATCAATGGCACAGATGTTTCCCTGACTCAGCAGCGCCCCGCGCGGCCGGCCCTCAACAGCCGCGGTATGAATGATCACAAAACCCGTCTCCGCGGTTATATCGATTGCATCTTCAGCACCAGGGTCATCATAAAGGGCGGAAAACGGTTCATAGCCGGCCGGTGCATCCCCGCCGCCAATGGTATAATAATTTTCAATATCGGTTTCAGACTGCAGTGCCAGCACCTGATCCCGGTAGTCCGGGCCGGCAAACACGAACACGGGAGTAGCATCTTTTAACACATAAGCCACTTCGTCTGCGGAAAAACGCCAGTTGACCGGCACGACAATGGCGCCGATTTTTGCGGCGGCCCCGTAGAGAATCACGAATTCATCGCAATTGTGCGCTACCACGGCCAGCCGGTCGCCGGGCCCAATGCCGGCACGCAAAAGCCCGGTTGCCAGACTGTCACACTTGTGCTTGAACTCCCGATGGGTCAAGCGGACGTCCTTATAAACAATTGCCTCCTGATCGGCATACAAAACTGCATTGCGGCAGATAAAATCATAAATGGTATAATCCCGAAGTCCCATCATTCCCCCTTGTTGCACAGCAAGTCATTTATGGCCCAATAATTTTCCAGCTTTCCGCATCTGCGATCCAATGTTTTGTCCTGACCCGCAGGACGGATTCGATAAATTTATGGGATAATACATTGTTTTACCCCCCGAACGCAAGCCAAGCTTTGGATACGTGTGAATTCTGGTTTAAATTTATTTCAAAAAGGTTTACATTGATTTTATTTTAACCCCTGATTTCACTTTTATCTGGTTTAACCCTTATACTGACAGCGCAAGGAGGCATGCATGACGTTTCGAAAAATCGATCCCACCCCTTCGGCCTACAATTATCAGCTTCTGATCAAGCACATCCTGGAAACGCCCCTGATCTATTTTCCGGACCGGGAGATCATTTACCGGGACCTCAACCGCTACACATACCGGGACTTAAACCGAAGAATCCATCAACTGGCAAACACCCTGGCATCCCAGGGCGTGGGCCCGGGCAGCACCGTGGCGGTCATGGACTGGGACAGCCACCGCTACCTGGAATGTTTTTTTGCCGTTCCCATGATGGGCGCGGTGCTCCACACCATTAACGTGCGCCTTTCCCCCGAGCAGCTGATCTATACCATCAATGATGCCGAAGACGATATCATCCTCGTAAACGAAGAATTTCTCCCGCTTCTCGAGTCGGTCAAGGACAAGTTCACCACGGTCAAGAAAATCATCCTGATCAGCGACAGCGGCAAAAAACCGGACACCTCCCTGACCATAGACGGGGAATACGAAGACATGGTCAACAAGGCGGATAAATCCTATGATTTTCCGGATTTTGACGAAAACACCATGGCCACCACCTTCTACACCACCGGAACCACCGGTCTGCCCAAGGGCGTGTTTTTCAGCCACCGACAGCTGATGATGCACACCTACGGCATGCTGGCCAACCTGGCCGGGTTTGAATCCCAGGCGCCGATCACCTCCAAAGACGTCTACATGCCCATCACCCCGATGTTTCACGTCCATGCCTGGGGCGTGCCCTATGTCATGACCCTGCTGGGAGCCAAGCAGGTCTATCCCGGCCGGTACGAGCCGGAAATGCTGCTCAAGCTGCTGGTCTCGGAAAAAGTCACCTTTTCCCATTGCGTGCCCACCATCATGCACATGCTGGTCTCCAGCCCGGCCATCAAGCAGTTTGATCTCACCGGCTGGAAGGTGATCATCGGTGGCTCGGCCCTGCCGCGCGGGCTTTGTAGGGAAGCCCTGAAACTGGGCATTAACATCTATGCCGCCTACGGCATGTCCGAAACCTGCCCACTGCTGACATCCGCGGTGCTCAAACCCAAGATGATGAACTGGAGCGAGGACCAGCAGGTCAAGTACCGCTGCCGCACCGGCCGGCCCGCGCCCAACGTCTACCTGCGGATCTGGGACCCGCAGGGCAACACCCTGCCCCATGACGGCCAGTCCACCGGTGAAGTGGTGGTGCGCTCGCCGTGGCTGACCCAGGGCTACACCAAGGATGCGGAAAAAAGCGAGGAGCTCTGGCAGGGCGGATGGCTGCATACCGGCGATATCGGATACGTGGATGAAGAGGGATATCTGCAAATCACCGACCGGTTAAAAGACGTGATCAAAACCGGCGGGGAATGGATTTCCTCGCTGACCCTGGAAGATATCATCAGCCAGCACGAGGCTGTCAGCGAATCAGCCGCCATCGGCGTGCCCGACGAAAAATGGGGGGAACGGCCCCTGGTGCTGGTGGTGGTCAAAGACAGCCACAAGGACAAGGTCACCGAAGACGAGCTGCGCGACTTTTTCATGAAATTCGTGGACGCCGGGGAAATCCCAAAGTACGGCGTGCCCAACCGCGTGCAGATCGTTGTTGAAATCCCCAAGACCAGTGTTGGCAAAATCAACAAAAAAGACATCCGGACCCAGTTTACTTCCTGATGCTCAGACCCCCAGCTTCAGTGGAATATAAACCAACCGGATGCAGGCGGGCCTGAATCGGTCCGCCCGCATCCGGTTTTATCCGACCCATAGAAGGAAAGCCGGGGCCAGTGAAAAGTCAAGTCCTGTTTTTGCACTTGTTTTCAAACAGTGTCAGAGCACCAGTTCTTCGATAAAATCAATGAGCTGATTAAGGTTCTGGCAGGTTCGCACTTCGTGGCAATGGGCCTTGTAGGTGTGCATTTCGCTGTCGCCCGTACCCCAGAAGGCTTCGGGTTCGGGATTGAGCCACTGGCAGGACAATTCATCAATGTTTAAGACCATCAGGGCCTGGGCCCAATCCAGTGTCTCGGAAATGCAGGGCCGTTTTTTCATGTCCAGCTCCCGGATATGGTTGACGGCACAGACCAGCCGGTCAGCCAGGGCCTCGTCAATGCCCGGCAGCTTCAGACGGATAATGCGTTTTTCCAGCTCCGGTTCCGGGTAGTCGATATACAGATGAATGCACCGGCGCTTTAATGCATCGCTCATGTCCCGGTAGTTGTTGGAGGTGAGCACCACCATGGGGATGTGCCTGGCCTTGCGGATGCCCAGCTCCGGGATGGAGACCTGGAATTCCGAGAGCAGCTCCAGCAAAAACGCCTCAAATTCCGGATCGGCCTTGTCGATTTCATCGATGAGCAGCACCACGGGCTTATCCGAAGAAATGGCCTGCCAAAGGGGCCGGGCAAGGATGAAGCGCTCGGAAAAAACGCGTCCTCCTGCTCGGCAATGCGCTCCACGGCCTCGGCAATGCTGTCAGCCCCGGCGATCAAATCATTGATCTTCTCCTTGATCATCTGGGTGTAGAGCAGCTGCTTGGCATATTCCCATTCGTACAGGGCCTTGGCCTCATCTAAGCCCTCGTAGCACTGAAGCCGGATCTTGTCCCGGCCCAGGCACCGGGCCACGGCCCGGGCCAGCTCTGTCTTGCCCCCGCCGGCCGGGCCTTCCACAAGGATGGGCTTTTGGGTGGCAGCGGCCAAAAACACCACCGTGGCAATTTCCCGGGAAGGGATGTAACCGGCGCGTTCAAGCCTGCAGGTCACATCCTCGATGCTTTCAAATTCCATCTATGATCCTTCCGCTATGGCCGAATCTGGATGCCGATCTGCTCGAAATAGGTCTTTCGGCAGAGATGTTCAATGGTTACCATCCGGCCCAGGGCATTGTTAAAATCACTGGCCGCACAGCTAAACACCCCGTGTCCGTAAACAATGGCGGCCTTGTTGCTCCTGATTGCCGGCGGCACGGTTTGGGAAAGCCCGTAAGGACCGCCGCCGGTCTCACCGGAGACCACCGGCACCGAGCACACCTGCCGGCTCCGGGGACAAAGCCGGTGGCAGTCGCCTGAATGCGGGCAATCGGTTTCATGGCAGTCCATGGACAGGATCACGGAAAACAGGGGATGGCCGTGAACAATGGCCAAAAAATTGGTCTGGCCGGCGATCCGCTCGTGGGCCGGCAGTTCAGACGACGGCCTGCCGCCGCTCACAGCGCCGGTATCCAGGTTTATTGCTGCAACCGAATCCTTGAGATCATCCAGAAAGCTGCCTGAAGTGGTGATATACAGGCTGTGGCCCAGGCGGTAGGAAAGATTGCCGAAGCTGGCATCCACAAGCCCGTGGCCGACAACGGCCCGGCCGGCCTCGATAATGGCCGCGCGCGCGTCCGCCTCGGTTTCAAACGGGCCGCGCATGAGCCCGCCTTCAAACACGGCCGTCGCTGAAAGATAGGTGCAGGCGCGCTCAAATGTTCGGATCCGGTCCCGGCCGATGTTGCCTGTCCGGCTTGCCTGGAGAGAGTCTGCAAAAAACTTCACAAACCCGGCAAAACAGGCAGCGGAAAAACAAACGCAGGCTTCGGCCATGTCTTTGCCATGGGCAAGGAGGCCAAAGCCGGGAATCACTAGGCATCTGCGATCCGACAACGCCGGGCCCAGGCGGTCCGGATCCGGGCTTTCGGCCACCGGCAGGTCGGTTAAAAACACCCGGGTTTCAGAATCCCGGGGACGGATCACCCCGTCTGCGGCAGTCCGGGCCAGATAGTCGAAGATCCCGGCATAGGGCTCGGCCGGCCGGGCGTAAACCACCGCCCCGATCCCGGGCTTTTCCAGCAGGGGATCGAGCCGGGCACAAACCGGGTGGTGGCGGTTCCAGCGGGGCTGACCCTGCCCGGGCGCAGCCCACAAAAGGGCCTCATCTGCGGCCAGGCCGCTTCGGCAGAGTCTTTGGGCATATGAAGAAATATCGGAGTCCATGGCCATCTTTGGGGGAAATAGGTGTTACCGCCATCCCGGAAACAATCCCGGCTGCATATAATCCTGATATATGGCGCACTTGCGGTTTTTCCGGCATTTGCGGCAGACATCAATGTGCTTTTTGGGCCTGCCTTTTTTAAACGGGCAGACCAGATATGGGGATGCCGGCGCAGGATTCGGGTGTATGCTTGTTTCCATCACAATTGAATTCCTATCACCGCTGCAGGCGGCAATCAAGGGGAAAAACCCTGGCTTTTTTGCCCGGCCGGATAAATTTTCTTGATCATCCGGGCTTTTGACGTTAACGTAAAAAACGTCTTAACGGCGGCAAATGGATAAACGTATAAAAATCAACAGGTTTTTATAATCTTTACCTGACAGAGACCAATCGGAAAAACGGAGTATCACCATGGAAATCAGCATCCAGAAAGCCGGGTCCCTAAAGGACCTGCCAGACGAATCCGAACTGGCTTTCGGCACCCTTTTTACAGACCACATGTTCAACATGGACTATGATTTGGACAACGGCTGGCACAACCCGCGCATCGAGCCCTACGGACCCATTACCATGAATCCGTCCACCATGGTGCTCCACTACGGCCAGTCCATCTTCGAGGGGTTAAAAGCGTTTAAAACCCCGGAAGATAAAATCCAGCTGTTCCGCCCGGAGCAAAATTTCACCCGTTTTAACCAGTCCGCCCATCGCATGTGCATTCCGGAAATCGACGAGAATTTGGCCCTCAACGCGCTAAAAGAGCTGCTCAAAATTGAAAAGCGCTGGGTGCCCTCGGCCCCGGGCACGTCTCTTTACATCCGGCCCACCATCATTGCCATGGATCCGTTTCTGGGCGTGCGGGCATCCTACACCTACCGGTTTTTCATCATCCTGAGCCCGGTGGGGGCCTATTACAAGGAAGGGTTCAACCCGGTGAAAATCTGGGTGACGGAAAAATATGTCCGGGCCGTGCCCGGCGGCGTGGGCGAGGTGAAAACCGCGGGCAATTACGCGGCCAGCCTGTATGCCGGAGAAGAGGCCCATCACAAGGGCTATACCCAGGTGCTGTGGTTAGACGGAGTGGAGCGCAAATACGTGGAGGAAGTGGGCTCCATGAACATCTTTTTTGTCATTGACGACGAAATCATCACACCCGCCCTGTCCGGCAGCATCTTATCGGGCATCACCCGGGATTCGGTCATTGCCATGGCCGAAAAATGGGGACATCCGGTCACCCAGCGGCGCATCTCCATTGACGAAGTGGTCGAAGCCCATGAGGCCGGCAAACTCCAGGAATGCTTCGGCTCGGGCACCGCAGCAGTGATCTCGCCGGTGGGCCAGATCAAATACAAGGACAAGACCCTTGCCATTGGCGACGGAAAAGTGGGCTCCTGGGCCCGGAAATTTTTCGACGCCATCACCGACATCCAGTACGGCCGCACACAGGATACCGAGGGCTGGGTTCACAAGGTGGATTAAAATCAGGGTACAAATAAAAAACGGGGTACAGACCCCTTGGCGTCTGCACCCCGTTTTTGTTTTACCGGCGCGGTTCTTCCGTGCACCTTCTTACTTGATCTCGACCTTTTTGCCCTTGCTTTGCTCGGTCTTGGGTACTTTCACCTCAAGTACGCCGTCTTTGAATCCGGCTTCGATCTTGTCGGGATCCGCGTTGTCCGGCAGCGTGAAGGCACGCTGGAACTTGCCGTAAAACCGTTCTCTTCGGTAGTAGTTATCCTCGTTGACATCTTCTTCATGCTTGCGCTCTCCCTTGATGGAAAGCACGCCGTTGTTGACATCAATGGATATATCGTCCTTTTTCACGCCGGGCAGCTCGGCCTTGATCATAATGGCGTCATCCTTTTCATAGGTATCCACCATGGGCCGCCATTCAAACAGGCCGACATCCTCTCTGCCCTCGGCTGCCGGAACCGCATCCTCAAACAGCCGGTTGATCCGATCCTGAAGAGTGGGCAGCGTGGTCCAGGGATTCCATCGTACCAGTGCCATATCTTTCACCTCCTTTTATTTTTTAACAATTTGTTTTTGTTGTTCATCCTTTCCTTTCACCTCTATAATAATCACTTCCGGAACCTGTTCAAGGGGGACGGCTGAAATTTTTACGGCGCCATCTATAATCAGACTTTTACGGGTGCATCAAACTTGATGAACTCGTAAAAAGCTTTTTACTGCGTCCGCTGTTGTTGCAGGAAGGAAATCCTGCGGTCGGCGTCAGCTTTTTCGCTCCTGATCGTTTTTGCGGATTCATCAAATACTTTTGCTTAAAATATACAAATTCGCTATGCATTCCTCCAACAGTTTAAATTTTCACGCAAAAACGCTCAATGTCGCTTCAAAAGCAGACCCCGCCCTTGGATTTCCTTGGAAGTGTTTTTTACAGGCAATGTTAAGCTTTAAGTGATTAAGTGTTAAGTAAAATCAAAAACTTACTTCTTTATTGCTTGATAACTTCCCTGGGGAGTCATCCATGTCACCGGCCGGGTGCGGGTGTGTTGGGCTGCATTGGAGCGATTTGGCCTAAAGGTTGTCCCGGGGGGCTTGGCGCCCGGAATTTCAAACTGTCTGAGGGCGATCAGCCCGAGTTTTTGAAATTCCAGCCAAGACTCCCGGGACAACCGGCCAAATCGATCCGCAGACAAACACACCCGCACCCGGCCGGTGACATGCGAAAACCGTTTAAGCCGCCTGCCTGGCTTTGGTGAATCCCTGTTGCAATCAAATGACTTTTATTTTATTGTTTTGTTATCCGGTGAATTAAAACTCTATCCGTCCACCCTCCTTTCACCGAGGCGCCGTTATGAATTACGTGATTATCGGAAACGGTGTTGCAGGCGTAACCGCCGCAGAAGCCATCCGGCACATTGATGCCCGCGGCCAAATCACCATGATTTCAGACGAAAGCCACCCCCCTTACTGCCGTCCCATGATCAGCAACCTTCTGGAAGGGGCCGTGGATGTTTCCAGGCTGCCCATCCGGGGGCCGGACTTCTACGACCGGCTTTCCATCACGCCCGCGCTCGGCAGCCGCGTGACCTCTTTGGATGTCAACGAACGCACTGTGACCACAAAAGGCGGTCAAATCTTCGCATATGACCGGCTGCTGATCGCCGCCGGCGCCGATCCCAGGCCTCTTGACGCCCAAGGCCTGGATCTCAAAAACATTTTTTTCATGCGCAATATTGCCCAGGTGCAGGAGATGATCGCCACCCTGGCCGATACCCGGCATGCCCTGGTGCTCGGCGGCGGACTCGTGGGGTTCAAGGCCGCCTACAGCCTGCTTAAGCGAAATATTGGCGTCACCATGCTTATCCGGTCGGGCTATCCCCTTTCCATGCAGGTGGATGAAACCGCCGGAGAAATGATCCAGCAGGTGCTCTGCGACCACGGGCTGACCGTGCGCACGGAAATTTCGGTCACCGCTTTTGAGGGCAACGGCCGGGTGCAGACCGCCCATCTGTCCGACGGCAGCCAGATCCCGTGCGACATGGCCATTATCGGAAAAGGGGTGTTTCCGGCCCACGGGTTTGTTCCCACAGACCGCATTGATACGGATGCGGGCATCCTGGTCGACGATCACATGGCCACAAATGCGCCCGGCATATATGCCGCAGGGGATGTGGCCGAGCACATCGACATTGCCCGCCAGAAAAAATGGGTCAACGCCATCTGGCCCGAAGCCGCGGCCCAGGGCCGGGTCGCGGGATTCAACATGGCCGGCCAAGCCCTGGGCTACAGGGGCAGCCTTTCCAGAAACGTGATGCGCATGTTTGACACAGACGTGATGACCGCCGGCCGGGTCAGCCCCAGGGACACCGACGAGTCCTGCCGGTTTTTCTCCGCCCGTGACCCCGGACGCCAAACCTATCGCAAGCTTGTATTCCAGGATCAAATCCTGGTGGGATTTGTCATGATCAACCAAATCGAACAGGGCGGCGTGCTCACCTCGCTGATCCAGAGCCGCACGCCCGTGAAAATATCTGCACATCACCTGCTGGACCCGGGATTTAACGTCAGTCGGCTTTTGGGCCGGTAACCGGACCACCGGACAATCCGGCAGACCGATCGCATTGATTTCATATGCCGCCCCATGCGGCAGGGAGGAAAGCTTATGAAACAGGTCATTGTTCATCCTCAACGCTGCGTGGGATGCATGCAGTGCATGCTCGCCTGCGCGGCTGCCCATTCGAAAACCGGGGCTCTGATTTCAGCCATCTCCGAATCGCCCCGGCCCAGACCGAGAATCCACGTGGGTGCAGGGCTCTATGATGAGGGGTTTCCCAACCGGTGCCGGCACTGCGATCCCGCCCCGTGCCAGATGGCCTGCCTTCCCGGGGCCATTTACCGGCAGACCACCACCAACACCGTGCTCATCAACCCGGACGTGTGCATCAACTGCGCATCGTGCGCCATGGCCTGTCCCTACGGGGTGATCCGGTATCACGCCGATCCCCTGGCGCCTGCGGGCAAAACCATTGCCGTCAAATGCGACAACTGCATTGCCCGCCAGCATAATGGGCTGATTCCGGCCTGCGTGGAAGTCTGCAAGACAGGAGCGCTGACTTTTGAAGAAATGGATGCGGCCATGAAGAATAAAACCGACCAGGTGGCCCGCAGCATAAGAGCAGAATCTGTCCCGGCCGACCATGCCCCGGGCTTTTCGCTGCTGAACACGGTCAAAAGGGCTGAAAAAGAAATCAACCTGTCAACATAAAAGGGAGGACGGGACAATGACGCACCACCATACCTATACTATCACCAAGGACGGCCAACTTTTGATCAAAAAAATGGAATCCGACCAGGTGGAAACCGTCTGGGACCGCCATGCCGCCCAGCAGCCCCAGTGCGGATTCTGCGATCTGGGATTGAGCTGCCGGATCTGCGCCATGGGTCCCTGCCGGGTGGATCCGTTCGGCGAAGGCCCCCAGCAGGGTGTGTGCGGCGCAGACGCCGATATTATCGTGGCCCGGAACCTGTGCCGGATGATTGCCGCCGGAGCCGCAGCCCATTCGGACCACGGACGGGACCTGGTGGAAGTGCTGGCATCAGTGGCTGAAAACAAGGCCCCGGGTTACGCAATCACGGATACGGAGAAACTCAACCGTGTGGCCGCCGAATACGGCATTGCCGCAGACGGCAAAACACCGGAACAAGTTGCCGGAGAACTGGCCCATGCCATGCAGGAGGATTTCGGCACCCGCAAAAAGGAACTGGCCCTGGCCGCCCGGGCACCGGAAAAAAGACAGCAGTTGTGGCGCAAGCTCAATATCATGCCCCGGGGCATTGACCGGGAAACCTCGGAGGCCATGCACCGCACCCACATGGGCGTGGACAACGGCTGGCAGAGTCTGCTGCTCCACGGCCTGCGAAACGCCCTGTCAGACGGCTGGGGCGGGTCCATGATTGCCACGGAAGTCTCAGACATCCTGTTTGGCACCCCCAAGCCCGCCCCCACAAAGGTCAATGCCGGGGTGCTAAAGGCAGACCAGGTCAATGTGGTGGTCCACGGCCATAACCCGGTGGTTTCGGAAATGGTCATGGCCGCCTGCCAGGACCCGGAAATGGCAAAGCTGGCCGAGGCAAAGGGGGCAAAAGGCATCAATCTGTGCGGCCTGTGCTGCACCGGAAATGAACTGCTCATGCGCCACGGCATTCCCATGGCCGGCAACCATCTGATGACCGAGCTCATCATTGCCACCGGTGCCATTGAAATGATGATCGTGGATTATCAGTGCATCATGCCCGCACTTTCAAAGGTGGCGGCCTGCTATCACACAAAAATGATCAGCACCAGCGACAAGGCACGATTTCCGGGCATGGAGCACGTGGAATTCCACCCGGACAACGCGCAGAAAAAAGCCTATGACGTGGTCAAGGCCGCCATTGAAAACTTTGCCAATCGCGGTGAGACCTATATTCCGGTGGAGCCGCTGGATGCAGTGGGCGGTTTTTCCGTGGAAGCGGTTGTGGGTGCTTTAGGGGGCACGCCAGAGCCTTTGCTCGATGCCATCAAGGCGGGCAAAATCCGTGGCGCCGCGGGCATTGTGGGCTGCAACAACCCCAAGATCAAGCATGACTACGGCCATGTAACCCTGACAAAGCGGCTGATTGAAAACGATATCCTGGTGGTGGACACGGGATGTGCGGCCGTGGCCACTGCCAAGGCCGGGTTCAAGGTGGCAGAGGCCATATCCCATGCCGGTCCGGGCTTAAAGGAGGTGTGCGGGTCTTTGGGAATACCGCCGGTGCTGCATTTCGGCTCGTGTGTGGACAATGTGCGCATCCTGGTGCTGGCCGCATCCCTGGCCAACGCCCTTGGAACCGATATCAGCGACCTGCCCCTGGCTGGGGCCGCGCCCGAGTGGTACTCAGAAAAAGCCGTTTCCATCGGCGCCTATGTGGTGGCATCCGGCATTTATACGGTCCTGGGCCCCATGCCGCCCATTGCCGGCAGCATGAACGTGGTGGCACTGCTCACAGAAGGCCTTGACGAAGTGGTGGGCGCCACCTTCGCAGTGGAGCCGGACCCGGAAAAAGCCGCCCTGCTCATCCGCGGCCACATTGAAAACCAGCGCCGGAAACTGGGCCTGGACGCGGCAGCGGTGTAATTTCGCATACTTTCCACACCCCCTTTCTGCCGGTCAGTGAATAATTTTTCATGGGGTGCTATGGATGAGTAAAAATATCCGGGTCCACGTTTAATGCCTTGAGATACTCCAAATGCACGGAGCGCAATGGATAAGCCAGCTGCCTTTTGTCACCTATTTTGACTACCGACACGTTTGCAAACTTTGTAGTCATCATAAACGCTGTTGGTTTTTTCGTTGGTCGGCCCTCCCAACCGGGTATCGCCTCGCCCGTGCTTTCCGATGTATTGGCGCATACTGCGTTCCATCAGTCGCCAGATCAGAAGGGCAATCAGAAGAACCAGGCCGAGGACTTCGATCCGTTGGGGACTTTTTAAAAAGATGCTGTTAACGATCACGGGATCCTTTAGAAAACCGAAGTTTTGTTCAATGCCATGTTGGTTCTTGTAGAGTTGAAGCAGGCGCTTTGCTGACCATTGTCCAAGTTCCGATTCTTCTGCCAGGTTGGTGATCAAAACGAAGCACCCGGCTTCCAAACGCAGAGGGGCAATGGCATCAGGGTCTTGGCTGATTTTGGTTTCCAGATGGTATTGGTAGCCTCTGGCTCGGCGGGTTTGGTTTTTTGGAGGCCGGCCCCGGTCATATTTGGCGACCTTTTTGATTTGCGTTTCCACTCGATGGTAGCTGCCGCTGGCAGCCGCAGCGAGCTTTTCTGCCGCGGCCAGGGCGTCGGGTTGGCAAAAATAGGAAGTAGAGGCCTCTTTGCAAATGGCCTCCAGTTCTTTGCGCTTTTCGGCAACCAAGCGATCAATGCGTTTATGTCGCCTTTTGTCATGGGCACTGGAGTGAACCACGAGACCTCGATAGTCCCGGCCGTTGATGGTGATAGTGGTTTCATATATTTGATAATGGGCAGGCGGGCGCTTGGCTGTGCCTGTTGATTCTGAGATTGCACCGATATCGTGCCATTGGTCGGCTTCGACGGCTTCTTTGATTGCCCGGCTGCATTCTGCGTAAGTTGCAGGAAGCCTGCTGACGAATTTGGTGCCGGTTTCAAACAGCTTATCCAGCACGCGTCCAATGGTGTGATCGCAAAAGCGTACGGGGTCGGTTTCAGTACCGAGCAGCAGCTCGGTGTCTTTATCCTCGAAGAAATGCTTGAGCCGGTATAAAGGCGTTCTTCCGGAAAGGGAATCGAGAACCATGGCCAGTACTGCCGTGCCTGGAGCTATTTCCATCTCGCTGTCGACTATGGCATTTATGGTCTCGACCAGGTTCAGCTTGTCGGCATAATGCTTTACGATGGGTAGATGTCCAACGT
>NZ_JAWODO010000077.1:0-9176 GCF_046483245.1 Desulfosalsimonas sp. | reverse complement strand
GCCAGCATCATGACCTGGGTGTGATACAGCAGCTGGGCGATTTCCTCTGCGGTCTGCTGCCGACTTTCGTACCGGGCCGCCATCCAGACCTCGCCGGCTTCCTCCACCAGTTTCTTCCCGATCTCGTGGGGCCCCTGGATCAGGCGGGCCACGGTGCCCGAATCCGGGTCCGCGGTTATCTTCTTTTGCTGCAATAGCCAAAACAGTTCTTCAAAACTTTTCATGATCCGGTCCCGTATCTGGCATCCGCATACTCCACCCATCCGCCGGCAGCCACCAGGGCCCGGTCAAACTCAGACACGGAAAAGGCGATCCTTGTCTGTTGGCCTTGTTTTTCCACGATCAGCTCGCCTGTCTCCAGGTCTGCATAAATTTCCGTGTCCGAACCGGCAAATTCGGTAAAAAACCGGTCAATGGTTTCTTCGGGCAGATCGATGGCCAGCATGCCGCAGTTAAACATGTTCTGCCGGAAAATCCGGGCAAAACTTTCCGCAATCACCATATGGATGCCGTTGACCTCCAAAGCCCAGGGGGCATGCTCCCGCGAAGAGCCGCAGCCGAAGTTGGCCCGGGTCACGATCACCCGGCAGCCGGCAATGTCTTTTGCCGGATCAAAGCCTTCGAGGTTCAAATCCTCGAGCAGGTAGGGCTGCAGTGCCTCCTTGGAGATTTCGGTTAAATACTTGGCAGGAATAATTTCGTCTGTATTGATATCCGACCGGTCCAGAAACAGGGTTTTGCCGCCGAACGTATGCATATGCATTGGCCTCGCTGGTGATTTTTAGGTTCCGTAAAGTGCCGAATTGGTAATATGGCCGGCAAGGGCAGTGGCCGCGGCAGTGGCCGGGCTCATCAAATGCACCATGCCGCCTTTTCCCATGCGGCCGTAGAAATTGCGGTTGGTGGTGGAGGCGCAGACCTCCCCTTCTGCGATCACCCCGCAGCTCATGCCCAGGCAGGCGCCGCAAGTGGGGTTGGCCACGCAGAAGCCGGCATCCATGAAGGTTTTGATAATGCCTTCATCCAGGGCCTTTTGATAAATCTTCGGGGTTGCCGGAGACACAATGCCCCGAACCGAATTGCTGATCCGCCGGCCGGAAAGCACCCGGGCGGCCACCCGCAGATCCTCTATCCGGCCGTTGGTGCACGAACCGATATAGATTTGATCCACGGCAGTGCCCTGCATTTCCGAAACCGGGCACACTTTGTCCGGCTTGTAGCCGTAGGTGAGCTGCGGGGGCAGATCCGTGACATCAAATTGCAGCACCTGCTGGTAAACAGCGTCTTGATCCGGTTGCCACCTGCGATAATCTTCCAGCGCAGCTTGCCGGGAGTCATACTCTGTGCGGATAAAAGGCCAGAGGTATTCCACGGTGGTCATGTCCGGATAGCAAATGCCGCAGGTGGCCCCGGCTTCAACGGCCATGTTGCACAGGGTCATGCGCGCCTCCATGCTCATGGCCGCCACCACCGGACCGGCAAACTCAATGACACAGTCAGTGGCCCCGTTAACCCCGATTTGGCCGATGATATGCAGAATCACATCCTTGGCAAACACCCCGTCTGCCAGCTCACCGGTGATCTCAATTTTAATGGAATCGGGATAGCGAAACGCACAGACCCCGTTTAAGATCCCCACCTCCAGGTCGGTGGTGCCCACGCCGGCGGCAAATGCGCCGAATGCACCGTGGGTGCAGGTGTGCGAATCGCCCATGATAATGGTATAGCCGGGCCGGACAAATCCTTTTTCCGGAAACAGGGCGTGACAGACACCGTTTCTGCCGATATCGAAAAAATGCTCGATATGATGGCGCAGGGCCCAGTCCCGCATGATCTTTCCCTGCATGGCGGTTTTGGAGTCCTTGGCCGGGGTCACATGATCAATGACCGCCATGATGCGCGAGGGGTCAAAAACCCGGTCCTTTCCCCTGGCAATCAGGTCGTTGATGGCCACCGGCGTGGTGATTTCATGGCAGAATACCGCATCCATGCCCAGCACATACATATCCCCGGCCGGGTTGTCGACCCGGTGAGCGTCGAATATCTTTTCTGCTGCTGTTTTACCTGTATTTTCCGGCATCTATGATTCCCACCCCCCGATCATGTGCATATGCAGATGAAAAATTTCCTGGCCTCCGCCCTTTTCCACATTGAAAAACAGTCTGTACCCGGTGGTGCTCACCCCGGTTTTGGCGGCCATGTCCCTGGCGGCAAAAATCAGCTCCGAAAGAATCGGGGCATCGGTCTCTTCCAGGTCGTTGATGCTGCGAATATGACGCTTTGGCACAAACAGCAGATGCACCGGCGCCAGGGGGTTGATGTCTTTAAACACCACCAGGTCATCGGTTTCCATCAACAATTCCGTATCCATTTCTTTGTTTGCAATCTTGCAAAACAGGCAATCAGACGCCATAACTCCTCCCTGCGGCACAATTATCGGATTTTGCGATACCCGGGGATGGGCAGCGGACACTCATCAGCCGGTTTTCACCACCAGCACTGCGGTTTTGCCCAATGCCCGGATCAGTTTGATGCTGATGTCGCCCAGAACGAACTCTTCCTGTTTGGACATTTTTTTTCTGCCGATCATCACCATGTCAAAATCCCCCTGGTTATAATAATCAATGATTCCTTCGGTAATCGTCGGATAGGGCTCCTGTATCAGCTCGATGCGGATTTTTCCGGGATCAAAGCCCTTTTCCTCCACAAGGCGCTGCCGGGCCTTTTCAAGCATTTCCTGCATGCGTACCGGCAGCTCTCCCATAAATTTTTTGCCCATCAACTCCTCGCCCGAGCTGGGCTTGCGGAAAATATGGACAAAAGTGATCTCCGAGTCCGGACAAATGGACATATTGATTAAAAAATTCACCAGCCCCCGGGAACTGACCGAATCATTTAACGGAACCAGTATGGAAAAACCCAATGCCTTATCCTCCATGCATGTATGCCCGTTTTCCTTTTATCACGCCAGACAGAAGCCGGCAACCGCGTTGCGCAGATCGTCGAGAAATTCGTCAATGTTTTCATAAAACACCTGGGTTCCCCGGGAAAAATGCATCAAAATATCATTTAATCCTTCGGGTACATAGGGATAGATTTTTTTCAGATTCATGAACCGGGACTTGTCAAGCAGGGAAAAATCGTCGGCATTGATGCGCTCCAGCAAGCCCGGGTAACTGTCCGGGTCCGTGGCAATCATGTAGAGCTCAATAAATCCTTTGCCCATGGCATAAAGCAAAATATTTCCCATGCCGATCAAATCCAGGCTGAACGGATTTTCCGGTGCATCATAATCATAGTCAAAATCAATCCACACGTATTTTTCGGTTTCCTGTTCCACGATGAGATGGTCGTTGCGGATATCGCCGTGCCGCAATCCATTGATGTGCAGTTTTCGTATGGCCTCAAATGATTCAAGGAGCGCCTCCAGAATTGCCGGCAGTCGGGTTTCAAAATAAGTGCGGTGATCCATGACCAGGTTTCCGAGCTTGACAAAGAAATTGGTGCCCCGCACGATGTCGAGCACCCGGATGTTGTTTCCCTTTTCATCCCAAAACGATGAGCCCTGCATGAAAAATGGATGGTCCTCCACAAGCTCGAGTATCCGGCTTTCCTTTTCCGGGTTCCGGAAACAGCGGATTTTCACACCAGCGAGGGATGTGTAAAAGCTTTCAAAAAAGGCAAATTTTAAAAGTTTTCTTTCCCCGGTTTCCACATCCACGGCCCGCTTGACCCAGAATTTGGGGTCTTCGATGCCAAAGCGCCGCTCCCGTTCAAATCCGGTAATCCGGTATCTCCGTTGCCCAAGGACGATTTCGTCGCCGCAGTCAATACAGGAAAAATCCCCGAAGTCCGGCGTCAACACCGCCATCAGGAACTCCCGCGGATTCTGGGCGGCAGATTGTCAATGGCCATTTTGATCTGTTCCACAAAATTTCTCAGCCCGTTGGCCTCAATGACCACTCCGAGCTGACAGGCCATGACTTTCAGCGAATCCACATCCTCATCATGCATGCAGAGCCGGTCACTGTGGTAGATCCGGATAAGGCCGGTATTGATGTTGTGGTACTTGATGGGAATCGACATCATGGAAACAATGCCTTCCCTGGCTGCCGCCTCGGGATACTGCACCCGTTCGTCACACTGAAAATCCTCCACCACCTCCACCTTGCCGGTGTAAAAGGCGCATTTTTTCGGATCCGCAAAAACCGGACCCTTTTCCACGTAAGCCTCGCTGATGCCGTGGCTGCTGACCCGAAACAGCTCCTGCTCAATTTCGTCGAGAATCATGATACTGGCGCCTTTTACCCCGAAAGTCCGGCACAAGCCTTCAGCAAGGTGGTTGACCAGCTGGGTGAAATCCTCGTAAGTGGCAATGGCCAGGCTGATTGACTTGAAATGTTTCAGGTAAAACTTGCGTTCAGGCCCGTGATTCATGCAAACCTCCTTTAATCGCCATCAAGGGGCCGTTTTTGACACATCCAGAGGCCCCGGGGGGATCAATACCGACCGTTTCCGGATCCGGAAAAATCCGAAAACGGGACCACCCACTTGTCCCTGGGGGTCGGTTTTTTCAGGGAAGTTTGCAGCTGGCGCAAAAATACCTTTCTGGGCACTTCCCGGGCCCCCATCCATAACAGGTGGGCTGTTGCCACCTGACAGTCGATCATATCAAATTGATTTTTCTCCATGTGCCGGCAAAGGGCCACCAGGGCCACCTTGGAGGCGTCTCTGGCCCGGGTGAACATGGATTCGCCAAAAAAGCAGCCGCCGAGACACACCCCGTAAAGCCCGCCAACCAGTTGTTCGTTTTGCCAGGTTTCCACGCTGTGGGCGTATCCGTCTTCATGAAGCCGGCAGTAGGCCTCGATCATGTCATCGACCAGCCAGGTCTCCTCGTTGTTTTCCAGGCGCACCCGGGCGCACTGCCGGATCACCCGGCCAAAAGCGGTATCACTTGTGACACGGAAGCAGCCGCTTTTGATGGTCCGGCGCAGGCGATCGGGTACATGCACCTGCCCGGGATACAAAACCAGACGCGGATCCGGACACCACCACAGAATCGGGTCATAAGGCGAATACCACGGAAAAATGCCGTTTTCATAAGCCAGCAGCAACCTTTCCCGGCTTAAGTCGCCGCCAATGGCCAGCAAGCCGTTTGCCGCCGCAAAATGCGGCGGCGGAAACGACACTTTCTCGGAAAGGCGAAAGATTGGCATGGTCTTTTAGCTGAAAGAAAACATCAGCCGGTCATCTTTGACCTTTATAAAGACCTCGCCGCCCTTTGTGAGCCGGCCGAAAAGGATCTCGTCGGTGAGCACGTCCTTGATTTCCTTCTGGATCAGCCGGTCCAGGGGCCGGGCGCCAAAATGCGGATCATGGCCCTTTTGGGCCAGCCATTTGCGGGCATTGGCCGAAAGCCGCACAAAGACCTTTTTCGTCGCAAGCTGCGGGGCCAGTTCATCCATGAATTTGTCCACCACCTGTTCCATGATCTCCTGGGTCAGGGGCTGGAAATTGATGGTGTCATCGAGCCGGTTACGGAACTCCGGGCTGAAAAAATTCTCAATGGCCCTTTTGCCCTTTCGACCAGGGTCCTCGGGCTGCCTGCCGCCAAACCCGATGGTGTTGGCCGCCATTTCCCTGGCACCGGCATTGGATGTCATAATCAGAATTACGTTCCGAAAATCGGCCACCTTGCCGTTGTTGTCGGTCAACGCCGCGTGATCCATGACCTGGAGCAGGATGTTATACATGTCAATATGGGCTTTTTCGATTTCATCGAGCAGCAGGACCGCATAGGGATTTTTCCGGATCTGCTCTGTGAGCAGCCCGCCCTGTTCAAAGCCGATATAGCCCGGTGGCGCACCGATAAGCCGGGCCACGGCGTGTTTTTCCATATACTCGCTCATATCAAAGCGCAGAAACTTCACCCCGAGGTTGGCGGCCATCTGCCGGGCCACCTCGGTTTTGCCCACACCCGTGGGACCGGTGAACAAAAACGAGCCAATGGGCCGTTCAGGCGCACCCAGGCCGGCCCGGGATCGCTTGATGGCCGTCACCAGGGAGGCAATGGCGCTATGCTGGCCGAAAATCTTTTCCTCAAGCCGGGGCTCGAGACTGGCCAGGTTGGTCTTGTCCGTGGAGGTCACCCGGTTGGCCGGCACCCGGGAAATCTTGGCCACCACCTTTTCCATGTCCGTGGGCTGCACCCGCTTTCTTCTGCCCGAACCGGTGAGCCGCAGCAGCACCCCTGCCTCATCCATGACATCAATGGCCTTGTCCGGCAGATAGCGCTCATTGATGTACTTGGCCGACAGCTCGGCTGCAGCCTTTAAAGCGGCATCCGTGTATCCGATGCAGTGATGTTGCTCATAGTAAGATTTCAGTCCCTTTAAAATTTTAACCGTGTCATTGACGGAGGGCTCGGAAATCTCAATTTTTTCAAACCTGCGGGAAAAAGCCCGGTCCTTTTCAAAGAAGTTCTTAAACTCCTCATAGGTGGTCGAACCAATGCAGCGCATCTCCCCGCTTGCCAGTGGGGGCTTTAAGATATTGGAGGCATCCATGGACCCGCTGCTGGTAGCCCCGGCCCCAACAATGGTGTGGATCTCGTCAATGAACAAAATGGCGTTTTCCCGCTTTTGCAGCTCATTGATCACGGATTTGAGCCGCTGCTCAAAATCGCCCCGGTACTTGGTGCCCGCCAGCAGCGCCCCCAGGTCCAGGGCATAAATGCGTGCGCCCTCTAGTAAATCCGGAATCTGTCCTTCGGCAATGCGCTGGGCCAGGCCCTCGGCCATGGCGGTTTTGCCCACTCCGGGGTCACCCACAAACACGGGATTGTTTTTTCGTCTGCGGCACAGCACCTGCACGGTACGGTCCATTTCCACCTGCCGGCCGATCAATGGATCGAGCCGGCCGCACAAGGCCTGTTCCACAAGATCCACTGCATAGACTTCCAGGGGATCGGCTTCCTTTTTCTTCTGCTTTTTGCCCGTGGTAATGCCGGTATCCGAGCTTTCCTTAAACATTTCATTGGATGTGCCGTGGGAAATCACGTTTAACACGTCCAGCCGGGTAATGCCCTGGGCGGCCATGAAATAAGCCGCATGAGATTTTCGCTCCTCCAGGATGGAGGCCAGAATGTCGCCCACGTACACGGATTCCTTCTCCGCGGACCGGGCGTGGTTGACCGCCCGCTGGATCACCCGCTGAAAGCGGATGGTCTGCTGGAGGATATATTCATGGTCATTGGGTACTTTTTCCAGTTTTTCGTCAAAAAACCGCTCCAGCTCCTGCTGGATGGTTTCCACATTGCCGCCGCAGGATTCGATAATCTCGCTGCCAACGCTGTCTTGAAGTATGGCATGGAGCATGTGCTCCACGCACACATACTCATGACGTCTTTTCCGGGCCTCTTTAACGGCCTGGCTCAATACGATGCTCAGTCCCTTGCTGATCATAGGCTACACCTTTTCCATAGAGCTTTTCAGCGGAAACCCTCTTTCAGTAGCCAGTTGATGGACCGTTTCAATCTTTGTTTCCGCCACTTCATAAGTATATACGCCGCACACCCCTGCTCCGGATCTGTGAATCCGCAGCATGATACGGGTGGCTTCCTCGAAAGATTTCTGAAATAGGGTCATCAACAGCTCCACCACAAAATCCATGGTAGTATAATCGTCATTGTGGAGCAGCACCCGGTACATGGGCGGCTCCTGAAGTGATTTCCGGGTCTTTGAAATTACTTTTTCTTCGGTTCCCGGCCTGTTTTCCTGCATATTTCCTCCGCTTCACCGAAAACACCCCTCTTGCCTGAAAAAATAATTTCGCGCAAATTTTCGGGATTTTAATTCAATATAAACACCGATAGCCGGACTGTCAGCCCGGATAATTAAAATTATAAAATCATTGGCACACAAAATTCAACCCAAATTCATCATATGCGGCCTGCAGAAAGGATCACCAACAGGACAAAATGAAAGGAAACAGGGAAAAGAGGCCTATTTGCCGCAGCACTTCTTGTACTTTTTACCGCTGCCGCAGGGGCAGGGATCATTGCGGCCCACCTTGGCCGCCTGGCGCTTGTGGGGCTTTTTGGCCGCAGCCTCACCGCTGCCGTGGGAAAATGACATTTCCTGCTCTTCGGGCTGAACCAGGTCATCGACTTCGGCAGAGGGGGCAATCTGAATCCGGAACAATATTTTGAGAGTTTCCTCCTTGATCCGGTCGATCATCTCCTGGAACATGGCAAAGGCTTCGCGCTTGTAAACCATCAGAGGATCCTGCTGGGCGTAACTGCGCAGCCCGATGCCCTCCTTGAGATGATCCATGGACAGCAGGTGATCCTTCCAGAGGCTGTCCACGGTCTGGAGCATGACAATTCGCTCCAGATGGCGAAACTCTTCTTCGGGCAGCATTTTTTCCTTGTCGTGATAGGCCGCTGTGGCTTCATCGGCAATCCGGCGGGCAAGAACCTCAGCGTCCAGTAGTCCTTCCAGGCGTCCGGGACTCAAATCGATTTTAAAATTAAACTGCCGGAACACGGCATCTGACAAAGTCTTTAAATCCCACTCCTCTGCCGGGGTTTTTTCCTGGGCATAGGTCCAGGCAATCTGTTCGGCCTTTTCTTCAATCATCTCCAGGATAACGGGCCGGAGGCTGTCGTCGCTTAACGCCTGCTGGCGCTGGCGGTAAATCACTTCCCGCTGCTGGTTCATCACATCGTCGAAATCCAGAAGCTGCTTGCGGATATCGAAATTGTGGGCCTCGACCTTGCGCTGGGCGTTTTCAATGGCCCGGGAGATCATCTTGTGCTCGATGGGTTCGCCTTCGTTCATGCCCATGCGGTTCATGATCCCGGAAATCCGCTCGCCGCCGAAAATCCGCAGCAGATCGTCTTCCAGGGAAAGATAGAATCGTGAAGAACCGGGATCGCCCTGCCGCCCGGAACGGCCCCGGAGCTGGTTGTCAATCCGCCGGCTCTCATGGCGCTCCGTGCCCAGGATGTGCAGCCCTCCGAGTTCGACCACCCCGTCGCCGAGGACAATGTCGGTTCCCCGGCCGGCCATGTTGGTGGAAATGGTCACTGCGTCCTTTTGGCCGGCATTGGCGATGATTTCGGCTTCAGCCTCGTGGTTTTTGGCGTTTAACACATTGTGGGCGACACCGCG
>NZ_JAWODO010000013.1:0-25281 GCF_046483245.1 Desulfosalsimonas sp. | reverse complement strand
TTTGACTGTTTCGTAAAAAAAAAGTTTTTGGATGGTTGCTTGTTGCTGCGAATGCTGAGTTCTATAATTTTCCAGAATTTTCGCATGACGCCGCCCCGGTGGCGATTTGCTCCCTGCTGACCGCTTGCGCGCTCAATGCGACTCGCAAACCGCCCCCGGCCGGCATCATGGCCGGCGGTGTGGAAAGCTTCACACCAGGACGGCCTGGAGCAACATATCCAAGTAACTTAAAAAATTATTTTCCATGCCCGGTCCCGTGGGTTGGCCAGAGAAGAATACTGCCAAGGAAGTCCTGCGGCCGGGGTCGGTTTGTAAGCGACATTGAGCGTTTACGGGAAAATTCAGCAAATGCCGAAGCGTAAAAATTTCAAACTGTTTGAGGCCGGCAGGCCGAGTTTGTAAATTTTAAGCGAAGGCATTTGATGAATCCGTAAACGGTCAGGAGCAAAAAAACCGACCCCGGTCGCAGGACTTCCTTCCTGACGAGTAACAAGCGCCATAAAAAGCTTTTTGGGATGCTGTCAGGTTTGTTTTCAAAAAAAGATCTTCAAAAATCTTTCCATATTTCAGACAGAAAAGAGAACACGTCATGTCAAAAAACAATGAAACCGCCGATCCGGCGGATTTTGCCGCGCTCAACCTGCCCGCACCCCTGCTCCGGGCGGTAACCGATGCCGGCTATGAATTGCCCACCCCCATCCAGGCATCCACCATACCGCCCATGATGGCCCAAAAAGACGTCATCGGCCAGGCCCAGACCGGCACCGGCAAGACCGCTGCCTTTGCCCTGCCGATTTTATCCGGTATTGATCTTTCCAGTCCCCGGGTCCAGGTTCTTGTGCTCACCCCCACCCGGGAGCTGGCCATCCAGGTATCCGAGTCTTTTCACCAGTATGCCGCCCACCTAAAGGATTTTCGGGTGCTTCCCATCTACGGCGGCCAGGACTACGGCGGCCAGCTTAGACGGCTCAAGCAGGGCGTCCACGTGGTGGTGGGCACCCCGGGCCGGGTCATGGACCACATGCGCAGAAAATCTTTGAAACTTGATGCCATCACCACCCTGGTCCTGGATGAGGCAGATGAAATGCTGCGCATGGGATTTATCGATGACGTGGAATGGATTCTGGAGCAAACGCCTCCGAAACGCCAGATCGCTCTGTTTTCCGCCACCATGCCCGCTGCCATCCGAAAAATCGCCCAAAAGCACATGCACAGCCCCGAACAGATCACCATCAAGTCCCGGACCATGACAGTCTCGGCCACCCGCCAGCGCTACTGGATCGTTGGGGAAAAAAACAAGCTCGATGCCCTGACCCGGATCCTGGAGGCCGAAGCCCTGGACGGAGTGATCATTTTTGTGCGCACCCGTACTGCCACCCTGGAGCTGGCCCGGCGTCTGGAAGCCCGGGGGTATTTGTGCGCGGCATTAAACGGAGAGATCTCCCAGAACATGCGCGAGCAGACCATTTCCCGGCTCAAGGCCGGAAAACTCGACATCCTGGTGGCAACCGACGTGGCTGCCCGGGGTCTGGACGTGGAGCGCATCAGCCACGTGATCAACTATGATGTTCCCTATGACCCGGAAGCCTATGTGCACCGCATCGGCCGCACGGGCCGGGCGGGCAGAAGCGGCGAGGCCATCGTGTTTGTCACTCCCAGGGAGCGGCGTATGCTGCGGGCCATTGAAAACGTCACCCGCCAGGAAATCGAGCTGCTGGAGCTGCCCACCACGGAAATGATCAATGACCAGCGCATTGCCAGATTCAAGCAGTCCATCACCGACACTCTGGGCGCAAATGATCTTTCCTTTTTCAGGGATCTTGTGGACCAGTACCGTCAGGAGCACGACGTGCCCGCTGCAGACATTGCCGCAGCCCTGGCCAAAATGGTGCAGGGCCAGACGCCCCTGCTTTTGCCCAAAGCCCCGGAGCTGCCCAAAAAGCCGGCTTTTGAAAAACCCGCGGCCAAGACCCGGGCCGTTGGGCCGGACAAAAAACCGCGCGCGGCCGGCGCAAAGGATGAAAAACCCGAGCGCTACCGCATCGAGGTGGGTCTGCGCCACGGGGTCAAGCCGGGCAACATCGTGGGCGCCATTGCCAATGAAACCGGCCTGGACGCCAAATCCATCGGCAAAATCGATATCCGCGACGAATTTTCCCTCCTGGATTTGCCCGCGCAGATGCCCGGTGATGTGTTCCGGCATTTGCAGACCGTGTATGTGGCCGGCCGGCCCCTGAAACTCTCCCGGGACACAGGAAAGCCCGAAGAAGCCCGGCCCCGGGGCGAATACAAAACCACCCCGACCAGCCCGGGGGTAAGAAGAATCCCCGGAGGCGGAAAACCCAAAGGCAGATGGGCGGATCGCGAAAAACCCGGAGCCGGCAAACCCTTTGGCAAAAAAGACGACAGAAAAAAGGGTCGTGCAAAGGACGGGAAAAAGAAAAGTTATTTCGGAAAATAATTGGGGAAATTCCGGGAAGCGTTGACTTCCGTCATAAAGCATAAAAAACATAAAAGGCTTTTTACAGCGTCCGACCTTTGTCAGGAAGGAAGTCCAGGGGCGGGGTCGGTTTTTGAAGCGACATTGAGCGTTTACGGAAAAATTCAGCAAATGCCGGAGCGTGAAAATTTCAAACTGTTTGAGGCCGACAGGCCGAATTTTTGAAATTTTGAACGAAGGCATTTGCTGAATCCGTAAACGGTCAGGAGCGAAAAAACTGACCCCGGCTGCAGGACTTCCTTCCCCAAAAAACAATAAGCTGCATAAGCGTCTTTTCCCAAAGCCGCAGTTATATTATAGCTAGTGCCCGAACGAAAACCAGGATTTTTCGTGAAGGTCAAGGACGGCGAAAATTTTAACCGCAGGAATACTCGACGTATTTTGAGGATTAAAATTTGAGCCGGACGCAGAGATTGGCGGAAAAGACGGTTTTCGTTCAGGCACTAGTTATATTATAAGGATGAGAAAGATGGTGAAGCAAGAAAGTTTTGGCCGGTTGTTTGAAACCGGTGTGTACCGGCCGCCCAGCGAGGGCGGCAGCAATTCCCTGCTGCTGCGCTTTACCCGCAACTGCCCCTGGAACCGGTGCGCGTTCTGCGCCATGTACAAGACGGAAAAGTTCGAGGTGCGGCCGGTTGAAGAAATCAAGGCGGATATCGACTGCATGGCCCGGGTGCGCGACGAGCTTTATGAAATCTCCCGGGGGCGGGGCCCGGGCGACCAAGTCAACCGGCAGGCCATTGTGGAGCTCATTGAAAAATACCCCGAGCTCAACGATCATCAGGGTTTTGCCATGCTGATCAACTGGCTCATGGCCGGCGGGCGCACGGCATTTTTGCAGGATGCCAACACGGTGATCATGAAAACCCCCGACTTGGTGGAAGCCCTGCAATATTTGCGCAAAAAATTTCCCTCCATTGAGCGGGTCACCACCTATGCCCGGTCCCGGACCCTGTCGCAGAAAAAGGCCGAAGAGCTCAAGGCCATCCGGGAAGCCGGCCTGAACCGGGTCCACATCGGCCTGGAGACCGGCGATGACGAGCTGCTGAAAAAAATCAACAAGGGTGTGGATGCCCGGGGCCTGATCAAAGGCGGGCAAAAGGCCGTGGAAGCGGGTTTTCAGGTGTCTGAATACTGGATGCCCGGCCTGGGCGGAAAAGAGCTGTGGGAAAACCACGCTGTGAACACCGCCCGGGTGCTGAGCGCCATCAACCCCCATTATATACGCTCCCGGCCGTTTCGGCCCCTGCCGGGCACGCCCATGTATGATCAATACCAGAAAGGCACATTGCAGCTTTTGTCCGCCACAGAACAACTCCGGGAACTGTCGCTGACCATCGAAAAACTCGAGGTTACCTCAAAGGTCTGCTTTGACCATGCAGGCAATTACTGGCGAAACTCCCGGGGCGGACTGATGTTTTCCCACGACTACGAAGGCTACAAGTTCCAGGAGCAGAAACCCGAAGTCCTGGAAAAAATCAAAGACGGCTTAAACACCGACCACCCCATGCCCGGTTTTCTGCAGGTGTGAACAGAATTGGCACAGCCTGCCGGTTTAAACCAAAGGAAATCTCATGGAACTTGAAAACGCTTCGGCCATTATCACCGGATCATCATCTGGCATCGGGGCCGCTGTTGCCCTGGAGCTGGCAAAAAAGGGCTGCCGTGTGACTGTCAACTACAGCCGGAACCAGAAGGGCGCGGAAGAAACCGCTGAAGCATGCCGGGCCCCGGGCGCTGAAACCCTGGTGGTGCAGGCTGATGTATCCGATGACGCTGACTGCCGCAAACTGGTGGAGGCGGCCACTGACCGCTTCGGCGGCCTGCAGATTCTTGTCAACAACGCGGGCACCACCAAGTTCTGCCGGCACCAGGAACTCCACGGTCTGGACAAGCAGGATTTCATGGACATCTACGCGGTCAACCTGGTGGGCCCGTTTCAGATGACACGGGCCGCGGAAACCGCCCTGCGGAAAAACGAGATCTCCCATGTGATCAACATGGGATCCATTGCCGCCCTCACCGGGGTGGGAAGCTCCATTGCCTATGCCGCCTCCAAGGGAGCCCTTGTAACCATGACCCTTTCCCTTGCCCGGGTCCTGGGCCCCCAGATCCGGGTCAACGCGGTATGCCCGGGTTTTGTGGCCGGTGAATGGCTCAAAAAAGGGCTGGGGGAAAAAGCCTATGAAACCCTGAAAAACCAGTTCGAGGACGCCGCCCCCCTAAACCGCACCGCCACCCCGGAAACCGTTGCCCAAACCGTTTCCGCTTTCATCGGCGGCGCAGACCTGACCACGGGCGAAACCCTGATCATCGACGGCGGCGCCCATCTGCACACCGCACCCATGCGGCGGTAAACCGTTTCTTTGCACCCGGTTCGGTCAAAAGACCGAACAAGCAAGCATAACCGGAGGCGATCATGGATGCCGAAAAAAAACAAACCGAGCAGCTGCGGCAGATGCTTGAGAAAAGCCAACGGATCGTTGTGTTTACGGGAGCCGGCATCAGCACGGAGTCCGGAATCCCGGATTTCAGAAGCCCGGGCGGAATCTGGAGCAAAAACCAGCCCATCAATTACCAGGACTTTATTTCTTCTGAAGAAATGCGAATTGAATCCTGGCGCCGCAGGTTCGCCCTCGGCAAGGTCCTGGACCAGGCCAGGCCCAACCCCGGCCACCTGGCCGTGGCCAAACTGGTGCAGCGCGGCAAGGCCGCCTGCGTGATCACCCAGAACATCGACGGGCTCCACCAGCAGGCCGGGGTCCCGGATGACAAAGTCATCGAGCTGCACGGCAACACCCATCACGCTGTGTGCCTGGAATGCGGGAAACGATTTGAACTCGCCCCCATCCGGCAGGCCTTTGAACAAAACCCCCATGCCCCGGTGTGCGACATTTGCGGCGGCATGGTCAAAACCGCCACCGTCTCATTCGGCCAGTCCATGCCCGCTGCAAAAATGCACGCGGCCCGGGAGCAAACCGTGAACTGCGACCTGTTTTTGTCTCTGGGCTCATCGCTTGTGGTCTACCCGGCAGCGGGATTTCCCGAAATCGCAAAAAGAAACAACGCCCGCCTGGCGATCATCAACCGCGATCTTACGAGCATGGACCACCTGGCCGATCTTGTGATCCATGACGGCATCGGTCCTGTACTGGCCGCAGCAGTGGACCCGGAATAATGCCAACAAAAAAACAAAACCATCAATCAAAGAAAGTATTTATGAACCTCTTCGAAGTCAATACAGACACCTGCAACCAGGACGGCATCTGCGCGGCAGTGTGCCCGGCGCAGATCATCGGCTTTTCCAAGGGACAATATCCCAAGCCCGTGGCAGATGCCGACCAACTCTGCATCCGGTGTGGCCACTGCGTGGCGGTCTGCCCCACCGAAAGCCTTACCCACAAAGACATGCCCGCGGAAAAATGCCCGCCGGTCCAGCCCGAAATGCTACCAAGCCCGGAGCAGTGCGAACATTTCTTTCGCATGCGGCGCTCCATCCGCACCTACAAGGAAAAAGCCGTGGATGGCGACACGCTCTCCCGGTTGATCCACATGGCCCGGTTCGCCCCCACCGGGCACAACTGCCAGTGCGTGGAATGGACAGTGATCGGCGGCAGGGACAAACTCGCGGACCTGGGCGGGGTCGTGGTGGACTGGATGCGCTGCATGATTCAAAACATGCCCGAGTCGGCAGCAGCCGTGCACATGGACCGGGCCGTGGCCCGTTGGGAAAACGGTAAGGACGTGATTTTCCGGGGCGCACCCATGCTGGTTTTGGCCCATGCAGACAAAAGCCTTCCGCCTGCGCCCGCGGCCTGCATCATTGCCATGGCCTACCTGGAGCTGGCCGCCCCCACCCTGGGCCTGGGCGGCTGCTGGGCCGGTTATTTCATGGCCGCGGCCGGCAATTTCCCGCCCATGAAAGAGGCCCTGGCCCTGCCCGAAGGCCATCAGTGCTATGCCGCCTTGATGATCGGATATCCCCGTTTTTCCTACAAGCGCCTGCCGCTTCGCAATGCCCCGAAAATCAACTGGCGGATCAAATAAAAGAGGTGGGAAGATGACGCCTTTTTCCGGCTGCCCTTTGTGCGGGGAAAAAGCGGTTGAACCATACACCGCTGACCGGCTGCGGACATATTGGATCTGCAGCCGGTGCAGGCTGGTATTTGTGCCGGAAAAACACCATGTTTCAGATGCGCAGGAAAAGGCCCGGTATGACGAGCACAACAATGACTTGGATGATCCGGGTTACCGGAAATTTTTAAGCCGGCTGGCCGAGCCCTTGTGCAAAAAACTGCCCTTCGGGGCATCCGGTCTGGATTTCGGCTGCGGGCCCGGCCCGGCACTGGCGGCCATGCTCCGGGAGCAAGGCTTTGATACTGCTGTTTATGATAAGTTCTATGCCCCGGATGGCCGGGTGCTTGAAAAAACTTACGATTTTATTACCGCCACGGAAGTGCTCGAACACCTCCGCCGGCCCGGAAAAGAACTGGCCCGGCTCTGGCAGATACTGCGGCCGGGCGGCATTTTTGGCATCATGACCAAGCTGGTCAAAGACAAAGCTGCCTTTGACACCTGGCACTACAAACGAGACCCCACCCATGTCTGCTTTTTTTCCGTTGAAAGCCTGCTGTGGCTCGGGGATTTTCTCCGGGCGCAGGTGGAATTTATCGGCAGCGACACGGTATTGTTTTATAAAGCCAAAACCCTCTGAGCACTGCCGCTACTTGCCTTTTTTGTTTCAAAGACCTATTAATGGGTACAGATGAAAGTGATTTGGCCATGAAGGCAGGTTCTGGTTATGAGCGATGAAGAAAAGACAAAAAACCAGCTTTTGGAAATACTGGGGGAACTGCGCTGCCAAAACCACCGGCTAAGCAAAAGAATCCTGGAGCTGGAGGCGGTGGCCGAAAAACAGAAGCGCGCCGGGGAAACACTTCGGCAAAGCGAATCTATGATGCGTGCGATCAGCGAATCCGCCCAGGACGCCATTGTCATGATGGACGTTGAAGGCCGGATTTCCTACTGGAACCCCGCAGCCGGCCGCACCTTCGGTTACACAAACAACGAGGCCCTCGGACGAAAACTGCACCATTTGCTTGCCCCTCAACGTTATCAAGACCTGCATCAAAATGCCTTTCCGGAATTCCAGCGTTCGGGCCGGGGCGGCGCCATCGGTAAAACCCTGCAGTTAAATGCCCTTCGAAAGACCGGGGAGGAATTTCCCATCGAACTGTCCCTTTCCTCCTTGCACCTTGGCGACGGATGGCATGCCATTGGCATTATCCGCGACATCACAGACCGCATACAGGCGCAAAAGGCCCTGGAGGAAAGCGAGGAAAAGTTCCGGCAGGTCGTGGACAACATGAACGAAGTCTTCTGGCTGCGATCCGCCGACAACCGGGAGCTGCTCTACATCAGCCCGTCATATGAACATATCTGGGGAAAAACCTGCCAGAGCCTGCCGGATCTCGACGAAGCCCGCTACGCCGCCCGGATTGCCGCCAAGATCGTTAACAGTTTCCGAAAGCCCTTTGAAATAGACAATCACCCGCTCTTTGTGACAACAAGTCTGGGAATCGCGGTTTATCCGGGCGATGGAACATCCCAGGCCCATCTTCTCAAAAATGCAGACATTGCCATGTACCAAGCCAAGCAGACGGGCCGGGACAAATACCAGCTCTGCAAAGCCGGCTGAACAATAACGGCTTCTCACAGATCCTGCGGCCTTCGGCGGTATCCTGGACATCATGACCATGCTGGTAAAAAACATAGCCACCTTAAAAATTTATCAGAATCGGCAACAAATAAAAACAACCCCGAAAAACGCATAACAGATGGAAAAATCCCGGGTTCATCACCAAAGCTCCCCTGATGAGAAAATCACCTTGTTCCGCTCGTTTTTCCGCGGCCGCGATGATGTCTACCCCCGGCGGTTTGAGGGCAGGAAATCGGGGAAAACTGGGTATCAGCCTGCCTGTGCCAATGAGTGGGCAAAGGGACTATGCGATAAACGCTCTGTTAAATGCACCCAGTGCCCGAATCAGCGATTCCTGGCGGTTACCGATACGGTGATCCGATGGCATTTATCGGGGCGTGATGACAAAGGCCGGGATTTTGTCATGGGCATTTACCCCATGCTTGCCGATGAGACCTGCTTTTTTCTGGCAGCCGATTTTGACAAGACAACATGGTATGAAGATGCCCGGGCATTTATGGAAACCTGTGAGCAGATGAATCTTCATTCCGCCCTTGAGCGTTCCCGCTCCGGAAACGGTGCGCACGTGTGGCTGTTTTTTCAGGAACCGGTTCCCGCCGTTCTGGCGAGAAAACTGGGGGCTTGCGTTTTGACCCGGACAATGGAAAACCGGCCGGATATGGGACTTGATTCATATGACCGGTTTTTCCCCAACCAGGACACCCTGCCCAAAGGCGGCCTGGGCAGCCTGATTGCCCTGCCCCTGCAGAAAAAAGCCCGGGAATCGGCGAACAGTGTTTTTCTTGATGATGACTTCAGGCCTTATCCGGACCAGTGGGCTTTTTTGTCAACCCTGATGAAAAATCCCCGTAGTCTTGCAGAAACCATTGTGGATGCGGCGGAAAAGAAAAACCAGGTGATGGGGGTCCGATTTCCGCCTGCTGAAGACGCGGAAGATGCCCCCTGGCAGGCGCCTCCTTCCAGACGGCGCAAAGAACCGAAAATCACGGACGCACCAGATGAACTGGCACTGATTCTGGGGGACGAGATCTATATATCCAAAGATGCGCTTTCCCCGGCTCTGCGCAACCGGCTCCTGCGCTTGGCGGCTTTTCAGAATCCGGAATTTTACAGAGCCCAGGCCATGCGCCTACCCACCTATGACAAGCCACGGATTATCGCATGCGCTGAGCAGTATCCGCAGCATATCGGTCTTCCCCGGGGCTGTATTCCGGATATTGAAAAACTGTTTTCAGAGCTCAACATCAAGCCCGTGATCCGGGATGAACGTTTTCAGGGCAGACCGCTGCCGGTCTCGTTTCAAGGAAGACTGGGGCCGGAGCAGATCACTGCAGCAGAAGCAATGGCAGCACACGACAATGGGGTTCTGACCGCTGCCACGGCTTTTGGCAAAACTGTGGTTGCCGCATGGCTGATCGCCCAGCGAGGCATCAACACCCTTGTGCTGGTCCATCGAAAGCAGCTCATGGAGCAGTGGATCAACCGGCTGGCTGCGTTTCTGGAGCTGCCGGTAGAATCCATCGGGTCCATGGGCAGCGGCAGAAAAAAACTGACAGGCGCCCTGGATGTGGCCTTGATTCAAAGTCTGGTGCGCAAAGGCCACGTCAATGACCTGGTGGCTGATTACGGACACATTGTGGTGGATGAGTGCCATCACCTGTCTGCAAGAAGCTTTGAACTGGTAGCCAGGCGCGCAAAAGCCCGGTTTGTAACCGGCCTGTCGGCCACAGTGACCCGAAAAGACGGACATCATCCCATTATTTTCATGCAGTGCGGGCCGGTGCGATATCGCGTGGACGCCAAAAAACAGGCAGACAAAAGCCCGCTTCAGCATAAAGTCATTGTCCGCCCGACTGATTTTCGATCCCAGGCCGCTGATGATCCGGACGTTCGGATTCAATTTCAAGCATTATACCGGGAACTGATGGCGGATGAAAACCGCAACCAGCTCATCTGCGGGGATGTGATCCAGGCGGTCAAAAATGGGCGATCCCCGATTGTCTTAACAGAGCGGACCCAGCACATAGACATTCTCGCAGAACAGCTGCGGACGGAAGTCGAGCACTTGCTTGTTTATCGGGGAGGCATGGGGAAAAAGGCCATGGCAGATGTTTCTGAGAGACTATCAGCCATAGATCTCCATGAAGAAAGGGTATTGCTCGCCACCGGCCGGTATATCGGAGAAGGGTTTGATGACAAACGGCTTGACACACTTTTTCTTACCCTGCCGGTGTCATGGAAAGGAACCGTGGCACAATATGTCGGGCGGTTGAACCGTTTGCACGATACCAAGCGCGAGGTCTGCGTCTATGACTACGCAGACCTCAACGTGCCCATGTTAGCCAGGATGTTTGACCGGCGCTGCCGGGGATATGAAGGCATCGGCTACACCATCGAACTGCCGGCCAGTGCTGTTCCGGGATGGCCCGCAGATGCAGAGCTTCCGGTTGATCCTGCCTGGAAACAAAATTATGCCGCCAGTGTGCGGCGACTCATCCGCGACGGGGTGGACAAGCCTTTGGCCGCCCTGTTTGTTCAAGCAGCCGGAATTGAGTTTACAGAAACAAAAATTGAAGGACGGGCACGAAGTGCAACCGAGGCATTTCTTTATCACCGATTGCAAACCCTGCCGCAGACTGCCGGCAGATTTGAATTAAATCAGAACCTGCCCATTTGCTTTGACGGCCATGGCAAAATGGAAGTGGATCTGCTGGACAAAGACAACCGGATCGCCATTGAAATTGACGGCTCCCAGCACCTGGATGATCCGCAGGCATATCGCCGGGACCGGCGCAAAGACCTGCTTCTCCAGGAAAACGGATATATTGTACTCCGTTTTCTGGCATCGGATGTGGGCTCCCGCTTAGATGATGTGCTGGATACTATTGTCCGGGCAGTCGTCCATCGCTCAGGGCAACCTTCTGCGCCATGAAATACGGGCCTTGATCGATACGGAAACCAGGCGTGAGCGGGATCTCAAAAATTTAAAAATTCTCAACGAACAAGCCTCTGAACTCAATAAACAAGCAGAGGACGTTCTGACCTTTTTACCCAGGTAGCGGCTTTTCTTCAGGGGCTGATATATTGGCTGAATTCGTTGAAGGCCACATGGATGGGAATGGCAAATCCGAGGCCCTCAAACTTGCGGGTGAGTTCCTTAAAGGAGTTGATCCCGGCCACCCGGCCCTGGCGGGTCACCAGTGGGCCGCCGCTGTTTCCGGGATAGATTTTGGCATCGGTCTGGATGAAACTGGACTTGAACCCGGCAATAATGCCCCGGCTCATTGAATCCCGGAGGCCCAGGGGGCTGCCGATGGCATAGACCTGGTCTCCCTGGGAAAGCGGGCCCGGATTGGCCGGGGCGATAAACGGGGTTTTATACCCGTCGATTTTTAAAAGCGCCAGATCATGGTTCGGGCTTTTGGCCACCAGATAAGCGGGAATTTCACGGCCGTCCTTGCATATGATCTTGAAATGGCGGCTCAGCGCTGCAGTGGCGTTTTTGTAACGATATGAATGGATCTGTCTTTCATATTCCGCCTTTTTGTCCTCATATTCCGCCTTTTGCTGTTCAAAGCGTTTCTTATACGCCTCGTATCGCTCCTTTTCAAGGGCGTAACGCCGTTTTTCCCGCTGCCTTGCCGCACCCCTGGGCATCCGGTCGATGCTTGTCCTGTACTGATTCAAATGCCGGGAAAACTTGCGCAGGCGTTTTTTTTCGTCTGCGATCTGCTTGTCTGCGGCCGCAAACCGCTCCTTTATTTCCTCGATTGCCGCATCGCTTCGCTCAAGGGTGTTCGAACTTGTCTGGATCACATGCCGGTTGGTGAGGATGTGGCCGTTTTCAGTGACAAAAAAGCCAGATCCGGTTCCAATGCCCGTCTTGATGGTCACCGCTGCCAGGGCCGCGGCCTCCACCGGGCTTGAGGGGTTGTAGCGGTTGTGCAGGGCCGCCTTCAGATCCTGGCCTGAGGCGGGCGCATGGCGGCCGGAGCGCCCGGCCGATTCCACCTGCTTTGCTTCGCCTTCGGGCGCGGTGTCAGTAAAGTGCCATTTGCCGTCGGCATCCTGGTATTTGTAAATTTCAGACAATGCCGGCCCGGCTGCAAAAGCAATGACCATAATCGTCAGAACAGCTGAAAAAATTCTTTTTCTCAACATTTCCCCCCCCCTGAACATTGACACGCTCGTAAAAAGTCGATTTTCAGATGGCGCTGTAAAAAGTTCAAGATCAAGGCTTGCGCGATTTCGAAGAATGCAGCGTACTTATCCGTACGTGAAATTCTGAGAAATCGCGCGTAACGCAGATATTGGACTTTTTGCGGTGCCATCAACATCAATCCGCATTTTTAAATCAGGCCCCTTTCCCCCAGGTTTCCGTAGCGGTGGTAATTGTTGCACACGGCCTGCTCCTGCAGATACTGGAGCAGCTCCAGGCGGCCTTCCATGTAAACCGGAGTGCGGGAAACATAAAACCCGGTTTCCGCGGCCCGTTCATGGACCATGGCCGGCACCCGGTCGGCGGCGGCATACCGGATCCGGTCGATTTCGCCCATGATCTCACACAACCTCTCGTCTGTCTGCTCAACGATCTCCCCGTTTCTGAAAAACCGGCGGCCGTGATGGGTGTTTAGAAATTGAGCCGCGGGCCCGGATAGCCCCGGCGGGATGCTGACCGTGGCCGTGCACCCGGTAATCCGGGCAGCGGCAATCCGGGCCAGCACCTCAAATACGGAGTCCTTTTCACTGACCCGGACAATCACCCGCCCCTTGGGCAGATACCTGAGGTGATTGTCCTGGCCGCGCAGATGAAAATAATCGTGCTCGCGGCCAAACTCCCGCTCCCACCAGTAAAGATAGCTTTTTACCGCATAAACGACTTTTGCCAGATCTCCGGCAAGGTCTGCGTCAAACCGGTTCCAGCGAAGATCGATCTGCCACTCATTGACAATGCGCAGCAAATGGCTGTCTTCAGAAATGTCGCCCACAGGCGGATACCCGGTTTCAGCAAAATCCATGAACTGATAGACGTAATTGGGACTGCCCGCCTTGATCCCTGCGCCCAGGGCGGATTTCCCCATGCCGCCAAAGGGCTGGCGCAGCACAATGGCGCCGGTGGTGCCCTTGTTGATATACAGGTTGCCGGCCCTGATCCCGGCCTTCCATTTTTCCTGCTCCCGGCGGTCCAGGCTTTCCAACCCCGAGGTCAGGCCATATCCGGTCATGTTGACCAGATCAATGGCATGGTCCAGGTTTTGGGCGCACATGACCCCGATGACCGGGCCGAAAAACTCGGTCATGTGGGTATAGCCGCCCGGCTGCACCCCCCACTTGATCCCCGGGCTCCAGATATAAGGATGGCCGGCCACCGGCTCGGGTTTCAGGGCCCAGGATTCGCCCTCTTCCAGCTGTGTCAGGGCCCGGTGCAAATCCCCGTCTGGCGGGGCGATGATCGCGCCCACCTTGTTTTGAAACTCCCAGCAGGAGCCGGTTTTGCAGCTTTTGGCCGCATCCGCGAGCTGGCGGCGGAAAAGTTCGTCATCATAGACCTCCTTTTCCAGGATCACCAGAGAGGTGGCGCTGCATTTCTGGCCGGAGTTGCTGAAGGCCGAATGCACGATATTCTTGATGGCCTGGTCCCGGTCGGACATGGCCGTAACAATGGTGGCGTTTTTCCCCCCGGTTTCCGCGGCCAGCTGGATGTCCGGCCGGTTTTTCAATATCCGCAGGCCCGTATCCGTGCCGCCGGTCAAAATGATATAGTCCACTTCCGGGTTGCCGGTTAACTCGCTGCCTGCGGTGCTGCCGGCACACGGGATGAACTGGAGCGTTTTTTTCGACACCCCGGCCCGGTAAAAACACTGCACCAGCTCCCAGGCCGTGAGCACGGCCGATGATGCGGGCTTAAACAGCACGGTGTTTCCGGCCGCCAGGGAGGCGGCAATGCCGCCGCAGGGAATGGCAATGGGAAAATTCCAGGGCGTGATCACCAGGCCCACTCCCCTGGGGCGAACGCTGAGATTGTCCATATTGTGAAAGATTTTGGCGCTGTGAGGGTAAAACTCAGTAAAATCAATGGCCTCTGAGACCTCGGGGTCGCTTTCGGCAAACATCTTGCCCCAGTTGGCCGCAGCCGCGCCGATCAGATCCCCCCTGGTTTTTCTGAGCTCGTGGCACACCCGGTCCAGGATTTGGTATCGTTGTTCATGGGTTTTGTCCCGCCACCCGTCCGGGTCCTGGCGGGCGGTTTCAACCGCGCGCCGGATATCCTGGGTCCCGGCCAGGCAATACACGGCCGTTGTGACCGCATCGCCGGAATCCGGGTCATATGTGGTCACGTCAATGACATTTCTGGTTTCCCGGTCTTTGAAAATTTCCTTTCCGTCTATGACCACCGGGATTTCAATGGGATCATCATCGGCCGATTTCCTCCATTTGTCCCGGATGGTTTGGGCCCATTTCTGGTTGGGCGGCAGGGACCAGTCCGTATCCGGCTCATTGGTGAACCGGTTGGTAAAAAACGCCCCGATTTTCTCATCAAATGTTTCCGTGTTTCTGTCCTGGGTCCGGCTGGGTGCCGCCGGGGCCGCATCCATATGCCGGCAGGATTGTTCAAACTGATCTTTTAAAAACGTCCAGGCATGGGAGTTGGTTGTCAGGTACGGGGCATAGCGAAGGAAATTTTCCGGGGAGGTGTTTTCATCCAGCCGCCGGATCAAATAGGCAATGGCATTGATGAACTGGTCCTTTGAAGCCACCGGCGCATAGAGCAGGATGTCTCTGACGCTTTCCTGCAAGGTCCGGCGCATGTGATCGGCCATGCCTTCGAGCATTTCAAACCAGAAAAACTCGGTCACACCCAGGGCGTGGCCCAGCTCATGGGCATAGGCCAGTTCAAACAGGTTGTGGGAGGCCACCCCCAGGTGCACGGCCCGGATGTGTTCGGGCTGCATGGCATAGTAAACCATGCGCTTGTAATTGGCATCCACGTCCATTTTGTTGTCATAAGTGGCCAGGGGCCAGTTGAAATGGGAGGATTCCAGCAGTTCCATCTCAAGATTGGCGCCCTTGACAATGCGCAGCTTGATGGGCGCCCCGCCGGCTTCCACCCGCTTAATGGCCCATTGGGTAAGCCGCTGCTGCATCAGATAGGCATCCGGCAGATAAGCCTGCAGGACAATGCCGGCGGAATAGTCCGAAAATTCCTCTTTTTCCAGAGTCCGGACAAAGGCCTCGTAGGTAATATGGATATCTCTGTATTCTTCCATATCCATGTTGACGATCTTGGGCACAACCTCACCGTTTTCCCGGGTGAAATAATTTTCTCTGGCCACCCGCAGCAGTTGTGAAAGCCTTTCCACCAGAAGCTCCACGGTGTGCTCAAAGGCCATGGGCGAGATCTGGGAATACAGGGTGGAGATTTTCACCGAGATGTATTCCACATCCGGGTCCTTCATGTCGTCAATATAGGTCTGCAGCCGACGCAGGGACTCTTCTTCGCCCAGGACGGCTTCTCCCAGGTGGTTGATGTTCATGCGCACGCCCTGGGCCCTGCGTTTTTCCAGGTGCCGGTGCAGGGGTTTGGATTCGCCCGGGATAATGGCCCGGGAGGAGGAATTGCGCATCTGCTCCACCATCCGGGGCACGGCGATATTGGGGAAATGCCGCCCCATGCCCATAAACATCTGGATCAGCAGCCGCTCCACCCGGGAGAAAAAATCCGGCACCCCGTATTCGGAGAGCAGATGATTGACCTGGTCGGCCACCCGCTCATGGTCGTGGGACCGGAAGCACTGGTCGATCATGCGGGTGAGCACCACCTTGTCCAGGGGATGGGTCAGCAGGCGCTTCATCTGCTGCTGGATGTATTTTTCCTCTGCGGTGAGCAGTTCGTTTGCCCGGTTTTGCCATTTGGCGGCCAGTGCGGCAGCGCTTTGTTCAATCTGATCCGGATTCGGGGTGTTCATTGTTCCTCCAGCGGGGTTGCAAACATTGCCGCCGCAACGCCAATGGCCAAACAGACAGCAGCAAAGGCGGGCTTTGTGTTATTATAGTGCCTGAACCAAAACCGTCTTTTCCGCCAATCTCTGCGTCCAGCTCAAATTTTAATCCTCAAAATACGTCGAGAGTATTCCTGCGGTTAAAATTTTCGCCGTCCTGGACCTTGACGAAAAATCCTGGTTTTCATTCAGGCACTATTATAGCATATAATGGATGAATTTCCATTGAAGACAGGACAGCATTTACAGGAAAAGGGCGGAAAATGAAAGAAGTGATCATCACAGAGGAACCCATTGCGCTCCACAAGCTGCTCAAGCTCGAAAATTTGACTGCAAGCGGCGGGGAGGCCAAGTACGTAATTTCCGAAGGCATGGTCCGGGTCAACCAGCAAACCGAAACCAGAAAGCGCAAAAAAATCTTTGCCGGCGATCTGGTGGAATTTGCCGGCCGGCAGTTCCGGGTGCAGGTGCAGGGAAACGAAAAATGAACCCCTTGTTTGAAGAACTCGACTTTCACAATACCCCCATGGGCGAGCTGGTGCTGCGGCGCAGGCGGGTGATGGCCCTGAAGGGAAAAATCATCTACGAGGTCAAGCTCAATGACGAGTATCTCATGTCGAGCCTGTTTTATGCCGCTGAAGCCGCCCTGGCTGAAACCGGACTTGCCCGGCTGGAAGGCGGCGGCTGGGACGTTGCCGTGGGCGGACTGGGCCTGGGATATACGGCCGCGGCCGCCCTGGAATTTGAGCAGGTAAAACGCCTTGTGGTCATCGAGGCCCTGGAGCCGGTCATTGACTGGCACCGTCAAAATCTGGTACCAAACGGGGCGGTGAGGTGCTTTCCACGGCAGCCAAGATCTCCCGCCTTTTCGGATATTTTCCCGCAATCATGGAAACCGGCGCATCCTGACGCTAAAAATTATCTGTCTGTGGCAAACACCTGTCAGCCATCCTTGCTCCCGGCCTTTTCCCTTTCTTTCTGCTGAAGCTGGCGCCACTGGATTTTTCCGGTGCCGCTTTTGGGCAGGTCTTCCACGAATTCAACGACCCTGGGATACCGGTAGGCCGCCATCTGCTCCCTGGCCCAGTCAATGATGTCCTGCTCGGAAATCCTGCCCCGGTAATCGGCCGCCGGCACCACAAAGGCCTTCACCGTCTCCACCCGTACCGGATGCGGGACTCCAACCACGCAGACTTCTGACACGGCCGGATGCTGATACAACACCCCTTCCACCTCCGTGGGCCAGACCTTGTAGCCCGCGGCATTGATCATGCGCTTGCTGCGGTCCACGATGTAGAAATAGCCATCCTCATCCATGCTGCAGATATCGCCCGTGCGCAGAAACCACTTGTCGTCAATGGAAATAAAATTTTTCTCGTTTTCTTCGGGCTTTTTCCAGTAGCCTTCCATGACCTCGGGGCCGTTGATCACCAGTTCTCCCCGCTCTCCGGCACCGAGCTGCTCTGCGGTATCCAGGTCGATGATTCGGGCGTCCACGCCGAAATCCGGAATCCCGATGCACTGGAGCTTGGGCCGGTCCGGGGGATTGAAATGGGTCTGGGAAATGGTTTCGGTCATTCCGTAGCCTTCCACGTACTGCAGCCCCGTGAGTTCCATGAGCTTTTGGCCCATGGCCTCGGGCAGGGGCGCGCCGCCGCCGCCGCCGATGATCATCAAGGAGCTCAGGTCCCGGCCGGCAATGCCGGGATCATTTAGGATATCAATGACCATGGTGGTGATATTGGTCCAGTGGGTGCAGCCATATTTTTCAATGGCCTCCACAGCCGCCTGCCGGTCCCACCGGGTCAGCATGACTATGGTGGCGCCGGCATACACCGGGGCCAGCATGCTGTGGACCAGGCCGGTGACATGAAACAGGGGAAGGGTGGCCAGCATGACATTGCCGGCCATCATGTTGTGCCAGACCGCCGAGCTAAGCGTGTTGGAAATCACCGTGCTGTGGGTGTGCACGCACCCCTTTGGCACGCCTGTGGAGCCGGAAGTATAGGGCAGAAGGACCATATCATCGCAGTCCGTCTCTTGTTCGGGCGGCGCGGCGTCAACGTTTTCAAGGGCCTGGCGCCAGGGCCGGACGCTCTCATTGCCCGCTTCAATATCTGCCTGCATGGATTCCGGCATGGGCAGTTCCGGGTTGCTTGGCAGATAATCCTTGTAATCGCCCACCAGGATATGGACAAGGTCACATTGCTCCCGGACATTGACCAGCCGCTGGCACAGATCCGCCGTGGTAATGGCGGCAACAGCCCCGCTATCGGTCAAAAGCTGGAACACTTCTCTTTCGGTGAGCATGGGGTTGATGGGCACCACCACGGCATTGGCCCGCAGGATCCCGTAAAAACCCGCTGCAAAATGGGGGGTGTTTTGCAGATACAGGGCGACCCGGTCGCCTGTTTTCACGCCCAGCCCGAAAAGCGCGGCAGCCGTCCGCCGGGCCTCGTCTGCAAGCCGGCCGTAAAAAATCCGGGTGCCATAGTAGATAATGGCCGGAGTGTCGGGATACCTGCGGGCCGATGTTTCCAGAAACTCGAACAACGGCACTTTCGGATATACCAATTGCCGGGGAACGCGCCTGGGCCAGAATGCAAAATGGGCGGTATTTTTCATATTGTCCTCCTGGGGGAAAACTTGGGGATGTGACAAACTATTTGAATATAGCACACGCTTTTGTTGATCAAAACAATGCTTTCTTATCATGATGATGAATTTTTTAAAAAACCGAAAACATAGCGATTATGCCTTGACCCGGAGCCGGGTTTCTGGGAAAATTGGCTAAAATAGAATCAGCCTGCCCTGCCGGAAACGCATAAGGAGAAATACCGAGATGGACCTGAAAGCATATTGCCCGGAGAAACTGCTTGCCCCTGAAAAAGCGGTGAAGAAAATCAAAAACGGCAGCCGGGTGTTTATCGGAACGGGCTACGGCGAGCCTCAGCAGCTGATCCGCTCCATGGTCGAAGATGAAAGCATCCAGGACATCGTGGTCTACCAGATGCTGTCTTCCACCTTTGCCCAGTACATCGATGATCCGTATTTTACAAGCCGGTTTTCCCTGAAGCTATTTTTTATCAGCCTGCACATGCGCCAGGCTGCTTTTGAGGGAAAAATCGACTATATTCCGGCCTATCTCTCCCAGATCCCGGAGCTGTTTAACACCCGGCAGATCGGCCTGGATGTGGCCCTGATCCAGGTCAGCCCGCCGGACCGATACGGCTACTGCAGCCTGGGTATTTCCGTTGACATAACGGTTTCGGGCATGAGCAACGCCCCCCTTGTTATCGCCCAGGTCAATCCCCGTATGCCGCGAACCTGGGGTGACGGTTTTGTCCATGTCGATGACATTGATTATCTGGTCCAGTTTGAAGAACCCCTTGTTTCCGCCCTGCCTGAGGCCAAAAACCAGGAAATTGTCGAGCGTATCTCCCAGTACATCAACCAGCTGGTGGATGACGGCGCCACCCTCCAGGTGGGCTTCGGCCATCTGCCCAATTTTATCCTGCCCCATTTAAGCGGCAAAAAAGACCTCGGGATCCACACCCAGGTGATCACAGACGGATTTCTGCCCCTGTTTGAGCAGGGCGTGGTCACAAACAAGAAAAAAAACTATCTTCCCAACCGGGTGGTGGCTTCCCTGTGCATGGGATCGGAGCAGCTTTACCAGTTCATGGACAACAACCCCATGTTTTATTTCCGGGTGGCCGACTTTGTCAACGACCCCAACATCATTGCCAAAAACGACCACTTGATCTCCATCAGTTCGGCCCTGGAAATTGACCTGACCGGACAGATCTGCACGGACTCCAAGGGCTATATCTTCTACAGCGGCATCGGTGACCAGGTGGATTTCATCCGGGGCAGCAAGATGTCGAGAAACGGATTTTCCATCATTGCCCTGCCCTCCACAGCCCAGGGCGGAAAGGTCTCGCGCATTGTGCCCCATCTAAGCGAGGGCGCCGGCGTGGCCACCACCCGCGGCGACGTGGATATCGTGGTCACGGAATACGGGATTGCCGAGCTTCACGGCAAGGGCATCTACCAGCGGGTCATGGAACTGGCCCAGATCGCCCATCCCAAGTTCCGGGAATGGCTCATTGAAGAAGCCAAGAAGCGGCACTACATCTTCGGCGACCAAATCCCGCCCAGCAAGCAGGATCTGATGTTTCTGGAAGACTACAAAGACCACCTGGATCTGGAAAGTGGAAAAACCGTGGAATTCCGGCCGCTTTTACCATCTGATGAGTTTGCCACCCGCAATTTCTATTATTCGCTCCAGGAAAGCACGGTGTTTTACCGCTTTTTTTACCGCCGCAAGATCTTTTCCCGGGAAATGCTGCAAAAACAATGGGCCTCTGTGGACTATCACCAGAACATGACCATCATCGGCATGATCCAGCGGGGCAAGCACAGGGAAATCATTGCCATCGGCTCCTATGGCCAGGCCGAAGATGAAGTGGCGGAAGTGGCTTTCGTGGTCAAGGAGGAATACCAGGGCCAGGGCATCGGCAGCTACATGCTGGCCCTGCTGGAAAAAATCGCCCGGGAAAACAAATACACGGCCTTTACCGCAACCGTGCTCAGCGAAAACAAGGCCATGGTCCATGTTTTTGAAAAACGCTATCCCCATGCCAAAATCAAGCGCGGATACTCCGGGGAGGTCGACATCCACATGCCCTTTGATCCCCCCGAAAACCAAGCCGGCAACAACAAGAACAAAAATCAGCCGGACCCGGAATAACGGGCCTTGATTTTTTCCCGGTCCGGACTGCCGTCTGATATGACCGGAAAATCAGTGACCACTTCAACATAATGGGGTTTTTTGTAACGGGCAATGCGCCTGCCCACAAACTCGATGAGTTCCTCTGCCGCCAGACTGGCCCCGGGTTTAAGCCGGCACACCGCCTTGATCCCCTCTTTCCATTTGGGATCCGGCACACCGAAAACCACCGCCATATCCACTGCCGGATGCTCCAGAATCACCTTTTCCACTTCCGCCGGATAAACATTTTCGCCTCCGGGCTTGATCAGCTCCTTTTCCGCCATGCGGCCGGTATAAAACAAAAACCCGTTTTCATCAAAACGCCCCGTGTCTCCGGTATGATGCCAGCCGTTGCGGAATGTATGCGCGTTGTCTTCGGGCAGATTCCAGTAGCCCTGAAACACCAGGGGGCCCTTGATGACAATCTCGCCGGATTCGCCCGGGGGCAAAAACCCGCCGGAGTCGTCCACCGTGCGCACGTCTGCCAGTACCACCGGCTTTCCGGCTGATCCCGGAGCGTCGTTGTAAGGCCCGATGGTTGCCAGCAGTGAAGTTTCGGTCTGGCCGTACATACAGTAATAAGTACCTCCTGTCATTTGCTGATACTTCTCGATGTCTTCGGCTGCTGCCAGGCCAACCACGGACCGGAGCGATGAAATATCCCGGTTCTCCTCTGCTGCGGCCTTTAAAAACGATGAGAGGATCGGCGGAAAATCAAAGAACAGGGAGGCACCAAACTTTTCTGTCAACCCTGCGGCCCTGCCTGCATCAAACCGGCTCATGTTCACGTTCAGCGCGCCCGCCTGAAACGCGGCCACTGCCATGAAAAGACCGGCTACGTGAAACAGCGGCAAAAGGCTTAAGTGCACGTCCTTTTCAGACAGGGCAAAATAATAGTCCAAGTGAAGACCGGCGCAAAGCAGGTTTTCATGGCTCAGAAGCGCGCCCCTGGGCCGGCCGGCCACCGCGGCGGTATGTATGATCACAAATCCGTCCCGGCTGCCTGTATCTCCGGGCGCAGCATTGTTTCCGCCCTCTGCAAGGGAGGATAGGGTTCCGAATCCCCCGGCATCGGACTTTAAGTTGTAGCACTGCTGCAGCGAAGGCAGATCCATCAGGCGATCCTTGAGCATATCCTGGAACTCTGCGTCCGCGAACATGAGCTTGGGCGAGCAATCATTTAAGTTATAGCAGATCTCGTCTGCGCTCAGCCGCCAGTTTATCGGAAGCATAACCGCCCCGGCAGCTGCCGCGGCACCAAAGAGCAAAAAAAACTCAATGCTGTTTTTTCCGAGCACCCCCAGCCGGTCGCCTTTTTCCAACCCCGCGGCCTTCAGTCCGGAGCAAAGACTGTCCACACGGGTTTTTATATCCCGGAATGTGAACATCATGCCGGTGTCAACCTCGTACCAAGCCCCGGCATTCGGAAAGGCCGCGGCATTTCGCGTGATCTGATCATAGAACGTAAAATCGTAAAGTTTCATTGCTGTATTCCCGGTCAAATTCTGTTGTATACGGCCAAAAAATCTATTTCACCGTAGTCACGGGGCACGGAGCCTTTAAAATAATGAACTGCGCGGTGGAGCCCAGAATGATCTTCTGGGTCCGGGATTTTTTCCTGACCCCCACAAATATCAGGTCGATTTCGTTTTCCGCGGCAAAGCGCACCAGATCCTCGCCCGGGGTCATCCCGCGGGCAAGCTGTTGCGTCTTGCATTCCACTCCCTTTTCCTTCATAAACCGCCCGGCCTCATTCAGGCTCTTGTCCACACTGGCGATCTGCTCAAAGCTCTCGCCCGAACCGCCTTCCATGGAAGTGACAATCACAACCCGGGCATTGAAAAACAGGGCATGCTCCCGGGCAAGAGACAGGGCATTGGCCGAGGCTTTTGTGCGGTTGTAGCCGACCAGTATTTTCATCAGTACTTCCCTTTTTTACATCCATCGTTTTCGCCGTTTATAAGCCTTGACTTCCTTAAACGATTTGCGGCCTCCCGCCTGTGTCAGCCCCATGTAGAATTCCCTGACATCCGGATTATTTTTCAGTTCCCTGGACGGCCCCTCCAGCACGACCCTGCCGGTTTCCATTATGTAGGCATACTGTGATATTTCCAGGGCGATCTTGGCATTCTGCTCCACCAGAAGAATGGTGGTATTCAATTCCCTGTTAATTTCGGCAATGTTTTCAAAAATCTCCTTTACCAGAAGCGGAGCCAGGCCCAGCGAGGGCTCATCGAGCATCAGTACCTTGGGGGCCGCCATCAGGGCCCTTGCGATAACAATCATCTGCTGCTCACCGCCGGAGCAGTATCCGGCAAGCCTGTTGGGAATATTGGCCAGCCTGGGAAAATGCCGGTACATCAGCTCATGGTCTTCACGGATTTTCTGCGCCCCGTCTTTGCGGGTAATAGATCCTGCCCAGATATTCTCGTCAACCGTGAGGTGCTTGAAAACCCTGCGTTCTTCAGGCACCATAACCGCCCCGAGTTTAACCACTTCAGTGCCCAGGTGGTTTGTGATATCCTTTCCCCGGAATTTGATATATCCGTCTCTTATGAACCCGTTTTCAGGCTTCAGAAGCCCGCTTATAGCCCGCAGCGTGGTTGTCTTGCCCGCCCCGTTGGTGCCGAGCAGTGAGACAATGCCTCCTTCGGCAACCTTCAGGCTGACCCCTCTTAGCACCTGCACAATATCATGGTATACGACCTCGATATTGTTTACTTCCAGCAGATGACCGTTTTCTTTTGTCTCCATTAGAATTTACACCCGCATTTGATGCGTTTGAAAAAACGGGGGGCGGGGCGGAAATGAATAGCGCGCCCGCCCCCTTTGCAATATTACTTTGCATTACTCGATCTTGCCGGTATATTCCGGGATAAACGGTTTGCCCTCTGCACGGAACTCCCCGTCTCTTACTACATAGAGCTGAAGCGTATCAACTCCCTGGTGATCATCTTCCGAATAGGTCACCGGACCCACCGCGGTCTGGGAATAAAAGGCGTTCATACCGTTCATCCCCAGCAGCTCCTCGTAAAGGTTCTCCTTGTTGATTTCTTTTCCCTTGGCCTTGGCACGCTTGATCACCTCCGTGGTAATCTCTGCCACAAGTATGCCTGCTGCATAATTATGGGAATTGGCAGCCTTTTCATCCCTGCCGTATTTCTCGGCCAGCGCAAGCTGGGCCTCAGCACCTGCACTCGGCTCGCTGGTGCTGATAAAGGAGGTGGTCCAGTAATAATTTTCAGCAGCATCACCCGCCAGGGCCACCAGGTCATTGCCGCCGGTGTAATGCGCGCCCATAAACGTCATTTTTCCTTTCTGGCCAAAGCTTTCGGCAACAAGTCCCATGCGGCTGGCGCCCTTGAGCAACGTAGCCACCGGAGACTGAACAGTCTGACTTATTACATACTGAACCCCTTTGGATCTCCACCGCTGAAGCGTGCCAGAGACATCCAGGCCCTCTCCGTGTTCCACCATCTCAACCAGCTCTATGTCCAGGCCCGCCTCAATTGCTTTTTCGACATCTTTTACCGGCTCCCGGCCGAAGGCGGAGGGATGAACATACATGGCCACCTTGGGTGTTCCGCCTTCATGATGATCCACCACATACTCGGCCAGACCGATGTTCTGGGCGGAATACGATGCAATCGGCAGGAAAATATAATCAGAACCCTTTATGTTGCCCGCGTGATATGAGGCCGGAAGGGTAGGCATTTCAACCTCGTCAAAGTCACGCTTTAACGCCAGAGTGCTGCCGGTTGAATAATTGAGATAAAAGTCGATGCCCCAATCCAAAAATTCCTCAAAATTTCTCTTGGTGATCGCTGTTTCATACTTGTCATCCCGGATCTTGCACTCGATCTCATCGTCTCCGAGAAGACCCATGTCATTGACATACTTGAAATAGTCTTCTGTGCCTTTTGAATACGGATTTCCCGCATCAGAGGTAGGACCGGTTATGGCAAGTGAAAGCGCGGTCTTGTAAACCTCCCCTGCCATGGAAGACCCGGGCACGGCCAGCATCAAAGCCACAGCTGAAACAATCAACCATATGCTGATTTTGTTCGTTTTCATTTCCCCCTCCTTGATTTGACTTGTTTGAATCGGCTCCCGGAAAGGCCCCGGAAGCCCTGGGCCGAAAATCAATACCTAAACGGCCACAGTTTTACATAAGAGCGCAGGATCCGCCACCAGTTGGCGATTCCGCGCGGCTCAAACATCAGAAATAACACGATGACCAGACCAAAGCTCAAAGGACGAAGTCCTGTGGCCAGATCAAGATAAGACG